>DASPXV010000129.1:0-83347 GCA_035637115.1 Vicinamibacterales bacterium
CGTCCACCTTGTCGGTCGAGATCTCGAAGAGTGGCTCGTCGCGATCGACGTTGTCCCCCACTTTCTTGATCCAGCGGACGATGGTCCCTTCGGCGATCGATTCGCCCATCTGGGGCATCACGACGTTGGTCGGCATAGCTAATACCCTACAACTAACTGTGAATGGCCGCGCCGTGGGTCGCGTGCGCCGCCTCTCCCACAGCTTCCGACATCGTCGGATGCGCGTGGATCGTGCGAATCAGCTCCTCGACGGTGCACTCGAGGCGCAGCGCGAGGGTTGCTTCCGCGACGAGCTCGGTCGAACGCGGGCCGATCATGTGCACGCCGAGCATTTCGTCGTACTTCTTCTCGGCAACGATCTTGACGAACCCTTCGGTTTCGCCGGCAATTCTCGCACGCCCGAGGACGCCGAACTTGAACGTGCCGACGCGGACGTCGAACCCGCGCTCCCTGGCCTTAGCCTCGGTGAGCCCGACGCTGCCGATTTCCGGATCACAGTATGTGCAGCCCGGGACCTGCTCGTAGTTGATCGGCCGCAGCTCCTGACCCGCGATGCGCTCGGCGAGCGCGACCCCTTCCGCCGACGATAAATGCGCGAGCTGCTGGTGGCCGGGCTGCTCGAACGTGATTACGTCGCCGATCGCCGAGATGCCCGGAACGTTGGTCCGGTACTGCGCGTCGACGCGCACGTAACCGCGATCCAGCTGCAGGCCCGCTTCCTCAGCGCCGAGTCCGCTCGTGACCGGCCCGCGTCCCGTCGCGACGAGAAGGAACTCGGCGCTCAGTTTCTGCGGCTTGCCGTCCGCTCCCTGCGCCTCGAGATCGACAGCGTTGGCGCCCGCCTTCGCGCTGGTGACCTTCGTGCCGGTCATGACCTTGATGCCCTGCTTCTTGAACGAGCGCTCGAGCTCTGTCGAGACCGCCTCGTCTTCGATCGGCACGAGCCGCGGCAGCAACTCGATGATCGTGACGTCGCTGCCGAAGCGGCGGAAGATCGAGGTGAACTCAACGCCGACGGCACCGCTGCCCATGATGACGATCGACTTCGGGATCGTCTTCAGGTTGATGGCTTCGTCGCTCGTGATGATGCGCTTCCGATCGATCTCGATCCCCGGCACGCTGCGCGGCTGCGATCCGGTCGCAACGATGATTTCCTTCTTCACCGCGAGCGTCTGCTTCTCCCCCTCGGTGATTTCGACCTTGCCCTTGCCGGCGAGCCGTCCGGATCCCTTGATCCAATCGATCTTGTTCTTCTTGAAGAGAAACTCGACCCCGCCGGTCAGACCTTTCACGATCTTGTCCTTGCGAGCCTGGACCTGGTTCATGTCGATCCCGGCGGCAGCTTCGCCGAGGGTAAGCCCCCACTCTTTCCAGTCCTGCGCGATCTTCAGCGCGTGTGCATGCTCGAGCAGCGCCTTCGTCGGGATGCATCCCCAGTTGAGACAGGTTCCGCCAAGGACCGGCGCGCGTTCGACGACGGCGGTCTTGAGTCCCAACTGCGCGGCGCGGATCGCGGCGACGTAGCCGCCGGTCCCCGAACCGATGATGGCGACATCGTACTCGTTGGCCATTAACCCTTCTTCTTGATGGACGCAAGGGGCACGTACGCCAGCTGCCCCGGCTGGGCGGCGGGCGGCGGCTCCGGCTGTTCCGTTTCCGGATCGAGGCGCGCGACCTGCGATCTAAGACGCGTGAAGTCGTACCGCAATTCCCAGTACGACTGATTCAGGGCCTCGAGCTTGCGCGCAATGCGTCCAGCGCGGTTCCACGCGGCAGCCGCGAGGAGCAGCGCCACGGCGGTGATTACCCAGGAGAGCATAACGCGTCAAATTATCACGGCTTTGCGCTTTAGGCATTAGGCTTTAGGCTTTGGGCCTTAGGCTTTAGGATAGGGGCGGATTCGCCATGACCCGGCCGACAAAAACCATCCTGATCTGCGACGACGATCAGGGCATGCGCGACACGCTGACCGCCATCCTCAAGCGCGACTACCGCGTGCTGACGGTGTCGAGCGGCGAGGCCGCGCTTGCGCTGCTGAAGAACGAAGACGTCGATCTGATCCTGCAGGACATCCGCCTGCCGGGCATCAGCGGCTTCGACGTGCTGCGCATCGTCAAGGAAAATTACAGCCTGATCGAGTGCATCATGATCTCGGCCATCAACGAGGTCGAGACGGCCGTGCAGGCGATGAAGCACGGCGCGTATCACTACATCACCAAAGATTTCGATTACGACGAGCTGCGGTCGCTCGTACGCAACGCCTGCGAGCGGCAGGACCTGAACCGCCAGGTCATCACGCTCAGCGCGCAGATCGCGGAGCAGAGCGAGCGCGAGTTCCTGATCGGCCCGTCGCGCCAGATCCGCGACATCGTGGATCTCGTCCAGCGGGTGGCGAAACTGTCGGCGACGGTGCTCATCCTCGGCGAGAGCGGCACGGGAAAGGAGCTACTCGCACGCCTCCTGCACAAGGAGTCGGGGCGCGGCGACGCGCCGTTCATCGCCGTCAACATGTCCGCGATTCCGCACGAGCTCGTGGAGAGCACGCTGTTCGGGCACGAGCGCGGCGCGTTCACCGGCGCGGTGAAGCAGCAGCTCGGGAAGTTCGAGCTCGCAGCGGGTGGCACGTTGTTCCTCGACGAGATTGGGGACCTGCGCTTCGACCTTCAGGCGAAGCTGCTGCGCGCGATCCAGGAGGGAGAGATCGAGCGCGTCGGCGGCACGAAGCCAATCAAGACCGACTTCCGCCTGATCGCGGCGACAAACATCGATCTGGAACGCGCGGTCAAGGAAGGACGATTCCGCGAGGATCTCTACTACCGGATTAACGTCATTCCGATCCGCATGCCGCCGCTGCGGGATCGGATCGAGGACCTGCCGGAGCTCGCGCGGCTGTTCCTCGATCGCTACAAGAGCAAGTTCCGCAAGCCGGTGAAAGGCGTTGCGGATTCAGCACTGAAGATTCTCGCGTCGTACTGGTGGCCCGGCAACATCCGCGAGCTCGAGAACCTCATCGAGCGGCTCGTTGCCGTCAGCGACAAGGAATGGATCACGGATGAAGATCTTCCGCTCGAATACCATTTCGCGAAACTTGACGCCGCGTCCGTCGCGAACGAGACGCGGTTCCAGGAGGCGTGCGATACGTTCGAGCGGAATTTCATCCTGCGCGCGCTCGAGAAATCCGACTGGAACGTGACTGCGACGGCGCGCTACCTCGGCATCCCCCTGAGCACCCTGAAACACAAGATGGCGCGGCTCGATCTCCGGGATCTGGCCCGCAAGCTGCGAGGCGCGTAAGCCCGCCCGACCTAGCTCAACAGGACAGCCTTCGGCCAATCAGTTGGCCGCACCGGTCAATCGGTTAGCCGTTTGGCGCGTCTTGGGACGGTTCCGTGCGCTGTTTCCGCGCACGATCCATGGATCCAAAGAGTCAGACCGACAAAGCTGAAATTCGGGGTGGAAGTGCACCCCCTGGGTACGGCATAGGACTCTACCGACATCCTGACGCCGCCCGGAACACCCGTTGCTATTCTTTGATCGCGCGCGCAATCAGCGCGTTTTTTTTCGCACAACACAGCAAGACTCTTTCCGGGTTTCTCGGCGGCCCTTTTGTCGTCATGGGAGTACGCATGCAGGCGTCCATGTTCAATGTCCGTGTGCCGCTCGAACAGAGCGAGGAGGTGTTCCTGATGAACACCTTTAGCGACGCGCAGCTGATCGTCAGCCGCGACGTCGTCGATCTGATCGACCGCGTGCATCTCGCGGATGATTTTTCAGAGGTCGAGCGCGACACGATCGAGCAGCTGACCGAGCAGGGTTTTCTCGTGCGCGATCGCGACGCCGAGCGCGACGATCTTCGCGCGTTCTTTCGCGAGGTCCGCGAGGGGACCGACACGCTGAAGGTCACCGTTCTCACGACGCTCCAGTGCAACTTTGCCTGCGATTACTGCATCCAGGGGGATCACGGCGATTACAACAAGAACGCCGCGAAGATGTCGCCGGAGATGGCCGTTCGCGTGTCCGCGTGGGTGGAATCGCGCATGGACGCGATCGCGCCGAATCGCCTCGTGCTTACGTTCTTCGGCGGCGAGCCGCTCCTGAACATGCCGGCGCTGTACGCGATGGCGGAGCGGCTGCACGCCGCGTGCGCCGCGCGCGGCGTGGAAATGCTCATCAACATCATCACGAACGGGCTGCTGCTCACGCGCGAGATGGTCGAGCGGCTGAACCCGCTGGGCCTGAACGGCATCAAGATCACGCTCGACGGCGATCGCGACGCGCACAACCGCTCGCGCCCGCTGCGGGGCGGCCAGGGCACGTTCGATCGGATCATCGCCAACACGCGCGCGGTTGCGGACCTGACGCGCATCGCGATCGGCGGCAACTTCGAGATGGATACGGCGGATTCGTATCCGGCGCTGCTGGATTTCCTCGCGGCGCAGGATTTTGCGCCGCGGCTGTCGAAGGTCACCTTCAAGCCGGTCATCCGCGAGAAGACGGCGCAGGCGAAGGGGATGATTCCCCTGACAGTCGTCGGCGCCGAAGGCAAGCCGCTGAACGGCGCGTGCATGACGTCTGCGGGCACGGGCGTGAGCCGCGTGTGCGATACGTGCAACTTCGTCGACGACAAGATGGCGTTCCTGCGTGAGGAGACGAAGAAACGAGGGTTCTCCACCGCCGACGGCGTCCATATGGGCCCGTGCGAGATCCACAAGGGACACGCCTATACGATCGGCCCCGACGGGTCTCTCTTCGCATGCCCCGGATTCGCGGGGGAAGCGCTCCAGTCGACGGGACACATCGATGGCCGCGACGAGTCGTATCGCAGCCAGGCGCTCCGCAATTTCGAGAAACTCTCGGCGTGGGAGCAGTGCAACGACTGCGCGTTCATTCCCGTCTGCGCCGGCGGCTGCACCGTCGCCGCGCACAGCGAGCTCGGCGACATGCACGCACCGAACTGCCACAAACCGAGTTTCGAAGCCGGTCTCATCGCGCTTGCGCACGATGCCGCGCGCAGCCAGTTGTCGGTAGTCGGTAGTCAGTAGTCAGTAATCAGTAATCAGTAATCAGTCATCGGACATCGGACATCGGACATCGGTAGTCAGCCAAAGAGGAGAAGACAGATGAAAGGCAAGAAAACGGACAACCAGAAGAAAACCGGAACCCTGCGTCCCTGGCTCGTGGACGTCGTTGTCGACAACCTTCGCTAACGGGAGATTCCACTCATGAAGATCACGGTCATCAAGAAGACGAACGGCAAGGTCAAGACGATGGCGCTCTGCCCCTGGATTCTCGACGAGCCGCCCGCGGCCAAGAAATAGTCGCCGAATTCAAATCGCAACTTTTTATTTCTGGAGTCGAACATGAAGATCACGGTCATCAAGAAGACGAACGGCAAGGTCAAGACGATGGCGCTCTGCCCCTGGATCCTCGACGAGCCGCCGGCGTCGAAGTCCTAGAGGCATGACGCGCGGCGACTAGCGCCGTGAGCGGTTAGGCCCGATAATCGTGGCGCTACCTCTGTGCTGACGATCCGCGGCCGCCGCCATGCCGGTTTGATTCTTCTTGTCGCCGCAGCCGGCGTGTGCGCGCCGGGCTGTGCGCGGCGGGACAACAGATCCGATACGCCGGCGATCATGAGGATCGGCGTCGGGGCGCCGGCGGGAAATCTTGCGGGCACGGGTGCGGATGCACTGATCAAGATTTTGACGACCGACCCCTGGCTCACGAATAGACCCGATGGCCGCCAGTCAGAACGCATCGCGACCGGCTGGAGCTGGGATGCCGCTGGGACGACACTGCGCCTCAAGCTCCGGCGCGATGTGTATTTCCATGACGGCACGCTGTTGACGCCGGAGATCGCAGCGCAGGGCCTGCGAGAGACCGCCGCCAGCCCCCGGCTCGACGCGCTCAGCTTCACGAGCGTCTCGTCCATCATGCCGAGCGGTGTGGACAGCGTCGACATCAAGCTGAAGGAACGAAACGCGTTCGTCCTCACCGATCTTTCGGGCGTGCTGGTGCGAATGCCGAAGCGGCCGGACGTAGGTACGGGCCCCTTTCAGATCGCTGCACGCAATGGGCAGGACGCCTCTCTGTCGGCTTTTCCGCGGTACTACCGCGGCCGGCCGGGCCTGACCGGAATCGAGGTTACGAATTACCCCACGCAGCGCAAGGCGTGGACCGCACTGATGCGCGGTGACGTGGACATGTTGCACGAAGTGAGCCGGGATGCCGCGGAGTTCGTCGAGAAAGAATCGACGGTCAGGGCATACTCGTTCCTGCGCCCCTATTACATCCCTCTTGTCTTCAATGTTCGCCATCCGATTCTGAAGCAGATCGAAGTGCGCAAGGCGATCAATGAGGCGCTCGATCGCGCCGCGCTCGTTCGGGACGGCTTGAGCGGCCGCGGACAGACGGCGGACGGTCCGATCTGGCCGCAGCATTGGGCGTACGCACCGCCCAGTGCACCGTTCGTGTTCAACCCGAACTCTGCCCGTGCGCGGCTCGATGGCGCACGACTGAAAAGGAAGGCGTCGCCGGATGGCACGACGCCTGCGCGATTCTCCTTCACGTGTCTCGTGTTTGCCGACGACACGCGATTCGATAAAGTGGCGGTATTGATCCAGAAACAGCTCGCCGATGTCGGCATCGACATGAAGCTTCAGCCGGTTCCCCAGAAGGAACTCGCACCGCGTCTGGCGAGTGGAGACTTCGAGGCATTTCTGTTTGAAATGGCCGGTCGATCTCTCAGCTGGGTGTACGAATTCTGGCGGTCTCACGAGCCGAGCCATCTGAATTCCGGCTACCGTTCGGCTGACGCGATCCTCGATCGCATCAGGGGCGCGCTTTCGGACGACGAAATCCGGCTGGCGGTTGCCGATCTCGATCGCGTGCTGCATGAAGATCCGCCAGCCGCGTTCATCGCCTGGCAATCAAGCTCGCGCGCGGTCTCCACGAAGTTCGACGTCGGCGCCGAGGAGAACCGCGACATTCTCGCGAACCTGTGGCAGTGGCGTCCGGCTGCCAAGCAAGGCACGCGATGAAGCGGATCACATCGCGGTTCGTCCTGCTCATCGCCACCGCCGCGATTCTTCCGCTCGTCCTCTACGGCGCCGTCTCGATCCGCTCGCTGCGCATCGGAACCACCGAATCCGTCACCGACGGCAACAGGAAAGTCGCGAAGCAGGTCGCCGAGCAGGTGAACCTCTACATGCGCGGGAACACGCGCGTGCTGCAGTCGATTGGCGCCGAGCTCGGCGCGAACGCGCTGACGCCGTGGCAGCAGGAACGGCTGCTGAAGGATTACGTCCTGCAGTTCCCGGAATTCCGCGAGATCACGCTGTTCGATACGTCGGCGGTGCCGCTCGTCACGAGCGCGGTGCGACAAACCCGGCTGACCGTTCCGGACATCGCGCGCCGGCGATCCGACCCGACGTACATCGCGCCGGTCAAGGTTGACGACGACCTTCTGCCGACCACCACGATCGCAGTCCGGCTGTCCCGTTCGCAGCAGAACTCGGCGTGGATCGTCGGTGAAATCGCGCTCGAAGAGCTCTGGCGCATGGTGGACAAGATCCACGTCGGCAACAGAGGCTACGCGCTGATCGTCGGCGAGGACGGCCGCCTGATCGCGCACGGCAATCCCGACGAGAAGCGTCACATCGCGGATACCGACCAGAGCCGCGCCGGAGCGGAACTGACGTTCGCCGCGCGATTTCGCTCCACCGGGAAGGACTCGGACCAGTACACCGAAGGCGGACGAAACATCCTTGCCGTCGCCGCTCCCGTGAAGGAGTCCGCCGTGAACGCGCTTCTCGCTCCGGACTGGACCGTCGTCGTCGAGCAGCCTACCGACGAAGCCTACGCGAGCGCGCACAGAGCCGAACGGCAGCTGCTCGCCGCTATCGTTCTCGCGCTGCTCGGCACGATCATTCTCGGTTACCTCTGGGGGCGGACGTTCATCCAGCGCATCTTCGCGCTCACGCGCGTGACGCGATCGATTGCCGAGGGCAAGCTCGAGACGCGCGTCGCGCTCAGCGGCCAGGATGAAATCCGCGAGCTCGGCGACGCGTTCAACTCCATGGCCGATCGGCTCGTGGAGCTGCAGGAAGACATCAGGAAGCAGGAACGCCAGGTGATGTTCGGGCGCATCGCCGCCGGCCTGGTCCACGATCTCTCGCATCCAATCCAGAACATCGGCAACAGCTGCAAGCTGATTCTCAAGATGTGGGAGGACGCCGAGTACCGCGACACCTTCCGCCGCATGGTCGAGCGCGAGATGCAGGTCGTCAAGCGCGTGCTCGAGGATCTGCAGAACATCGCGAAACCGATCCCGCTCGAGCGCTTCCCCATCGAGTTGAACCGATCCGTCGGCGAGGCGATCGAGTCGATGCAGGCGCTCGCGGAAACCGCGGGCATTTCGCTCCGCGCGGAATTGTCGCCGGAGCCGCTCTACATCGAAGGCGACGTCTTCGCGCTGGGGCGCGTGTACCGCAATCTCGTCGTGAACGCGATTCAGGCCACCGCGCCGGGCGGCCTCGTCGTCGCAGCAGTGGAAGGGCACGGCGATCGCGTGCAGGTCCGCGTCTACGACACGGGCTGCGGCATTCCGGCGGACCGCCTGCAGGCGGTCTTCGAGGATTTCGTCACGACGAAGCGGCGGGGGCTTGGGCTCGGGCTCGCGATCACGCGGAAGATCGTGGAACAGCTCGGCGGCCGAATCAGCGTTGCGAGCGAAGTGGGCAAAGGGACAACATTCGTCATCGATTTCCCGCGCACGAGCACGCGCCCGATGGCGCAGGCGGCGGGATAGTTCAAGGGGGCAGTACAAATGTTCCGGAAATTGCTGCAGACGGCCCAGATCGAGGTGGACGGCCGGGTGTACACAGTCCACTACTTCGAGCAGAAGACAGCGCGCGGCGCGCGGCGCTTCAGCGGTGAAGTGGTGGTGAACGCGGGGGACCGTATCATCCTGGACGATGATTCGCTGACGAGCCTGCAGGCGAAAATCGCGCGCCTCGCGCCGGCGACGATCTACAGCCGCGCGCTCGCCTCGAAGACCGCGTCGGTCGCGGCCTGATCGCATCCGTACACAAAAGCGGCCGGGCACCAAACGCCCGGCCGGCGAGCGCCAGTGGGCCCGGGGCCTACTTTTTCGGCAGCACGGCGTCCTTCAGCTGCTTCGCGATCCGCGCCTTCACCACCGTCTTCGCGGGGATCTTGATTTGCTCGCCCGTCGCGGGGTTGCGCCCCATGCGGGCCTTACGCTTCTGCACGACCAGCTTCACCATGCCGGGCAGCACGAACTCGCCGGAGCGCTTTAGCTCCTTCTCCGCGAGCACGTTCAGCTCGTCGAAGAACTCGCGCGCCTGCGTCCGCTTCACCTCGAAGCGATCCGCGAAGTGCGAGAAGAGTTCGGATTTGCCCATTCTGCGGGCCTCTGCCATCGCTAATTCCCCTTGCTTGGGCGCGCTCCTGAAAGTCCCGCCTGAGCCGCGCGCGCGTTGCGGAGGCAGCGGAGAAAGAGGTCAAAATCAGGCTCGTATCCTATAGCGCGCGGTTTTACGGTGTCAATCGCGTACCCGCGAAATACCCGCATGAATGCTACACTTTTTTGCGATGGCGCTGGAGACGTTCCCCAACCCGCAGCCCGGCCGTGACTACGAGATCGCGATCCGCTGCCCCGAGTTTACGTCGGTCTGCCCGAAGACGGGGCTGCCCGATTTCGGCGAAATCCGCATCACTTACACCCCCGACGAACGCTGCATCGAGTTGAAATCATTGAAGTACTACCTCGTGGATTTTCGCTCGAAGGGGATCTTCTACGAGGCCGTCACCAACCAGATTCTCGACGATCTGGTCGCCGCCTGCTCGCCGCGCCGGATGACGGTCGTCGGCGACTTCACCGCGCGCGGAGGAATTTCAACGGCGGTGACCGCGACGTACCAAAAGAGTAGGCAGTAGGCGGTAAGCAGTCAGCAGTAGGCAGTCAGCAGTAGGCAGTCAGCAGTTGCCAGACGGACACAGAGTCCCGATCGAGGATTCCATCGATCTGCACGCGTTCGCGCCGCGCGACATTCCGTCGGTTGTCGAGGAGTACGTGCGCGCCGCGCACGAGGCAGGGTTTCGCGAAGTCCGCTTGATTCACGGCCGCGGTAAAGGCGTGCAGCGCGGGATCGTTCAGTCACTCCTGGAGAAACATCCGCTCGTCAGACGCTTCCACGACGCTCCGGAGTCACATCTGGGCGCTACGGTCGCCGAACTGGAACCCTGAACTCTAGAACTTCAGAACAAGCCAGGAACAATCCGCCACCGCACGCGCTCCATATACGCGCGATATGCATCGTCCTGCGCAAGCGTGCGCTCCTCGCGAATGGCGCGCAGCATCAGGGCGAGATCCGCAAGGGCGAGGACGCCCAGGTTCCAGTCGCCGGGACTCGAAATGACGAAGCCGACGTGAGTGATCAGGTAGCCGAGGTAGATCGGGTGGCGCAGGAAACGATACAGACCCGTGCACACAACGCCGCGGTTGGCCGGCGTCAGCCCGAAGCTGCGGCCGAGCGACAGTTTTCCGGCGACGACCACCATCAGGCCGATCGCGGAGATCGCGATGGTGAGCAACTCGGGAGCCCACGGCGTAACCGGCTCGGGACGCACGAGCGGCGGGCCGAAGGTCGAGAACACCGTGAGGATACGCGCCATCCAGGTGCGATCCACGGTGCCGGCAGAACGGCGGAAGAGCGTCAGGGCGACGACGAGCGCCTCGCTTGCCAGCAGCAGCAGGCCGGTGACGTGGCCGGTCTGCGCCGTGTTCTGTGCAATACGGACCGACATCGACGAGAACAGCGCCAGGATGCAAAACTTCGAGCCGAGCTCGCCGTAGGCCTGCCGCGACAGCGATTGACGCGGCTTGCCGACCAGGAACCGGTATCCGGGCGCGGTCCGCGTCAGTGCCAGACCCATCACTCGTTCCCCTGAGACGAGGTCTCTTCGAGGAAGTAGCTCGCGCACGCGGCGTCGAGCAGATCGCGGGAGATGACGGGCTCGCGCTGCTGGTAGCGGCACATATCCACCACCTGCTCTACGAGGTCGCGCGGATGGCAGGCGCGCATCTGCAGGTTGCGCGGCCCGTAGTAGGTGCGCTGCAGGTACTCCACCATCACCGGGTCGAAGGGCAATCCGCGCTTGCGGCAATTGAGCTCGAAGATCTTCGCGTATTCCTCGATCGTCGGGTTCTTTGCGCGAATCTTGTACGGGATGCGGCGCAGGAAGGCTTCGTCAGCCAGCGACTCGGGCTTGAGATTGGTCGCGAAGATGATGAAAACGTTGAACGGGATCTCGAACTTGCGCCCCGTGTGCAGCGTCAGGAAGTCGACGCGGCTTTCGAGCGGCACGATCCACCGGTTCAACAGGTCGCGAGGCGGAATCCGCTGCCGGCCGAAGTCGTCCACGACGAAGACGCCGCCGTTGGCCTTCATCTGGATCGGCGCTTCGTAGAACTTGGCGATCGGGTTGAACGTCAGGTCGAGCATTTCGAGCGTGAGCTCGCCGCCGACGACGACCACGGGACGGCGGATCTGCTCCCAGCGCCGGTCGTGCGCCGCCGCCGCGATCACGCTCTGCGACGCGCCCGTTGACGATGCCCGGATATGGTTTACGGGATCGAACATCGTGATCGTCTGCCCGTCCACGTCGATCGCATGCGGAATGTGCATGTCGCTGCCGAGCGCGCGTCCGATGCCTTCCGCGACGACCGTCTTGCCGTTGCCCGGCGCGCCATAGAGGAACAGCGACTTTCCCGAATTCACGGCCGGCCCGAGCTTTTCGTACATGCCTGCGCTCACGACCAGGTGGTCGAAGCCCTTCGCAAGGCAATCGCGATCGATCCACGGGCGTGCCGCCATGCAGGCGCGCACGTAGGCGTTGTATTGCGCCAGCGGTACGGGGGCCGGTCCCACGTAACGGTTGATGTCGAGGAACTGCATCGCGCGATCGCGCCCCAGGTCGGTCAGCGCGTAGCGATATCCGGCGCTTCCTGCGCCGCTCGCACCGCGCACTTCGACGAGCTTCTCGACACGCGCATGCTGCACCATCGCCTCGAGGACCGAGTACGGGAGCCGCATCGACTCGGCGAGGTGCATGCCGCTGCTCTCGCCGGCGATCAGGCTCTTCAGCATCAGCTGCGCGAGCGTGTCCGGATGCAGGCCGGTGTCGGCGATCGTCGCCGGCGGCGCTCCCGGCGCGGGAGGCGGTTCCGTCTTGACGGGCTCGACGGCGGCCGTCGCTGCGAATCCGCTCATAACCGTGCCTCCGCCAACTCCAGCAGGATGTGATGACCCAGCGACGTGCCGGATGCTTGCAGCGTTCCTGCGGGCAATTCCAGCACGCCGGCCGTTCCGCGACGCGGCAGTCGCAGTCGCCATGGCCGGAGATTTGAGACGCAGTCGATCACCGTGCCGGCCTCGTCGAGGGCGACGACGTCAATCGGGAAACGCATGCCGCACGTGTGCACGCCGCGGCTCGGAACGATCCAGAGCGCTTCTCCCGGCTCGAGTCCCGTGCGCGCGAGCAGGCCCACCGCACGCGCCGCCCGCGTGGCGGCGACGCCGACGCGGTTGGCAATCACGGTGTTCAGGCTGGCATTCCTCGCAACCAGGCGCCTCATCGCGCCTTCTCCACCATCGGGAAGAGCACGGTGATGAACTTGATGGCGGCGGGGCCGATGGTGATGACCCAGATCGCGGGGAAGATGCAGATGACGAGCGGGAACACCATCTTGACGCCGGTCTTCGCCGCCGCCTCTTCCGCGCGCTGGCGACGCTTCGTGCGCAGCGTATCGGAATAGACGCGCAGCGCCTGCGCCACGCTCGTGCCGAACTTGTCCGTCTGGATGAGCATCGTCACCAGCGACCCGAGATCGTCGACGCCCGTGCGGTCGGCGAGATTGCGCAGCGCCTCGGCGCGCGGCTTGCCGGCGCGCAATTCGAGGTTGATCAACCTGAGCTCGTCCGAGAGCTCGGGATACGCGAATGCCAGCTCCTGACCGACGCGCTGCAGCGCCTGATCCAACCCGAGACCGGCCTCGACGCTGACGACCAGCAGATCGAGCATGTCGGCGAGCGACAGCCGGATGCGATGGGCGCGACGCTTCGACATACGCGCGAGCACCATGCCTGGAAGGATGTATCCCAAGCCGAGAGCGCCCAGCGCGACGGTGATGTTCGGCCGCATGAAGATGGACGTGGCGAACACCGAGAAGAGGCCCAGCGCGAATGCGACACGGATGCCGAAGAAGAGCGTCAGCGCTTCGTCGCGCCGGAAGCCGGCCTGCACCAGGCGAAGGCGGAGGCTGCCGAGCTCTTTCGTCGAGCGCGGCGCCTTCTCGCCGAGTCGCTTGAGCATGCCGACCACCGCCTGGAACCGCGGCTTCTCCTCGACCGCGTCTTCGCGCGATATGAGGATTTCGTCGAGGCGGCGATCGATGACGGACGCCTGCGACGGCAACATGGCGTAGGCGATGGCCGCGACGAACGCGCTGCCGAAAGCGAATGCAAGCAGGGGCATCATCATCATGTCTATACCTCGATCTTTACGACCTGCTTGATCCAAATGTATCCGACGGTCTGCATGATCACCGTGGCCCCGAGCATCAGGTGTCCGAGGTGCTCGTTGAACAGCAACTGCATGTGCTCGGGATTGATGAACGCCAGCGCAATTCCAAGGAACGCCGGCAGCCCGAGCAGTACGTAACCTGTCAACCGCCCGTGCGCCGTGTAGACGCGGACCTGGCGAAGGATCTTGAACCGCTCGCGAACGACGTGCGCGAGGTTCTCGAGAATCTCGGCAAGGTTGCCGCCCGTCTCGCGCTGAATGAGCACGGCGGTCGAGAAGAAGCGCACGTCGAGCAGCGGCACGCGCGTCGTCAGGTTCGTGAGCGAGTCTTTCATCGGCAGACCGAAGTTCTGCTCGTCGAATGTCTTGCGGAACTCGGGGCCGATCGGCTCGGGCATTTCATCGGCGACCATCTTCAGGCCGGTCGCGAACGCATGACCGGCCTTGAGCGCGCGCGAGACGAGGTCAAGCGCCTCGGGGAACGCTTCCTCGAACGCGCGCATCCGGCGGGTCCGCTTGACACGCAGGAACACGAACGGCGCGGCAAAGCCCACTCCGCCACCCACTACCCAGCCAACATTCATGCGGATGGCGGTGGCGACGATAAATCCGAGTCCGAGGGCGCAGACGCCGGCGAGAAGGATCAGTGCGCTCAGGCTGATTTGCGCGCCGGACTGTTCGATCCAGAGCGTCAGGGCTGTGCCCTTCGCAGTGCTGCCGGCCAGGCGGTCGAGACCGGGGAACAGCCCGGCGTTCTGCTCTTTGACAAGGCCGGCGGATTCGGTCTTTTCGTCGGCGACCGCCGTGACTTCATCCAGGCGCGCATTCAGCTTGCGCTGAACGAGGTAACCCGGCAGGCGCGTCACGGCGAGAAAGCCGCCGAAGACGAGTCCGACGCCGAGCACGAAGACCGAGAGGACGAGAATGAGACTGGCCATCATCGCACCTCGGTTACGCCTTCGAACATGTCGGGCGGCAGGTGAATGCCCGACGCCTTCAGGCGATCGCACGCCTTCGGACGCACGCCCGTGGCGCGGAAGCGGCCGATGACCTTGCCATCCTGCGTGACGCCCAGCTTCTCGAACAGGAAGATCTCCTGCATGGTAATGACGTCGCCTTCCATGCCCGTGATCTCGGAGATGCTCGTCACCTTGCGCGTGCCGTCGCTCATGCGTGACTGCTGGATGACGATCTGGATCGCGGCGGCGATCTGCTGTCGCATCGCGCGCTCGGGTAGGTTCGTCGCGCCCATGGCAATCATCGTTTCGATTCTCGACAGCGCGTCGCGCGGCGTGTTGGCGTGAACGGTCGTGAGCGAGCCGTCGTGCCCCGTATTCATCGCCTGGAGCATGTCCAGCGCTTCCTCGCCTCGCGTCTCGCCGACGACGATGCGATCTGGACGCATACGAAGGGCGTTGACCAGCAGCTGCCGCTGCTTGATGGCTCCCTTGCCTTCGACGTTCGGCGGGCGCGTCTCGAGTCGCGCGACGTGCTCCTGGTGAAGCTGGAGTTCCGCGGCATCTTCGATCGTGACGATGCGCTCGCGTTCGGAAATGAACGCAGACAGCACGTTGAGCAGCGTCGTCTTGCCGGCGCCGGTGCCTCCGCTGATCAGCATGTTCAGGCGCGACCTGACGCAGTGCTCGAGGAATTCGAGCATCGGCCGCGTCATCGAGCGGATGTTCATCAGGTCCTGCGCCTTCAGGCGCTCGGCAGGGAAACGGCGGATCGAGAGCAGCGGACCGTCGACCGCGAGCGGCGGGATGATCGCGTTGACGCGCGATCCGTCCGCCAGGCGCGCGTCAACCATCGGCGAGCTGTCGTCCACACGGCGGCCGACGCCGCTGACGATGCGGTCGATGACGCGCATCAGGTGCTTGTCGTCCTGGAACGTGGTGGGCAGCCGTTCGAGCTTGCCCTGGCGCTCGACGTAGACGTTCTTGTAGGTGTTGACCAGGATGTCGCTGACCGTCGCGTCGCGCAGCAGGGGCTCGAGCGGACCGAGCCCGAACACTTCGTCGATGACGTCGGCGAAGAACGCTTCCCGCTCGCTCATGCTGAGCGGCGTGCCCTCTTCGCCGATCAGCTCGAAGAGCAGCGTCCGGATTTCGGACTCGGCGCGCGCGCGGTCTGCAGATGCGAGCGCCTCGAGGTTGAGGCGGTTCAGCAGCTTCCGGTGAACGTTCGCCTTCAGCTCGAGATAACCCGGCCTCGGCGCGATGTTCGTGGCAGCAGCGGTAGCGATCATCAGAACATCCCCAGGAAGACGCGGCGGCGTTCGGGCTCTGCGGCGACCGGTTCGCCCATGCCGACGAGTTGACGCGTGAACTGATCGAACTGCGTCGCGATTTCAGTGTTGGTCGTGAGCGACAGCGGCACGCCGGAATTCAGCGCGGTAGAAACCGTGCGGTAGTCGCTCGAGAACGTGTGGTAAATGCCGTACCCCAGCGCCGTCTCGATCTGCTTGGGCGCGATCAGATGCTGGTCCGACGCGCGGTTCAGCAGGACCTTCACGCGCTCGCTGCCCGCACCGAGCTGGCGGACGCGATCGACGAGCCGCTGCGCGTTGCGGATCGACGGCACGTCGGGGTTCGTGACCAGGAAAATCGTGTCCGCGGCATACAGCGCCGCGGCCACGCAGGCGTTGATTACGTTGCCGGCGTCGATGATCACGTAGTCGTACGCCTTCGCGAGGACGCGGAGCAGCTCTTCGAGCGCTCCGGCGTCCTGCGCGTTCGGCCTGTCGAACTGCTCGGAACCGGCGAGGATATCCAGGCCGGACTTGTGCTTCGCGACGAGCTCCTTCAGGAAGTCCTTGTCGAGACGATGAAGGTTCTCGATCGCGTCGAGCACGGTGAACCGCGGGCGCACTCCGAGAAAGAGCGCGACCTCGCCGAGGCAGGCCTTGAGATCCACCACGACGGTGGGTCGTTTCGTGAGACGGGCCAGCTCGACGCCGCAGTTCACCGCGACGGTCGTCGTGCCAGCGCCGCCTTTCGCTCCAAGAAACACGTGAGTGACGCAGGGCGGCTTGGCCCCGGCCGACGCGGCTTCACGCCTCGCCGCCGTGCGCCGCACGGCGCCGTGGAATGACTCCTCCGTCGCGCGTGCCGCCTGCGAACCCTCTGCCGCGTTCCAGGGAAAGAACTCGTTGGCTCCTGCGCGCATGGCCTGCAGGATTAAGTCGGGCTCCGCCGCGTTGGCGATCGCGAAGATCGCCAGGCTCTGGCTCGTCGCGCGCAACCGCTCAATCGCCGCCATGCCGGAGGAGGCGTCCGAACGGATGTCGACGATGACGAGATCGGGCCCGGTCCCTTCGGCGGACCGACTCTCGACGATGCCGACGGGAACGCCGCAGGCGCGCACCATGCGCGCGACCTGCCGCTTGAATTCCTCGTCGTAGCTGATGACCTGCGCAGTAACCTGAGCCATGAGGAGCCTACTGAACCAGACGGATAGCCTTCGGCATATATTCGGTGCCCCCGGTTACCGTCTTCTTGCGGATGCCACCGATGGGGATGATGCGTCCATGGATCTCGCTCCCGCTGCCGATGTACTCGACGAAGAAGCCGATCCAGTTCGCCGTCTGCAGCGACGCTACGCGGCCGGTTTGCTTTCCGTAATCGTAGTAGTCGGGGTTGTATAGCGGAATTGGGAACACCCTCGGGCTCTGACGCTCGCCATAGGCGCTGTTGTCTATCGTATCCGTGGATTCATTCCAGACCGCCTTCGGATCCTGCGCGATGAGGGCCTCGATGCCTTGGACGGTGGGACCTTCCTTCGAGCCGGGCTCCTGCACGAGAGGATCTGGCACGCTGTACTCCGTGTGGTTGCAGTTGGCGATGTTCCATTCGTAGTCGTTGCCGCCCGTGTCGTCGGTCATCGCGAGCGAGAAGTAGAAACTCGGCTGGATCTTGGTCCCGTTGCTCGCGCGCAGCACCAGCTTCTCGCCCCGGCTCTCTTCTGAGTTGTAGCCGGAGTACGCGGGATTCGGCTGGTTGGTGCCCGGTAGGTACTGGGGTTCGTAGACGTCCGCCGGGCTGAGCAGGTTGCCCTTCTTGTCGTAGCGGCTGAAATCCGCGTCGACCGTCCACGGCACATCTTTCGGGTTCTTCTCGATCCAGCGATCCGGAATGGTGAACGGCTTGACGCAGGTCATCGCGTTCGCGGGCGACGCTTCCGCCGTGGCGACGGCGTTGACGCCTGCGGTGTCGATGCCGAAGTACTTCGCGATCATCGTCGAGACGGCATTGCCGTGCGCGGAATCGCGCCACACGCGCACGCGGACGCGGTTCGGCTCACCCGCCGCGTCGTTCAAGAACTCGATGTCCTGGAACGCGACCGCCACCGTAACGCCGATGACTTTGTTGGCCTGGGCCGCGGCAATCGCGTTGGTCACCGCCGGACCGGTCGCGGTGCGATCGTCCCAGCTGTCGAACGCGAGTGCGGTGGCGCCGGCCAGCGCGCCGGCGTCGGCCGCGTTCTGCGCCTGGCTGCGTGCCGTCATCACCATGCCGACGTCGATCGCCAGCATGCTCGCGGCGACGAACGCCATGCATCCGAGCCCGACGAAGACCAGTGAGAAGCCCGATTCGTCCTTGGCAAGTTTCCGGAAGCGTGTCAGCTGCATGATCAGTCTCCCTGCGCCGGCGGCTTACTGAACGCCTTTTTTCTTCTCGACCTCGGCCTGGTATGCAGCCTGCGCCTGGCGCAGCCGCGCGGCGGCCTCGGCGATCGTCTTTTCGTGCTTCTTCAGCTCTTCCTGCTTCTTGCGATCCGCCTCCGCGGTCCTTTTCGCCACGGCGGCTTCACGCTTCGCGCGCTCGGCGTCGAGCTTGTCCTGGCGCGCCTTGTCTTCCGCGGCCTTCTTGTCCGCGATAACTTTTTCCTTTGCGGCCTTCTCGTCGGCGGCGCGCTGCATTTCGGCAGCCTTCTTCTGCTGCTCGCGCTCACGCGCCATGGCCTTCGAATCGACCTTCGGTTCTGGCGCGGACTGAGGCTTCGCCGTGACTGCCTGCGTCTTTGGCGCTTCCGCCGCCGGCGCGGACGTCATTCTGGCAGACGGCTGCTGCGCAGGTACCGTTGCGACCTGGTTCGCGGGCGCGGGCGTGGTCGGCGCCGCATCCGGTTCGCGGCGCGTATCGCCGCCGCCCGGACGGCCCGATCCTGAGGCCGGGTACCTTGGTGATCCAACATACGGCGCAGGCTGCGGCTGCGTCTTCGACGGCGCGCCGAGATATGGTTCCACGGCAGCGGGCAGACCCTGCGATACGCCGGTCGATCCGCGGCGGACGATCTGCGGCGTGATCATGACCACCAGCTCGGTCTGCTGCTTCTGATACGCGCGGCTGCGGAACAGGTAACCGAGCACCGGAATGTCGCCGATGCCGGGAATCTTCGACATCGTCGACGACACCGTGTTGTTCATCAGCCCGGCGATCGCGAACGTCTGACCATCCTGCAGCTCGACTTCAGTCTCCGTGCGGCGGCTCGAGAGCGCGGGCACGCGGAATCCGGAAACGCTGACGCCGTTGGCGAAGTCGAGCGAGCTGACCTCAGGTCTCACCTTCAGGTTGATCAGGTCGCCACCGAGGACAGTCGGCGTAAAACTGAGGCGCACGCCGAATTCCTTGAACGTGATCGTCACCGCGTTGTTGCCGGCCCCGCCCTGCGCCACCGGATAGGGATACTCGCCGCCGGCCAGGAAGCTGGCTTCCTTTCCATTGAGTGCGATCAGATTCGGCTCGGCCAGGCTCTGGAAGAGTCCCTTGCTCTGAAGCGCCTTCACGACGGCGCCGACACCGTGCTTGGAGTTGAACAGGAACAGGTTCAGGAAGTCGCTGAACGTCAGGATCCCTTTATCGTCCGAGGTATCGAACTCCGGCGCGGCGAACTGCTGGGTGGTCGATCGTGCGAACCAGTCGTTCTTGAAACCATTGGCGATGAACGAGGCCCCGAGCTCCTGCAGCGCGCTGCGGCTCACTTCCGCGAAGCGCACGCGCAGCAGCACCTGA
Source organism: Vicinamibacterales bacterium (assembly GCA_035637115.1). GTDB lineage: Bacteria > Acidobacteriota > Vicinamibacteria > Vicinamibacterales > 2-12-FULL-66-21 > JAICSD01. The sequence goes on from DASPXV010000129.1 coordinate 19,623, forward strand.
TTCGACGCGACGCCTTCCTGCTGCTTCAGCAGGTTGACGATGTTCTCCTTCTTCTCGACGTAGCCGCCGGCGACGTCGGCCGCCTTGTCGATGACGTACTTGCTCGACACCGTTCCCGAGAGGACGACGTCTTTGCCGCTGCTGGCAACCGTGACCGGCTCGCCCGCGAACAGTTGCTTCATCTGCTCGATCAGATGCGTCAGGTCGCGGCGCACGTTGACCTCGTAAGTCTTGATGCCGCCGGCGCGGTCCCACACGAACAGCGAGATGATGCCCGGCGTTTTGCCGTGGATCAGCAGCTGCTGCGGCGCGGTGACCATCGCATCGGCAACGTCCGGCACCGTCAGCGACACGCGCGCTATCGGCGAGCCGACGTTGAGAATCGTCGAGCGCCCGACCAGCAGGTCGATGCTCGTCGCATCGCTCACCGCCGCGGCGGGGCCCGCGGTCATCGCGCCGGGGGCGCCGCTGAACGCAACCGGCTGCTGCGCCTGCGGCGTCGCGACGAGGATGACGATGATGTAGATGACCAGCGCGGCGATCTTCACGGCGCGACGACGGGGTTTCATGTTTCCTCCAGATGTATGGCGCGTCGTCATTTGATCACCTCGGCCGAACGCTTATCGCCACGGATGATTTCCACGGTCGGCAGCGCCGCAGCCGCCGGGGCTTCCTGTGTCACGGGCACTGCCGCCTTGCGCGGACCGGACTGCCCACTTCTCGCCGGCGCGGCGGCGCGTACCTGCCCGAGGAGGGCGCCTGGCTTGACGCCGGGTGTCTCGGGCGCGCCCTGGTCGAGCGGATTGCGAAGCGCGAGCTGAATCTTGCCTTCCGTGCTCGCCAGCGCGAGGCGCTCTGCCTGTTCCGGAAAGACGAGGAGCGTGACGACGGTCACCTGCATCGGCTTCCCTTTTTCCTGGTCCTGCTCCATGCGCGTTCCGGCCGTGAGGACCTGCACGTTGGAGAGAATGAGCTTCGTCGTCGCGTCGCTCGGCTGATTCGTCAGGTTCGCGGTCACGAGGACGTCGACGCGCGTGCCCGGGAGGACATAGCCGGCGACACCGATCACTTCGTTCACGCGCACCGACACGGCGCGCATGCCCTCAGGAATGACCGGCGGCAGCCCGGAGCCGGCTTCCTTGGACGCGAGCTTCGCGTTCAGGACCGGCTCGTTCTTCACCATCGGGACGATCAGGCCGCGGCCGATGACGTCGGACGGCTTGCTGAACGACCCTGCCGGCGCCTTTCCCGCGGGGAAGTCCACGATCGTCAGGTCTTCCTTCTTCAGCTCGGCGCCAAGGGACAAGTCGGCAGCGGCGACGACCACGGGCTGGGTCGGCGCGTTCACGGTTTTCACCGGCTGCGCGTTGATCACGTTGTAGGTCCCGTAGGCGAGACCACCGCCGGCGAGTATCGCCAGCGCGAGAACGGCAAAGATTCGGTTGCGCATTGGATGTCCCCTGACTACTCGTTTCGCATCAACGTGGAGGCCTTCATCGTGATCGGCCCGCCGGTTGTCGTATCCGCCGGCGCCACCAGGCGCACGACCGGATTCAGCACCATGAACTCGAATGGATAATCGATCTCGACGCTTGACGCCGTGGTCGTTCCCGTCAGCGCCACGGTGCGTGAGATCGGGATCTGTGAGTCGCTCAGGTCCTTCAGGCCGCCTCCCTTGAGGTAGTCGCGCACGCGCGTGCGGACTTCGGCGTCGGTCGTGCCCTCGATGACCGCGAGCCTCGCGCCCTCGCGCGCAGCGTTGGTCAGGACCTGCTGCGTCTGGTACGCGCGGCCGAACTCAAAGATGCCGACCGAGATCAACAGGATGATCGGGACCGTGACCGCCGCCTCGATCAGCGCCGCCCCTTTTTGACTTTTGAAGCGTTTCATCTGGTCACCATCAGGGAAACGAGTGTTCCAACAGCGATCGCAGGGCCGTAGGCAAATCGATTCGCTCGCGCCGGAGCCTCGATGGCCGCGCGCGCGCCCGCGGGCGATGTCACGAGCCGCGACGCATCCTGCAGGGTGGACGCGAGCACGCCCCGCTTGAGCGCGACGACAAGGGCGAAGACGCCGCCCGTCACGGCGGAGTAGAGGAACGCGCGGAGCGCCAGGTCCGGGCCGACGACGGCGCCGACGGCACCCATCAACTTCACGTCCCCGGCGCCCATCGCGCCCATCACGTGCGCGGGCATCATCAGGAACAGTCCGGCCAGCAGGCCGAGCGCCGCCTGCCCCGGCGTCACGGAACCGCCGCCGAACGCCATCCCGAAACCCGCCGCGGCGATGCCGCCGGTGAGCCAGTTCGGGATACGGCGCGTCCGCACGTCGAGTACGACGGCGGCGGCGAGTCCGAGCGAGAGAATGAGCAGGGTCAGCATGGCGATCAGAAATTCGAGGGGATGGCTTTCCAGAAAACGTTGTAGACCGTCTGGCCGACAGTCGACACCGCACCCATCGCGACGATGGCGATCAGGGCCGCGAGCAATCCGTACTCGAGCAGATCCTGCCCTTCCTCGGATGTCGGAAAGGTTTCGTTCGCAATCTTCAAGAACGTGGCGACGGCGTCGGGCGATGGCATCGCGTGATCCTCCAAGGTGGGGCCGGAAGCAACATGCTTCCGGCCCCGGTCGTCGTGTTCGCGAGTGACTACGAAGCGGGCGCCGCGGCGCCGAGCTTGTCCGCGATGCTCTGGAAGATCGTCTTCACGCTGCCGCCGGCCGCGGTCACCGCCGCGATCGCGACGAGCGCGATGAGCGCCACGAGCAGCGCGTACTCGAGCAGGTCCTGGCCCTCTTCGTTACGAACGAAAGACTTCGCAAAGTTCACGAGCTGCATGACATCCTCCTGGGACGTTGGGCACCGCAGTGCGGTGCGATGTGCGGCGTGGCCGCGTTGTGCGTTGAACTGCGCGGCACCACGCCGCGTCGCGGCAGGCCTAATCGCAACTGACGTGCCACGCCCGCTGGTCACAGGCGCGCAACTCCCCGCAAGTATCCGCACGTATCGACACTTGCGGCGATCGCGGCGCGCGCGGGGCGTGCGATCCCGTGCGACCGCGACCACCCCTCACCCGCCAGTTTCGTATCCGCCAACGCCAATTTCGTTGCTCGCCGGGGGCGTGCGCGGCCGTGTGCGGCAAACACTCACGTATTTCCGCGTGATCTAAGGACGGCACGTGCATTGCGATTAAGGATGCGCACCCTGCGAGGGAGCGGTTGCCATGACTTTGAAATTGGGTTTGAGGGAAGGCGCGCTTTCAGCCGCCATATTCGGTGGAGTGTTATTCGCGCTGGTCTCCGTCGACCCGCGCGTGCGCGATCACGTTTCTGATTTCATCGGCCAGGGCACGAGCGTCGCGCCTCTCAGCGCGAGGGCCAGCGAGCTCGGCGACGCCCTGTGGTCCGCCGCGCGGCACCAGAGCATCGAGAACGCGCCGCTTCTCGTGTTCGCCACGGTCGGCGGCGTTCTGACGATCTTCATGTTGAGGAGCTAGTGGCCCAACCTCTCGTCCTCGCGATCGAGCCCGATCTCCGACAGGCCGCCATCGTCAAGCGCATCGTCAAGGAAAAGGCGCGGGCGGACGTCGCGGTCGTGGATTCGCGCGACGCGGCCATCGCCGCGATCAAGACGTCGATGCCGGACGTGCTGTTGCTCAGCGCGCTGATGTCACCCCGCGATGAAGACGAGTTGATGGCGCATCTGCGGACGCTCGAGAACGCGAGCCATCTCCAGCCGCACACGATTCCGCAGCTCGCGTCCGCGCTGTCGGCGGCCGAGAGCAGATCGTCCGGGGGGCTGTTCTCGAGCTTCCTTCGTAAGAAGGAGCCGGAGACGGTCATCTCCGGTTGCGATCCCGACCTGTTTGGAGAAGAGGTCCGCGTCTATATCCAGCAGGCCGCGGACAAGAAACGGGAACTGCTGAACAGCGCGCGTCCCGCGCCGGACGTCAGGCCTGGATCGAATTCAAGCGCGCGTCAGGCTGCGCCCGACCCCGAGCCCGCCGCTCCATCATCTTCATGGTCGTCCCCTTTCGAGTGGAAGCCCTCGGGCTCTTCGCGTTCGACGGTCCAGCAGACCAGGGCTCCGGAGTTCTCGGTCCCTGAATTCAAAGCCCCTGAGTCGATCGCTCCCGAACCGTCGTTTCCTGAAGCGTCGGCCGCCGAGGCGTCGGTCCATGAACCGTCGGTCCCGGAACCATTTGTCCCCGAGCCGGTGCTCGAGGCGCCTGTCGTCGTGGAGCCGCTGGCGGCCGTGGCGGCGACGGTCAAAGACGAACCCCGGCCCGAAGCCGTGGAACCGGTCACGCTGGCAGCCGCACCAGAGCCTGCCGTGACGACCGCACCCGAAAACAATGTCGTGCGCATCGCGGATCACGAACCGGTGCAGGGACGCGCAGAGAAGATCGTTGCGCGCGTCCACGCGGACTCGCCGGCAAAATCGGACGCGCTGAAATCATTCGCGCGCAACGAATGGACGCGCGACTCGAAAGTCAGTGAACGGCTCGGGCCGCTCGCGCGATGGGCCCGCAGCGAGCCCGTTGCCAGACCGAAGGCGGCGCCGGTCACTGCCGACGACGTCCGCGCATTGATCGCATCGCTCTCGGTTCCTCCGGCGGTCGCGAGCGTGACCTATGCCAGAGGGTGCCGCATCCGCCGCGTGCGGGTGCCGGCCGCTCCCGACTCGGACACTTCGGAGGTGCCCGGGCCGGTGATCGTGTCTAAGAAACTCCTCGCCGAGCAGCGCGACAAGCGGCCGACCGCGTAGACGGCACGCGCATTGCCCCGGCGTCGGGCGGCGCTTCACGCGCCCGCCCGAATGCCAGCAAATTCGATCGACGATCGCGAAACCTGCAAACTGCAGCCGCCGCACGCGCTGCAGCCGCTGCCACCTGGCGTGTCCATCGGCGCGCAGGTGCTTGCGCGCGGGCGGCGCTGCCGTGTGGATGCGGCCGTGCCGCATCACGACTGCTGCGAAATCCATCTTGGTCTCCCGGGACGTCCGCGGCCACAGGTCCTGCTGTGGCCTTTCGATCGGCCGGTTCCCCTCGAAGGCGGCCGCCGGTTCCGCGCTGTCAGGCTGAGAACGTGGACTCGCACCGTCGCGCGTTTTCTCCGCTCTGAACTCGATCCGCAGACGCCTCGCGCCGTTCCTGACGACGTCCATGTTGTTCCCTACCAGCTGGCGCCGGCGCTTGCCGTTGCGCGTGGCGTGTCACGCGTGCTCCTCGCGGACGAAGTGGGATTGGGAAAGACAATCCAGGCGGGATGGATCGTCGCCGACATCGTTGCACGCGAGCCGGCCGCGCGTGTGCTGCTCGCCGTGCCCGCGAGTGTCAGGCGGCAGTGGATCGGCGAGCTCGATGGCCGGTTCGGCATCGCCGCTGCCGAAGTGCACGCCCGATGGCTGCGCCGGATGGTGGCCGACTTGCCCGCCGACGTCAGCCCGTGGGCGCCCCCCGGCGTGTACGTCGCCTCTCTCGATTTCCTGAAAAGACCCGATGTGGCGTCATCGATCGCGCGGCACGTCTGGGATGCGCTGGTGGTTGACGAAGCCCATACGGCAACCGCCCCGACGGAACGACACGCGGCGCTTTCGCTGATCGCGAAGCGGACGCGCCGCATCATCCTTATTACAGCAACGCCGTACTCGGGAGATCCGGCGAGCTTCGGATCGATGACCACGCTCGGCGCTGTGTCGGAGGAACGGCCGCCAATCATGTTCCGCCGCTTCCGGGAAGACGTCGGCGATCCGCGTCGGCGGCGGCACCGGTTCGCGACGGTGCGCCTCACAGCGCCGGAGAGGCGGCTGCAGCGGTTGCTGGAACGCTACAGCCGCGCCGTATGGCACGAGGCGCCGGAAGACGTCAGCGGGGCGAGGCTCGCCGTCACGATCCTGCGGAAGCGCGCGCTCTCGTCACCGGCGGCCGCCGCGCGGTCGTTGCGGCGCCGGTTCGAGTTGCTCGCGTCGCGCACGCCCGCACCGCGGCAGCTCGCGTTATTCAACGACGAGGATGTCATCGATGACGACCTGTCGAGCGCTGCGCTCGGCGTTCGCGGGCTCGCAGATGCGGCACTCGAGGAGCGCTGGCTGGCGGATTTGATCGAGGCGTCGGAGTCCGCGGCGGGGCATGATTCGAAGCTGCTCTACGTTCGCCGATTGCTGCGCCGGCTGCAGCACGAGTCAGTAGTCATCTTCACGGAATATCGCGACACGCTGCTTTATCTGGCCGACCTGCTTCCGCCGTCGCTGCAATTGCACGGCGGGCTATCGGCGACGGAGCGGTGCGACGTCCAGGCACGGTTCAACCACGACGGCGGCCTGCTGCTCGCAACCGACGCGGCCGCGGAAGGCTTGAACCTCCACGGCCGCTGCCGCACCGTCATCAACTACGAATTACCCTGGAACCCGGCGAGACTCGAGCAGCGCATCGGACGCGTCGATCGGATCGGTCAGCCGCGCACCGTCCACGCGGTATCGATCACCACCCGCGATCCTGCCGAACAAATTGTCATTGCGAACCTCGCGAGGCGCCTCACGCGCGTCGTCGCGGCGCTCGGACCCCGCGATCGCCTCGGAGCGTTCCTCGATGACGCGCGCATTGCCCGCGTGGTGATCGGCGGCGCATCACTGATAGAGACCGACTCCGTAGGAGCGGACGCCCTGGCGACCCGCGAGTTCATAGAACGCGCGCCGGCGACGCTTGACGACGAGACGAACGCGGCCGAACGAATTCAACGCGCAATGACACTGCCGGAACAATCGTGGGGCGGAGAGGAGGTCACGGTGGCGAGCTTGCGTGCAGACCGCCTCGTCGATCGCGGCATTCTCGTTATTCACCGCTGCGCGGCACAGACGGTCGACGGCGTGGCTGCGGCACGAACCCTTGTGGCGTTGCGCGTTCAGTGCTGTCCTTCAAAACCGCGATCGGCGCTTCACGCTCGAACGATTGCGAGAGAAGCAGCACACGTGACCGCGGATCCGATGTCATTCGATCCGCTGCTGACGGTATGGTTGGTCGACGCGCGGAGATATCACGAAGGCGCCGTAGATGCTGCGCTGGCTCGAGAGACGGCTCTACAAGGACAGGCGGCGGCTCACTGCGAGGTTCAGCCGGGCCTGTTCGACAAGCGCGCGATCGAGCTCGCCGAACGAGAAACACAGGCAGAGGGCGTCATTGAGGACGAACACGCGCGCCGCATCGCAGCGCTCCAACGATCTCGTGAGCTGCAGATCGTGTGCGCGCCAGTAGCCGTGCTGATTGCATGGTGCTGAGGAGCATCTCTGGATCTCTCGCGTCGGTCGATCTGCTTGCGACATCAGGCGACAGCGGCATTGCAACGGGACCGCTTCGTACTGTTCTCGCGCGCGCGCGGCTGGCGCTGGGACCCGCGAGCGCGGCGCGTACGGTCCTCGATCTTCAACTGCTGCCGTTGCTGCGTGAAGCGGGCCTGGACGCCACGATTCTCCGCGATGAGGCGGGTGCGTCGATCGCCGCGTTCGGACCATCGGATGGACCTGCCGCGGGCGTGCTCTCTGCCGGCGCCTGGGGCGCAGACTTGCGGCGCCTTCGCGATCGCGCCGCGAAAGTCGCGCCGGAGGGGCGCTGGTGGTTGGGGGGCAACGGCGTCACACTGCGAGTGATGGACGCGTCGCGTGCATATGCGAAGCGCGTGCTCGACTTCGATCTCCAGCGGCTGGAGGATGAGGACGACGCGATTCGAGTGCTCCGGCGCATCCTGACGTGCGGCGCGGACGGCCTCACCAACCTCGGGGCCCTCGTCGCGCACAGCGGCAGGCACCGCGTCGAGGTCGGCCGGTCGCTGCAGGCGGGCGTCGAGAACGCGCTCGGACAGCTCGTAGGTGGATTCGCTCGCGGGAGACGTCGCGCGTCTGAGGCTGCGACGTTCGGCGACGCGCTCACGGTCATTTATCGGATCCTGTTCCTGCTGTTCGCGGAAGCGCGGGGACTCGTGCCGCAGTGGCATCCCGTTTACCGCGAGAGCTACACGATCGAGTCGCTCCGGCCCGTTGCGGAGTCGCGAGGTTCGCCCGCAGGGTTGTGGGAATCGCTCCAGGCCATCTCACGGCTGGCGCATCGCGGCTGCACCGCAGGAACATTGCGCGTCGTCCCCTTCAACGGGCGGCTGTTTGCACCGGCGGCGGCGCCGATCGCCGATTCCTTCCGCCTGGACGATCGCGTCGCGCGCGAGGTGCTCCTGGCGGTCACCACGCGATCCGGAAAGGACCGTCGCGAGCGCATCTCGTACGGCGACCTGGGGGTCGAACAGCTCGGCGCCGTGTACGAGCGCGTGCTCGACTACACACCAGGCGGTGCCCGCAGGAAAGGCAGCGGCACCTTCTACACGCCGCGCGCAATGACCGAGTACCTGGTGCGGCGCACGCTCGCTTCACTCGTCCGCGGCAGAACACCCGAGGATCTGCTCGCGCTGCGTGTTGTGGATCCGGCGATGGGAAGCGGCGCCTTCCTCGTCGCGGCTTGCCGCTACCTCGCCGAAGCATACGAGGACGCGCTCGTAGCGGAAGGAACCGTCACGCGGGGCGATCTGACTGCGAGCGACCGAGCGGCCTTCCGCCGTGTCGTGGCGCAACGTTGCCTGTTTGGTGTTGATGTCAACCCGACGGCAGTGCAACTCGCGCGGCTGTCACTGTGGCTCTGCACGCTCGCTGCGGATCGTCCGTTGACATTTCTCGATCACCATCTGCGCGTTGGCAACAGCCTCGTTGGTGCGACATCGGCAGATGTGGCGCGACAGCCGCCGGGACGCGGCAGCCGGCGCTCCACTGGTCCGCTGCCGCTGTTCGACGAGGCAGACCTCGCGGTGAACGTGGCAGCGACGGTGGTGACGCGCGTCGGACTCGAGCGACTCCCGGACGACAGCGCAGCGGTCGTGCGCTCGAAGGAAAGAACGATCGACGACTTGGCGGGCGGCAATGCGCCGCTCGCGCGCTGGCGCGAGTTGTGGGACGCATGGTGCGCAGCATGGTTCTGGCCGGCGGACGTTCCGGCGCTGACCGCGCGGGGATGGCCAGCGTTGCAGACGGCGCTGCGCGGCGGTGTGTCAGGACTACCGCCTGCGCTCGAACAGGAATGGCGATCGACCGCACGTGACGTGGCATCGGCTGAACGGTTCTTTCATTGGGAGCTCGAGTTTCCCGAGATCTTCTTCGACGGGCAGGGTGCGCGCTCGACGTCGGCAGGTTTTCACGCGGTGATCGGCAATCCGCCGTGGGCCGATGCTCGAGCGATCGCGGCATTCAGCCGCGAGTCGGGATGCTACCGCGTCCAGGGGCGCGGGCATGCGAACCTGTACCAGGTTTTCGCCGAGCGCATGCTGCAGCTCGCCGCGCCGGGAGGCCGCATCGGCATGCTCATGCCATCAGGCTTTCTCGCAGATCACGGCTGCGCCGAGCTTCGCCGGTACGTCTTTGAACGGTGCTCGATCGATGCGGTGGTCGGGTTCGATAATCGTGAGGGCCTCTTCCCTATCCATCGCGGACTCCGCTTTTCGCTGATCACTGCCACGAACGCCGGCAGGACAAGGGAGTTCCAATCGCGATCCGGATTGAGATCCGCGGACGACCTCGAGGATGTGCCTGACAGCGGACGAATTCCGCGCAGCATCGATCTGCCGCTCACGTTGATTCGGCATTTCAGCGGCGAGGGGCTCGCCGTCCCCGAAATCGAAAGTGAGCGCGACCGCGCAATCCTCGCGCGCGTGCTGTCCGTAGCGCCTCCGCTGGGCGGTGCAGAGGGCTGGGGGGCGCGATTCGGACGCGAGCTGAACGCCACTGACGACAGGCCGCATTTTGGGGAGCGCGGCCTCCCGGTCCTCGAAGGCAAACACATCGAACCATATCGCGTTCGGCTGGCGGAGGCGTCCCGGTTCATCGAGCGCAGAATCGCCGGACGCCTGTTGGGCCCGCGAGCGGGATTTGACGCCGCGCGCCTTGGCTACCGTGAGGTGGCTTCGTCCACGAATCGCCTCACGTTGATCGCGGCCGTGATTCCCGCGGGCGCCGTGACCACGCACACGATCTTCTGTCTTCGGGAGCCACACGACGAAGATCTGCAGTGGTTCCTGTGCGGGATGTTCAACAGCTTCGTCGCGAACTACATCTCCCGGCTGCGCGGAGGGACGCACCTCCCCGCGGCAACAATCCACAGGCTGCCGGTTCCGGCGCCGGCGCGCGACAGCGAAACGTTCCGCCTCGTCGGCGCACTCGCGCGGAATGCCGCAGACGATGAATCCGTCCGGGCCGAGATTCACGCGCGTAGCGCGATCGCGTACGGACTCGACGCGAACGCGTTCGCGCACGTGCTGAGCTCGTTCCCACTCGTGGCCGAGGACGAGCGCAAGGGTGCTCTCCGCGAATTTCGGCGCCTGTCGGATGGGATATAGTTTTCCGATTCCATGGCCAATTACGGCTTCGCCATTGACCTCCGGAAGTGCATCGGATGTCACGCGTGCACCATTGCCTGCAAGGCAGAGCACGAGATCCCCGTCGGCGTGAACCGCTGCTGGGTGAAGACCGTCGAGAAGGGTTCTTTTCCAGAGACGCGCCGGTTCTTCTTTCCGGTGCTGTGCAATCAGTGCGAGGACGCGCCATGCGTGCGCATCTGCCCGACCAACGCGCTCTTCAAGCGCCGCGACCGCATCGTCGATCTCAATAGCGACAGCTGCATCGGCTGCCGCGCGTGCATGGAAGCGTGTCCGTACGATCAGCTCTTCATCGATCCAAACACGCACACGGCCGAGAAGTGCAACTTCTGCGCGAACCGCGTCGAGAACAAGCTGCTGCCCGCGTGCGTGATCGTGTGCCCGACCGAATGCCGGATCTTCGGAGACCTCGACGATCCGGCGAGTGAGGTCTCCCGGATCGTGCAGCATGAGGCGTTCACCGTGCGAAAGCCCGAGAAGGGTACGGGGCCGAAGGTCTTTTATCTTGGGGCGGAAGAAAGCGCGATCAGGCCCGAGGCGGCCGCGCGGCCGTTCTATTACAAGGAAGGACAGGTCCACCTGCGGCCGAGCGGGGCGCCGGCGGAAGACCCGGCCTCGCCCGGAGATCCGCGTGTGGATTACGACATCCCGCACGGTAAACCGTGGGGCGTCGACATGGTCCTTTACCTTTTTATGAAGGCGGTCTCGACCGGCGCGATGCTGCTTGGCGCGATCCTCTGGCGGCTGGGACATGACGGACCGCTGGTGACGCTCGTGGCACCGGCAATTTCCACAGTGTTCATCGCCCTCACGTCCGCGGTCCTCGTGTTCGACCTTGAACGGCCGGAGCGCTTCTACTACATCCTCACGCGATCGAACTGGCGATCGTGGATGGTGTGGGGCGCGTGGTTCCTGGCCGGCCACGGCATCGTGAGCGGGCTCTGGCTCCTCGCGGGATGGTTTGGCTGGACGGGGGGGCTGACGATGCTCGCAGTACCGGCAATCGTATTCGCGGTGCTCGCGACGACGTACACCGGATTTCTGTTCGCGCAGGGGCTCGGCCGCGATCTGTGGCAGGGCCCGCACGCGGCCGTACATCTCATCGCCCAGTCCGGCGCCGCGGGTGCCGCGTCGCTGCTGATCGCCGCGCTCTTCGTGCCCGACGTGCCGGCGACCGCGCGACAGTGGCTCGGATGGGTGCTCGCCGGCTCATTGCTGGCGCACGTGGTGATCCTCGTTTTCGAGAACGTCCTCACACCAAGCGCGACGCGCCATCACGAACTGGCCGTGCGCACGATTCGGGAGGGGCCGTTCGCACCATTGTTCTGGGGAGTGGCTATCGCGGGCGGCGGCGTCCTGCCGTTCCTCGCAATCCTCGCGATGGGAGGGAGCGCACCCGCGACGATCGTCATACCTGTGTCGCTGCTCGCCCTGGCCGGCAGCGCCGCGTGGGAATACATTTGGGTGGAGGCGGGCCAGAGCGTCCCGCTCAGCTGATGGAATTCAGATCGCATCCCGATCCGTCCGAATGGGACAACTACGTCGACTACGAGTCGACGAGCTGGCCGAAGAAGGATCGGCGGAACTACTGGATCATTCCGTCCATCTGCTTCAACTGCGAGTCGGCGTGCGGCATCCTCGCCTACGTCGACAAAGAGAAGATGGACGTCCGCAAGATCGAGGGGAACCCGGTTCATCCGGGCAGTCGCGGGCGGACGTGCGCGAAAGGCGTCGTCACTCCCAACCAGCTCGAGGATCCCGATCGCATTCTGTTTCCACTGAAGCGGACGGGCGCGCGAGGTGAAGGGGAATGGGCGCGCGTCACGTGGGACGACGCGCTGACCGAGATCGGCGCTCGCATCCGCAAGGCGATCGTCGAAGGGCGACGGCACGAGCTGATGTATCACGTCGGCCGGCCCGGCGAGGATGGATACGCGAACCGCGTGCTGCAGGCCTGGGGCGTCGACGGCCACAACAGCCACACCAACGTCTGCTCGTCATCCGCGCGGCTCGGACACTTCCTGTGGACCGGCGCGGACCGGCCCTCGCCCGATTACGCGAACGCCAGCACGATCCTGCTGCTCTCCTCGCATCTCGAGACCGGGCACTACTTCAACCCCCACGCGCAGCGCATCATGGAGGCGCAATCGCAGGGCGCGACACTCATCACGATCGATCCGCGCCTCTCGAATACGTCGGCGAAGGCCAATCTCTGGCTGCCCGCGTATTCAGGCACGGAAGGCGCGCTGCTCCTCGCCATCGCGAAGATCCTCCTCGACGAAGAGCTGTACGACAAGGATTTCGCCCGCAACTGGGTGAACTGGCGCGATTACCTCCGGGCTGAGCATCCGGGCGCACCAGAAACCTTCGACGAGTTCATCGCGACATTGAAGCGCGAGTACGCGCAGTTCACGCCGGAATTTGCCGCGGGGGAAACCGGTGTCCCGGCCGAACGGATCGTCGAGGCGGCGCGGGCCATCGGCCGCGCAGGCAATCGGTTCGCTACGCACAGCTGGCGCGCCGCGGCGGCGGGAAACTTGTGGGGCTGGCAGATCACGCGGTGCCTGTATCTTCTCGTCGTCCTCACAGGCAGCGTCGGAACCGTTGGCGGCGTGAATCTGCACGTCACCAACAAGTTCGTTCCCAAGCATCCGAATCCGCCACCGGCACCTGAGTACTGGAACGAGCTGCTGTTCCCGCGCGAGTTCCCGCTCTCGTTCCACGAGCTCAGTTATCTGCTGCCCCACTTCCTGAAAGAAGGGCGCGGAAAGCTCGACGTTTACTTCACCCGCGTCTACAACCCGCTCTGGACGAACCCCGACGGGTTCTCCTGGATGGAGATGCTGCAGGACAGGGACAAGATCGGCCTGCACGTTTCGCTCTCGCCTACATGGAGCGAAACCGCGTGGTTCGCGGATTACATCCTGCCGATGGGACTCGGCACCGAGCGCCACGACACGATGAGCCAGGAAACACACGCGGGACAGTGGCTCGGCTTCCGGCAGCCCGTGCTGCGCGTTGCGCGCGAAAAGCGCGGCGAGAAGTTCAGCGCGACGCACGAATCCAATCCCGGTGAGGTCTGGGAAGAATCCGAGTTCTGGGTCGCACTCAGCTGGAAGATCGATCCGGACGGCGCGCTCGGCATCCGCAAGTTCTTCGAAAGCCCATACCGTCCCGGCGAGCCGATCACGATGGACGAGTACTACGGCTGGATGTTCGAGAACTCCGTACCGGGCCTGCCGGAAACAGCCGGCAAGGAAGGGCTCACGCCGCTGCAGTACATGCGGAAGTACGGCGTGTTCCAGGTCTCGGACAAGAGCTACAGCCGCGCGCACGAACGTCCGCTGACGGAAACGGAACTGAGCGGCGGGGTCTTTACACAGGACGGGACGACGGTGCTTCGTGAGGGGACGTGCGCGGGAGTCCTCGTCAACGGTGTGCCGTGTGCGGGATTCAACACACCCTCGCGGAAGCTGGAGTTCTACTCGCCGACCTTGGCGCAGTGGGGATGGCCGGAGCACGCGATCCCGCGTTACGTGCCGGGTCACGTGCACTGGCGCGATTTGAAGCGCGAGGAAGGGGAGTTCGACTTGCTCCCGAACTTCCGCCTGCCGACGCTGATCCACACGCGCTCCGCCGTGAAGTGGCTCTACGAGATCTCGCACACGAATCCGCTCTGGATCGCGACAGCGGACGCGAAGCAGTACGGCATCCAGACGGGCGACCTGGTCAAGCTGCGCACACGAATCGGATCCTTCGTAACGCGGGCCTGGGTCACCGAAGGGATCCGTCCGGGTGTTCTCGGGATGTCGCACCATCTTGGCCGGTGGCGCTTGAAGGAAGACACCGGCGGCGCGCGAACAGCGACATCGCTCGTCTCCATCGCGCGTGACCCTTCGACGGGACTCAGGGCAGGCGGCGGAGGCCGGTACCGCATGCGCCAGGAGCACGGCGCGCGCCCCTTCAAGAGCAACGATCCGGACAGCCAGCGCATCTGGTGGAGCGAGATCGGCGTCCATCAGAACCTGACATTCCCGGTGCAGCCAGACCCTGTCAGCGGCATGCACTGCTGGCATCAGCGAGTGCGCCTGGAACGCGCCGGTCCCGGCGACCGCTACGGGGATATCGAAGTTGATACGGAAAAGGCCCACGAGGCGTATAAAGAGTGGATGCAGCGCACTCGTCCGGCGCCCGGTCCTGACGGCACGCGCCGCCCGTATTGGTTCGACCGGCCGCTGCGGCCAGTTGCCGCGGCCTATCGGATGCCGTTCACTGAGAAATGAGGTTCAGACAGCCGCTCGAGTCGGTCTGGGCTATCTGGGGACTGGTCGCGTTCTTCGGCGTGGTCGAAGCGACGGCGTGGTTTTTTGCCGGCGGCGTCCCGCGCCGCCCCGGCGTCGTCGTCCCGGTGCTCACCGCCTGGGTGGTGATGATAATCCTGGCGTCGCTGGCCACGCGGCGGCTCGGCACCCTCGCGCACCGCATCCGCGTGCACGAACACACCCACCGCGAAAGGCTCGGCGAGATCGAGCAGTTGCAGACCCAGAACGCCATCCTTGAAATCATCGCGCGGTCGGTTGACGTGACGCTCGCCTTCCAGGCGCTCGCCTCGCGCATTGCGCGGCTGGTGCCGTGCGATCGCGTGGGATTGGCGCTCCTGAGCGAGAACGGGCAGGAGTTCCAGACCTACACGGCGCGCGTGCACGAAGAGGAGCGGCGAGCGCGCCCCCGCCCGGATGTCGTCTTCAAAGTCGAGCAGACCGTCCTTGGAAACGTCGTCCGATCGCGGGAAGCGTTGATCATCGGCGATGTCTCGTCCGCGGCGGCGGATTTCCTCGATGCGAACATCCTTCACACCTCGGGCTTCGGATCGGCGCTCATCGTTCCGCTGGTTTCAAAGGGACGCGTGGTGGGAACGCTGAACCTCGTGCAGCGCGCGAGGAACGCGTACCTTCCCGAGCACGTGAGCAGCATCCAGCCAATTGCCGAAATTTTCGCCGTCGCCGTGATCGCGCAGCAGCTCCAGCTGGCGCTGGGAAAATATCGATCGATGGAGGCGATGTCGGAGCTGACGCTCTCGATCGCGGCCGAGATCAACAGCGCGCTGCAGACGATCGTCGGGCACTGCGATCTGCTCGAGCGCGGCTATCCGGATCCGAATCTTCAACGCGACCTGGCCACCGTGGTGCGACAGGCGCAGCGCATCGAAGGGTTGCTGGCGAAGATGCGTACCGCCGCCAGCCAGCGCATGAAGGAAATCGAAGCGGCCGTCACGCAGGCAGGAATCCCGTCCAGTCCCGAAGCGTTTACCGATTCGACGAACCCCCAGGTCTAGCCCGCTTTCAGCTTCATCCACGCGAGCGTCACCGTCACACCAAGCAGCACGAAGACGACGATCGTCGTCAGGACGAAGAACCAGTCACGCATGCGCACGTATGCGACAAGCGACACGAGAACGCGCATGATCGGTGTAGCCATCAGCACGAGCAGACCGAGGGTCAGGGCGCCGTTCGACAGCGTTGTCGTGCCGGATGCCATCCAGGCAACCAGTCCGAACGCGAGGCAGAGGGCAGCCGACAGCACACCCGCGTGCAGCACCCAGCCCAGCTTCCGCTCGAGGCGATCGAGCGACTGGTCGGGCGTCCTCACAAAAAGGCCTTCCGGAAATACAGCAGCGAGACTGCCGCGAGGATCACCGCCATCAGAAGCTTGAGCCACTTCGCGCGCGCGCGTCCGCCGAAGCAGAATCCTGCACGCGAGCCGGCGAGAACACCGAGCACCGCTGCCGCCGCGAGCAGAGGATCGACCTGTCCGCGCGCGTAGTACAGCGGCACCGACGCGGCCGCCGTGACACCGATCATCAGCGCACTCGTGGCGGCCGCGGCGCGCAGCGGCACGCCGCACCACGCATTCAGAACGGGCACTTTGAGGATGCCGCCCCCAATCCCGAGCGTTCCCGACACGGCACCAGCGACGAGCGACGCGAACATGCCGAGCGGAAGCCGCTTCACGCGGTAGGCGACTTCCCGTCCGCTCTCGTCTTCGTAGAACCTGCCGCCGAGCAGCCCGGTATCGGCATCCGCGCTCAGGATGTTGCGCTTCTCGAGACGCGTGACCATCAGCACAGCGATCAGCGCGGTGACGATCGCGAAGATGAGACTGAGACGGCCTTTCGAAAGACGTTCGACGGTGATGCCCGCGATGAGACCGCCGGTCGTGGACGCCACCTCGAGCAACATGCCGAGGCGCAGGTTGATGGTGTTGCGGCCCGCTGATCCCGCCGACACCGCGCTCGACGTTGCGATGACGGTCATCAGGCTGACGGCCCGCGCGATTTCGAAATCGATGCCCAGCGCGGCGTTCAGGAACGGCACGAGAAACACGCCGCCGCCGATACCCAGGAGCGACCCGAGGCCGCCGGCGACGGCGCCCGCGACGACGACTCCGGCGACGAGTAGGAAGCTCATTGTGGGTGTATGATTTGCGGCGGGATCGCGGGAAATTCTATCGCATGTTTCAACGTTTCTTCGACGAGGGGCTCGCACAGGCGTCGTTTCTCGTCGGCTGCGATCGCACCCGGCACGCTGCCGTCATCGATCCGCGCCGCGACGCGTCGGTCTATGTCCAGGCCGCGAAGCAGCTGGGCGCCACCATCGTCGCCGCGATCGAAACGCACGTGCACGCGGATTTTGTTTCCGGTGCCCGCGAGCTCGCCCGTGACGGCGTTCGCGTGATCACCGGCCCCGGCGCGGGCCTGCACTTCGAGCATCACGAGGCGCCCGACGGCGAGCGGATCGCCATTGGTGACCTCGCGATGAAATTCCTTCACACGCCAGGCCACACACCCGAACATATCTGCGTGCACGCGGAAGCGCCTGGCGAGCCGCCGCGGCTGTTCACGGGTGATCTGCTTTTTGTCGGCGGGGTCGGCCGGCCGGACCTGCTGGGCGAAGCGCAGACACGCAAGCTCGCGAACGAACTGTTCGATTCGCTCCGGCGTGTCATGGCCCTCGACGAGCGCACCGAAATCCATCCGGGCCACGGCGCCGGTTCACTCTGTGGCGCGGGCATCGGCAAAGATCCGTCTTCCACGGTCGGACGTGAACGACGGCAGAATGCGATGCTGCAGTACGACGATCGCGCGGCGTTCGTCGCGGCCGTTCTCGCGGACGTTCCCGGCACGCCTCCTTACTTCGCGCGGATGAAGCGTGTGAACGCCGAGGGCCCCACGTTGATCGAGAACACGTGGGCCGGGCGCCGGCTGCCCGCGATACAGCCGTCGGCTGCGGCTGCGCTCGCCGCGGATGGAGCGCTCGTCATCGACCTTCGTCCGGGTGATGCGTTCGCCGCGGGACATCCGGATGGCGCAGTGAACATCGCGTTCGGATCGAAAGTCGGGTTCTGGGCCGGCTGGGTGGTTCCACCGGATGTTCCGCTCATCCTGCTCGCGGACGAGCCGGCGCAGGCGCAGGAAGCAGGTCTCCAGTTGCTGCGCGTGGGGCTCGACAACCTGGAAGGAACCGTCGCCGGCGGATTCGAGGCATGGACGCGCGCCGGGTTGCCCGTCGCGAGCGTCGAACGGATATCCGTCTCGGAGCTGCGCGATGCCGTCAGCCGTGGCGAGCGCATGCAGCTGGTTGACGTGCGGACGCCGCGCGAGTGGACGGGCGGCCACATTGACGGTGCGATCAACATCCCCGTCGGAGAGATTCCCGCGCGCATCGGAGAGTTGCGGCGCGATCTCGGCATCGCGACGATCTGCGAGGGAGGCTACCGCTCCATGCTCGCCGCATCGCTCCTCGCGCACGAAGGCATCACGCACCTGGCGAACGTGACCGGTGGAATGGCCGCCTACCGCGCGCGCTCGGAGAGGTAACGACATGAAGCAGCAACAGGTCGGCAACACGGTCCGCGGCCAGCTCGACGCGGTCATTCACGGGGAGACCGCGGCGCGCATTCCGGAGCTGGTCAAGACCGTGCTGATCGGTTCGTTGCAATCCGGATCGCTCGCGGTACCGCGGGAGCTCTGCAAGCCGGTGGAGGGCAGCTACGCGAGACGATTGCTGCACCGCGATCCCTCGGGGCAATACACCATGGTCGTGATGACGTGGGGTCCGGGACAGAAGACCGCGCTGCACGATCACGCTGGCATCTGGTGCGTCGAATGTGTGGTCGACGGCAACATGGAGGTCGCGCAATACGACCTCACGTCAGAAGAGAACGGCCGATTCCGCTTCGAGCAGCGCAGCCGCGTCCTTGCAGGCCGCGGATCGGCGGGATGCCTCATCCCGCCGTTCGAGTACCACACGCTGGGCAATGCATCCGAGAATCCCTCGATCACGCTGCACGTGTACGGGGGAGAGATGGATCATTGCCACGTCTTCGAGCCGCTCCCGGACGGCACGTATCGCCGCGTCCGCAAGGAACTCGCCTACAACCAGTAGCGCCGCGTTACTTCTTGTTGTCGGACAAGTTCTTCGGCGAGCGCCGGTTCAGCACGTCGATCATCGTCTTCGCGGCGGATGGAATCGCGACCGATCCCTTCACGATGTCCCGCGCGGGAATGGCGCTGCCGTAGACGAGCGTGTTGGCGTCGTTGTCCGGACGCAGCGTCGATCCTTCCAGCGAAACTCCGGCAAATAATCCGCGCGCGCGCGAGTAGGTGAGCATTTCCGCCTGCATGACAATGTCGGTGGACGCGCCGGCCGTGCGCCCTTTTGGACCCGCGGCCGCGGACGCATCGGCGCCGAGCTTCACCTTGCTGCCGAGCACTGACGTTGCCCCGCGAGCGTTCATGACGAGCAGCACGAAGTCCGTGCTCTGACCGCCAAGCTGAAACCCGATGCTGCCACCCTCGAGCGCCATGAGGGTTGGCGCGCTCCAGGTTCCCGTGAAGTCCTCGCCCGTGCGGCAGGTCATCGCGCCGCGGCCATAGCTGCCCCCCACGCCGATGGCGATTTTCTTCACGCCGGGAAACACGATGACGCATTCCGCCTTGTCGAGCAGATCTGCGGGGATGTTATCGGGGATGCCGACAATTTCCTTGAGCACAGTGGCGCAGGCGCGCAGGCGGTCTTCCTCTTTGCCCTGGGCGCCGAGCGTAACGGAAAGGCCCAGTAGTGCGATAACCAGCTTCTTCATACGATGAGTCTAGCGCGTCTGGCCGGCGACGTGCAGCTTCAGGACGGAGTACAGCGTGGACATGATCGGCGTGGGGACGCCCAGCGCCGCCCCTCTCCGAACCACCGTGCCCTGGAGCGCCTCGACCTCGATTCGCTTCCCTTGCTGCAGGTCGATGAGCAGCGACGAGCGCATCGTCCCGGGAATCACATCGATGTAGGGAATGATGCGGTCGACAATGTCGTCTGCGACCGGCACCCCTTCGGCTCGAGCGACAGCCTCGATTTCACGACAGCCCGCCAGGAACTGCGCCTTCGTGAATGGATCCCCCCATACTGGACCGATCGGCAATCGCGCGGCGCCGGTGAATCCTGCAAGTGACGCGAGGAAGACGAACTTCTCCCAGATCGGAACGCGGCCGTCGCCGACCGGGTACGACTGGATGTCCGCGCCCGCGAGCGCCTCGTGAATGCGGGTCACTCGGTCCGTAATACGCGGAAGCGATCCGAACGCTTCGCCGAAGACGATACGGCGATGGTCGCCGGTCTGAACGATCAGGCCGGGCCCTTCGAGCGCGGTGGCGATGTAAGTCGTGCCGCCCAGTGTCCGCGCCTCGCCCGCGATGGCGGCGACCTCTCCCGGACTATCGACGCCATTCTGAACGGTGAGCACCACTGTGTCATCGCGCAGCATCGGGCGCAGCAGCGGAAGGGCGGTGGGATTGTCGTAGGTCTTGACCGAGACGAGCACGAGATCGACGTGACCGACCTTCGCCGTGTCCTCCTCGCCGCGGCCGCGGGCAACGAAATCGCCAAGCACCGGGCTGCGGATCTCCAGGCCCTTCTCGCGGATCGCGGCAAGATGGGCGCCGCGCGCGATGAATGTCACGTCGTGTCCCGCGCGCGCGAGACGCGCGCCGTAATATCCGCCGACGGCTCCCGATCCGAGAATCGCAATTTTCATTTCTTCGAATACCAATATACCGGCAGCCCCAGCGCGAGAAACCCCAGGCCCGCAAAGGACTCCATCGGGCGTTCGATCAACGTGTTCACGACGACGAGTCCCGCCGCGCCGATGTACACCAGCGGCACGAAGGGATAGCCCCACACGCGGTAAGGCCGCGGCAGATCCGGCCGCGTGCGGCGCAACCGGAAGACACCGAATGCACCCAGGACGTGCAGCAGGCTCGACGCAAAAATCACATAGGTGAACAACTGCTCGTATGTCCCCGACAACGCGAGTAGCGCCGACCATGACGCGAGCGCAACGATGGCGATGTGCGGTGTTCGATAGCGGGGGTGCACCCGGGCCGCGATCGGCAGGAACACGCCGTCTCTCGCCATCGCGAACAGCAACCGCGCTCCCGCGAGAATCGCGGCCGCGTTACAGCCGAACGTCGAGATGATCACTGTCAGCGCAACGAAGCGGGCACCGGCTGCGCCGATCATGATCGTTGCGGCGCGTTCGGCAACCCGGCTCACGCCGCGAAGCTCGCCGATGGGGATGGCGTAGAGGTACGCGACATTGACGACGAGGTAGATCAGCGTCAGCAGCAAGAGACCGATGATCAAGGCCCGCGGGAGATCGCGCTGCGGCTGGCGCATCTCTCCCGCAATCCACGTGACGCAGTACCACGCGTCGTTCGCCCAGAGTACGGCGATCATCGCGACGCCAAACGCCGCAAACGGTCTCGGAACGTCGGGGACGACGGGCAGCCACGCCGGCGCCGTATTCGACGCGATGAGCGCGAGGATTGGCAGGGCGGCAAGGCCCGTCACCTTCGCGATTGTCAGGATGACGTTCACGCGGTTGCCGCTTCGCACGCCCACGTAATTGATCGATGCGAGCGCCGCGATCGAGAGGACCGCGACGATCTGCGCGGCCGACACGGTCCACGTGCCGGCCGGCGTCGGCATCGAAAAGATCACGCGCGAGGTCGACAGCGCCGGTGCGAAGTAACTGACGTAGTCCGCGAACCCGACCGCGACGGCCGCGATGCCGCCGCTGAAAAAGATCAGCAGCGCGGCCCACCCGTAGAGAAACGCAGGGATGGGACCGAACGCCTCGCGAAGATAGACATACACGCCGCCGGACCGGGGAAACATCGATCCCATTTCGGCGTATGTCAAGCCGCCGCTGAGCGCGATCACACCGCCCGCCGCCCACGCCAGAAGAATCAGAGTTGGAGATGGAAGGGCGGCAGCCATTACCCCTGTCGTCAGGAAGATGCCGGACCCGATGACGCTGCCGAGGACGAAAAGGATGGCGGATCCCAGACCAAGGGCTCGGACTAGACCTTCGTCTGGAGGGGCCGCAGCGGGGGTCTGAGTTCCAGAGGCGGCCACGCGCCGGAACTTTAGCATGTGCCCCGCCGTCCTCTGCGGCAACAGGACCGCACAGGTCACATATCCGTGGTCGAACGCGGGTCATTATGCCTTCAAACCCGCACGCGGTGATAGAATCCGCCCTGCCGCCATGGCCGCGCGCCTCGCCACCCTCCTCGTCGTCGCCATCGTGGGCACGACCCTCATCGCTGGACTGATCGTCGGCGCGCAACGGGACGACAACAGCGGTCCTGTCGATCTGATCGTTCACAACGCCAGGGTTTACATCGCAGACGATCTCGGCTCCATGGCTGAGGCGGTTGCCATCCGCGGCAACAAGATTCTCAAGGTCGGCAGCGAGCGCGAAATCATGCGCTATCGCCGGCCTCAGACGACGGTGCTGGATGCGAAGGGGGCTGCCGTCCTTCCGGGCTTCGACGACGCGCACGCCTCGATCGTCGCCGGTGGCCTGTCGACGGACGGCGTACAGCTGTTCGGCGCGCGCACGCTCGACGAGATCCGCGACCGCATCGAAGCCTTCGCGTCAGCGCGGCCCGATGCGCCATGGATAACCGGATACGGCTGGTCGTACGACGCCATATCCGAACCGACGAAGGCGCAACTCGACGCGATCGTCAGCGATCGGCCGGTCAAATTGCAGTCGCATGATGGTCACGCGCTCTGGGTAAACACACCCGCGCTGGCTGCCGCGTCGATCACGCGCCGAACTCGCTCACCGAAGAACGGCGTGGTTGTTCGCGATCGCCGCGGCGAGGCGACCGGGCTGCTGAAAGACAGCGCGATGGCGTTCGTCGATCGCGTCGCGCCGCGCGCCACGCGCGAGGAGCGCGCCAGGGGATTGCAGGCGGCGATCAAGGACGCGCAGCGCCACGGCATCACGAGCGCGCAGGATCTGGGCGCTGCGGCCGGGGACATCGATCTCTACGACTCGGCGCGCGAAGCGGGCGCGCTCGGTCTGCGTGTTTACGCCGCCGTGCCGGCAGCCTCCACATCTGCGGACGATCTCGATGCGATCGCGAAGCGCTTCCCCGACGATCCCCTGCTGAAGACCGGACTCGCGGCGCTGTCCATCGACGGCTCTGTCGAATCGCAGACGGCCGCGATGCTCGCGCCGTACGCGCCGCGCGGAAGCGCCAGTGGTTCAATGTCGATGACCGCGGACGAATTGTCGCGCCTCGTCTCCATGCTGAACGCGCGCGGATGGCAGATCGCGATCGAAGCCTCAGGCGATGCCGCGCTTAGAAGCGCTCTCGATGCCCTTGGCGGAGCGCCGAAGGCCGCGAATCGGCCGAAGGGGCCCCGCCATCGCATCGAAGGGCTCACGGTGATCGATCCCGAGGACGTCCCGCGCTTCGGCGCGCTCGGCATCGTGGCCTCCATGCAGCCGCTGCATGCAACGGCAGACGAATTGACGACGTGGTCGAAGAACCTCGGGCCGGATCGCGCGTCGCTCGGCTGGCCCGCGCGCAGCCTCAGCGCCGCCGGAGCCCACCTCGCTTTCGGAAGCGACTGGCCGCGGCTGCCGCTCAATCCTCTCGCCAGCCTGCGCGCCGCCGTCGCGCGCTCTGAGATCCACGCCCCCGAGCAGCTGACCCTCAAGTCCGCGATCAACGCGTGGACGTCAGGCGCGGCGTGGGCTTCATTCGACGAGCACCGCAAGGGCACGCTGAAAGCCGGCATGCTCGCCGACCTCGTGATCCTGTCCACCGACATCTTCGCCGGTCGAACCAGGCTCGAGGCTGCGGAAGTGGTAATAACGATCTTCGACGGAAAAATCGTCTATCGCCGCGCGTCCTGAGCGTCTGCGCCGTGGACCACGGCTCCCCCCTTCATCACAAACCTGATCTTGCGCAAGGTGGAGATCTCGCGAGTGGGATCGCCGTCCACAGCGACGAGGTCCGCGAGCAGGCCTTCCTTGACCATTCCGATGCGCGAGTCCATGTGCAGCACGCGCGCGGCGATTGACGTGGCGCTCTTGAGCGCGTCGATCGCGGGCATGCCGTAGGCGACCATCAACTCGAGCTCGCGCGCGTTGTCACCGTGGGTGAAGACGCCGACGTCGCTGCCGCTCAGGATCGTGACGCCCGCGTCCAGCGCGACCTTGAAGCTGGCGCGCTTGCGGGTGATTCCAGCGGGTTCCGGTCCTTCACCCTTTTTCCAGCCGGCGTATTGCGAGGTCGCGTCACCCGCCGCGAGTGTCGGACAGAGCGCCACGCCGTGGTCCTTCATCAGCGCGAAGACTTCCGGCGTCCCGCCGTCCCCGTGCTCGATCGTTTCCACGCCCGCGAGCACGGAGCGCCGCATGCCTTCCGGCGTCGTCGAGTGTGTGACAACGGGCCGGCCGCTGCTGCGCGCGGTCTCGACGATCGACTTCAACTCGTCGAGCGAGAACGTCGGCGCCGCCTCTCCATGCGTGCCCCACCGGTAATCGGCGTACACCTTGATCCAGTCGGCGCCATGGCCGATCTGATCGCGCACGACGCGGACCAGAGAGGCGGCGTCGGCCTCCTCCGCCCCCTGCGGCACCTGCCACTGCAGCGCGAAGCCCTTCGGGCCGTAGCTGCCAGTGGCGACGATCGCTCGCGTGGTGACCAACATGCGCGGCCCGGGAATGATTCCCTGCTCGACGGCCTGCTTCAACTCGACGTCGGCATACGCGGCCCCCTCGGTCCCAAGATCGCGGATGGTCGTGAAGCCTGCCATCAGCGTGGCGCGCAGGTGGTTTGTCGCGCGCGCGACGCGAAGTCCGACGCTTTCGTGCAGCACCTGGTCGTTCCAGGTGGTCTCGTTGTACGGATGCAGCAGCACGTGCGAGTGACCTTCGACCAGCCCCGGCATCAACGTGGTCCCCGGCAGATCGATCGTCGTCGCGCCGGCAGTGGCAACGGATGCGGCTGGACCGGCCGCGTCGATCCGATCGCCGCGAACGCGCACCGCCCATCCCTCGTGGATCAATGCACCGTCAAATACGCGTGCCGGGCGCAGGAGCGTGACCGACGTCGCGTCCCGCGGCGGCGCCTGTCGGCCTCCCTGTGCAATGAGAGCGATCGGCAGTGAAGCGAGCAGAGTGAGGACGGCACTACGACGCATGGCGCTCCTTTAATACTTCAGGACCATCTCGACGACGTAACGCGACGCCGGACGCGATGGATCGCCGAGGGGGCGCAGCAGCACGATCTCGCCCGGCTGCATCGGCGCGATCGTCCGCGGCGACGGCGCCTTTGACCAATCCGGCAGATCGACTTCCTGCCCTGCCTTCAGTGACGCGTCCCACAACGGCGCCGCTATCAATCCGTGCGCGTCGATCGTTCGTATCGCGCCGTAAGTCCGGAGATCGCCAAGGTCGTTGATGTTCGCCTGCATCACGATCTGGCGCTTGCCATCGATTGTGCGCACGCGACGGTTGGCCGAGATGCCAATATCGGCGGTGAACGGGCGCACGCCGGTGCCCGAGAGGATCGTCGCATCGCGGACGAGAATGTAGAACAGCTTCGTTTCGTTCATCGGCAGCGACTCGTAGCGCTTCGGATCCGCCTTCTCCACGGCTCCAGTCGCGAGCGCGTCGAGCGCCGATACGATCCCGATGAAGTTCAGACGGACGAGCGAGGGATCGGGGTCACTCGAAGGGAACCCTCCCGTCTCGATCAGCACGACCGGTGTACCCCACAACGTGAGATTGTCGCCAAACGCGCGGACCTCGAACTCTTCGTCGTACCGCCCGACTTGACCTGAGGCGAACGGTTCGAGCGAATCGCGGATTACCGCGCAGAGCTTCTTCGTCAGCTTCCGGCCGGCGTTCTCGGAGCGCGGTTTGTCGTACGCGACCGACAGCAGCGAGATCGACGCCGGCTTCGGCGGATCGCCGACCGATGTATTCCACCCCTGATTGTGCAGATTGAAGCCGACGCGGGGATTCAACCGATCCCGCACGGATTTGAGCAGCTGCCCTTCCGGCGTCTGCAGGCTCAGGGCGTCGCGGTTGATGTCGATCCCCTGCGAGTTGCGGCGCTGGAAACGCTCCGCGCCGTCCGGATTGAGCATCGGAATGACGTACAGAGTCAGCGTCGAAAGAATCCGCTGCACCGCCGGATCGGTACGATGCCGCTGAAAGTATTCGAAGAGGTCGAAGAGCGCGGCGGTGGCCGTCGGCTCGTCGCCGTGCATCTGCGACCAGAGGAGCACGCGAAACGGCCCGGTGCCGAGCGACACCATGTTGATCGATCGCCCTTCGAGCGACGAACCCACGCGCTCGAAAAAGATCCGGGAAGGATCCGCCTGAGCGACCGCCTGCAGCCGACGCTCCACTTCATCGTGTTCGAGCAGCGGCGGCAGCGGCGGCGATACGTGCTCGGCATCCCAGATCTGGGCGAGATCCTGCGCAGTGAGTGACGGCGTCTTCTGCGCCAATGGCGCGAACACAAACAGGGCTGCCGCGATCAACGAGCGAAGCATGTCGGCCATTATCTGCGAGAATGACGGCCCGATGGAGGGACTGCTCCAGACGCCGACGGCGACCGCATTCGATGCCGTGTCATCGCTGCTCTCCGCGGCGGTCTACGTGCTCGTGGCGCTCGCGGCCCTCGCGCAGGCGCCGCGCGATGCGCGTGTGCGCGTCTTTCTCGCCGTCGCCCTCGCCGGCATCGCACCGTACGGCGTCACGGCGTTGATATGGCAGCAGCGAGGGCAAGGCATCTGGTCGAAGGCGGTCATCTGCACAGTGGGCCTTTCCCTCATGCTGGGAAGCCTGGCCCTGTTTCATTTCGCTCAAGTCTTTCCGTGGCGGCGGCCCTGGATTCGCGCGCACGGCATCTGGTTGTGGGGCGGTTATGCCGGCGTGCTCGCGATTGTCGCCGCGGCTGCATTTCTGACACCGTCGTTTGATGTCGGCGGGGATCAGCTGGGCGCGATCTCCGCTGGTTCGGCAGAGGTACTCGCCGTCGTGCTACTTCTGGTGGCGATACCCGTTCTGTTTGTTCTCGGAGTCATGACGCCGTTCGCGGCGCTCTTGTCGCTCTATAAGAGCTGGCTCATCGCGCGGACGCGGGGCATCGACGCAGCCCGCATCACCACGTTCTGGATGCTCATCAGCCAGATGGCGGGCGGAGTGCTCACCATTCTGATCATCCCGCTGCTGCGGCTCGTCGCGCCAAGAGGACCCTGGGTCACAATCGCTGCGGCGCTGCTCTTCGCGTGCGGTCTATTGATGCCGATCGTGTTTGCGGCCGGCGTATGGAAGCTGCGGGTGCTCGAGCTCGAAATCGAAGCGCTGCCTCAGTAGCGCCGCGCGATGGCGAACAGGATCGCGCCCACGGCCAATGCGCCTGCCCCTGCGTACAGCTGCGTGGCGGTCGCGCCGAAGAGGATCGCCAGTGCGATGACGATCGCCGCAGATGGGATGACGGGCCCGAGCGGGACCTTCATTGTGGGTTCCGGTACCACTCCGGCAAAGCGCGGGCTCCGGAGCCGCAGTGCTGCCGCGCACGTCGCGACGTACACCAGCAGACGGCTGACGGCGCTCGCCTGCGCCATCGTCACGAACGAGCCTGTCGTTGCGAGAACGAGAGACACGCCGGCTGTAAAAAGGATTGCAACGACGGGAGTCCCGAATCGGGAACTGACGCGTGCGAATACGCGCGGGACATCGTTGTGTTCGGCAAGCGCGAAAAGGCTGCGCGAGCCGGACAGCGCCTGCCCCATGTTGTTTCCGAGCGTCGAAAAGATGGCGCCGAGCGTGATGATCGCGGCTCCCGTCGCGCCCATGATCAGGGCGGATGCATCCGCGAGGGGCGTCTTCGATGTAGGCAGCGATGGCAATGTGCCGAGAGCAACGACCTGCGCGAGCGCCAGCACGATCGTCACGACGACGATCGTCATGATGAGCGCGAACGGAACGGTCCGGCGCGGATCCTTCGATTCACCGGCGGGAACCGGGATCACTTCGTAACCGCCGAACGCAAAGATGAGCAGTAGTGCGCTCCGCGAGAGATCCGAGGCCGCAGGCAGCCCGTGGATCTCGAACCCGCCACGCCCAAGCGCCGTCATGCCGAAAGCGATGAAGAGCGCGAGCGGCAGGAGCTTGCCGATGGTCAGCGCATTGACGACCCACGCGCTCTGACGGATGCCGAGCACGTTGATGATTGCCAGCGTTGCAATGATGCCGGACAGCAGCGCCGTGCGTGCCAATCCAGCCGTGACTGACGGCCAGTAGAATCCGAGCGAGGCGACGAGCACATTGATGACGGAGGCCCAGCTCGCCACGCGCGTGAACCATTGCATCCAGCCGACTTCGAATGCCGCAAACCGCCCGAACGCCGCCTTCGTGTAGAGGTAAGGTCCGCCGGTCGCGTCGAAGCGGCTGCCCACTTCGGCGAACGTCGCCGCGATCAGCAGCGACGCGAAGCCGACGCAGACGATGAGGATGGGACTCCAGCCTCCAACGAGCGCGGCCAGCGCGGCTGGCATCGCGAACACCGCGCCGCCGATCACCTGGTTGATGCCAATCGCCGTCAGGTCCCAGCGTCCGAGCTCGCGGCGAAGTTGGCTCACCGCGGAGTTTTGTATCATGAAAGGGTCCATGGACCAGACGTCACAGACCGTCGTCAAGCCGCGCGACATCATGCCCGAAGGAGCGCGCACGCTCCCGGCGCGCTATTACACCGATCCCGCGCTTCTCAAGAAGGAGCTCGACGGGCTGTTCGGGACGATGTGGTTTTATGTTGGACGTTCGGAAGAAGCGGCCGCTCCGGGTCAGTACTTCGTCCGCGAGATCAACGGCTACAACATCGTCGTCACCCGCAACGCGAATGGCGGGATCAGGGCGTTTCACAACGTCTGCCGGCACCGCGGCACTCGCATCTGTGAACAGAAGACCGGCCAGTTCGCGGGCAGCATCCAGTGTCCGTACCACGCGTGGACGTACGACCTCGATGGAAAGTTAATCGGCGCGCCGCACATGAACGAGGTGCCGCACTTCCACAAGGGAGACTATCCCCTGCTGTCCGTCCACGCTTCCGAGTGGGACGGCCACGTCTTTTTGAACCTGAGCGAGCGTCCTGCGCCGCTCGCCGATCAGCTCGGTCCGCTCGTCGCGAAGTTCAGCAACTGGAACATGGCCGGCCTCCGGCGCGGACGGCGCATCATTTATGAGGTGAAGGCGAACTGGAAGCTGATCATCCAGAACTACAACGAGTGCCTGCACTGTCCCAACCTGCATCCGGCGCTCAACAAGCTCTCGCACTACCTGAGCGGGGAGAACGAGCCGCTGACCGCGACCTATATGGGTGGACGGATGGACCTGCAACCGGGCGTGGATACGCTCTCGATGGATGGCACGTGCCCGCGTGCGATCCTTCCGGGGCTCTCGGCCGAGGATGCGCGCCGCGTCTACTACTACTGCATCTTCCCGAACATGATGCTCAGCCTGCACCCCGACTACATGCTGACGCACACGCTCTGGCCGATCGCACCCGACCGCACGATCAATGTCTGCGAGTGGCACTTCCAGCCATCCGAGCTCGCGCGCCCGGGATTCGATCCCGCTGACTGCGTGGAGTTCTGGGACATGACGAACAAGCAGGACTGGTATGTCTGCGAACTTTCGCAGGCCGGCATCAGCTCACCGGCGTACGTGCCCGGCCCGTATTCGAATCGCGAAGATCTGCTCTACGCGTTCGACAGGTTCATCGTCAATTTCCACGAACGCGCCTAAGATTAGACCGGCGGCGTCGCCGTCTTTCTGGGCGGATTGAAGAACGGCGTCTTCACGACGGTGGCCGGCACACGGTGACGGACCGCTTCAACGGTCATCTCGAACTGCACGATCGTGCCTTCGGCGTAATGCGATCGTTCGATCGACGCCAGCGCAATCATCCGTTTCAGCACCGGTGACCACGTCGTCGATGTGGCCTTCCCCACCTGGCGGCCGTTGCGATACACAGGCGTGGCGACGCGCGACGCCGTAGCGGCGACGGCTGGCGCGAGTCCGACCGCATCGTAGATTTTTTCGACTTCGATCCAGTCGATCCCGAGTCCGACGATCTGGCGCGCCGGCCCCCGCTGGTGCTCTTCGCGGAGCGCGCGCTGGCCGATGAACCGCCCCTTGTCCAAGCTGACCAGGCGTCCCATCCCGAGTTCGTACGGGGTGTACATCTGCGACGCGATCATGGCCTTGCGGCAGCTGAAGAAGTCGACCTCGATCAACAGCAGGCCGGCTTCGATCCGCGCGACGTCGAGAGCGAGCATGCCGGCCGGCTTGATGTCGAACGGGCGGCCACCTTCCATCAGCGCGTCGAACACTGCAATCGCGCGATCGGCGGGCATCCAGATCTCGTAGCCCAGGTCACCCGTGTAACCAGTCCGCGAGATATCCACGTTCACACCGGCGATCGTGCCGCTCGTGACCCTGAAGTACTTCAGGCGATCGATGTCAGCTTTTGCAACCGCGCGCAGCAGGCGCGCGGATGTCGGCCCCTGCAGCGCGAGCGCCGCGATTGCTTCCGAGACATCCTCGATCTGCACGTCCATGCCCTCGGCGTTCTGGCGGAACCACCGCAAGCTGGGGTCCGCGGCCGTCCAGCGAAACGTCTGCTCTCCGAGCCTCGAGACCGTGCCGTCGTCGATCACTTTGCCGTGTTCGTCGCACCACGGCGTGTAGAACACCTGGCCGACGGACATCTTCGAAACGTCGCGCGTGATCATCCGATCCACGAGCCGCGCGGCGTCGGGCCCCGTCACCATGTATTTGAAAAGCGGAGACACATCGATCAGCGCCGCCGCGTTCCGGATTGCGTTGTACTCGTGCTCGTGGTGGCTCTCGTACGCGCTGACCGTGTAATACCCGGACCATTCGCGGTAGTTGAGGCTTTCGCACAAGGCCAGCGTGCGCTCGTGAACCGGCGTTCCAATCGGCATGCCTGCATTATAATGAGCCTCTCCATGCCGCCGATGGGCTCCGCCGCACGACTCCATGCGCTGCTGCTCGGCAACCAGACCCGCTCCGCCGGGCTCTCGTAACCCGGTTTCCGGGTTTCCGTTTTCTTTCGTCTTTCTTCTTTCGTCTTTCTTCTTTCGTCTTTCTTCCTTCTTCTTTCTTTCGGCTTCTTTCTTGGGGTTATGTCCAACTACGACGTCATCGTGATCGGCGGCGGACACAACGGACTGGTGAACGCGGCGTATCTCGCCCGCGCGGGCCGGAAAGTGCTCGTGCTCGAGCGGCGGCACGTGCTCGGCGGCGCCGCGGTGACCGAAGAGATTCATCCCGGGTTCAAGTACTCGGTCTGCTCGTACGTCGTGTCGCTCTTGCGACCCGAGATCATTCGCGATCTCGATCTGCCGAGGCACGGGCTGGAGATCCTGCCGCTCGACGGCACGTTCACGCCGATGCCGAACGGCGACTACCTGTGGCGCGTCAACGATCACGCGAAGACGCGGCGCGAAGTGGCCCGACACTCGAAGGTCGACGCCGAGGCGTACGAGGAGTACGGCAAGGCGATGATCGAGATGGGGCGCTTTGTAAAGCCCATTCTCAACATGACCCCGCCCGATCCCACGTCGCTCGATCCGCGCGGCCTGATGGATCTCCTGTTCCTCGGTAAGCGGTTCCGCGCGCTGTCCGGCCAGGACAAGTACAACCAGATCCAGCTGCTGACGATGAGCGCGGTGGACTTTCTCGACCAGTGGTTCGAAACCGACGTGCTCAAGGCGACGATGTCGGCGTCCGGGATCATCGGGACGTTCCTCGGGGTGCGTTCGCCAGGAACCGCCTACGTGCTGCTCCACCATTACATGGGGGAAATCGACGGCGCGTTTCGATCGTGGGGGTTGTCGAGGGGAGGGACGGGCGCAATTTCGAATGCAATCGCCGGTGCGGCGCGCGAAGCGGGCGTCGAGATCAGGACAGAGACCGCCGTGTCGCGCATCCTCGTGAAGGACGGCGCGGCCGTGGGTGTGGTGCTCGAGAACGGGGATTACTACACGGCGAACGTCGTCGCCTCCAGCCTGGACCCGCGACAGACGTTCACGAAGTTCGTCGGTGAAGACAATCTTCCGCCGGACTTCGTCGAGGACGTAAAGCGCTACAAGTACCGCGGATCGTCGGGCAAGGTGAATCTGTCACTCGACGCGCTGCCGAATTTCAAGTGCCTGCCAGGACCGGGTCCGCACCTGCGCGGCGCCGTCTCGATCTCGCCGAGCGTGGATTACATGGAGCGCGCGTACGACGACGCGAAGTACGGCCGTTACTCGCGCCGGCCGTATATCGACATAGTGATCCCGAGCCTGACCGATCCCTCCGTGGCGCCACCGGGGAAACACGTCATGTCGTGCTTCGTCCAGTACGCGCCGTACCACCTGAAGGAAGAAGGTGGATGGGACGCGCACCGCGAAGCGTTCGGCGACACGGTCATCAACACCATCGCGGAGTACGCGCCGAACATCAAGGACATCATCCTGCACCGCCAGGTGCTGACGCCGCTGGATCTCGAGCGCGACTTCGGCCTCTCGGAAGGAAACATCTTCCAGGGTGAGCTCACGCTGGAGCAGCTCTTTTTCCTGCGCCCGGCTCCCGGCTGGGCGCAATACAAAACGCCGGTGCGCAATCTTTATATGTGTGGCTCGGCCACGCATCCTGGTGGCGGCATCATGGGCGCGCCGGGTCGCAATGCCGCGACGCGCATCCTGAAAGAAACAGGAAAGAAGTGATGCGCCACGACATCGTGATCGTCGGCGGAGGTCACAATGCCCTGACCGCGGCGTTCTATCTGGCAAAGGCCGGAAGGAAGCCGCTCTTGCTCGAGCGCCGGCCTGTCGTGGGCGGATGCGCCACCAGCGAGGAGTTCGCGCCGGGATATCGAGGCGCGACGCTCGCTCACACGCTCGGACCGCTGCGCCCGTCGATCGTCCGCGACATGCAGCTGGAACGGCGAGGCGTGAAGTTCGTTCGTCCCGATCCGCGGCTCGTTGCCGTCGTGCCCGATGGCCGGGCGCTGGTGTTCTCCACCGATCCTGGACGCACGGCTGAAGCAATCCGGCCGTTCTCCGCGAAGGATGCGGCGCGGTATCCGGAGTTCTGCCTCGCGATGGCGCGAATCGGCGAGTTCCTTTCCGATCTGATCGACATGACGCCGCCGTCCATCGACTCGCCATCGGCTGGTGAGTTATGGGATCTGCTCAAGACCGGCCGCAAGTTCCGCGCGCTTGGAAAGAAAGAGTCGTTCTCGCTGCTGCGCTGGGGACCGATGGCGGTGGCGGATCTTGTCGCCGAATGGTTCGAGACCGATCTGCTGCAGGCGGCGATCGCGGCGCGCGGCATTCACGGGACGGCGATGGGCCCATGGTCCGCCGGCACAGGTGCAGTGCTCCTGCTCGGGGCGGCGATCGATCCCGCGCCCGGCGGCAGCAGTGTTTCCGCCGCGGGAGGACCTGGCGCCGTCACTCGCGCGATGGCGGAAGCGGCGCGCAAAGCGGGCGCGGAGATACGGACGGGAGCGGAGGTTCGGCAGATTCTCGTCAAGGACGGCGTCGCTGCAGGCGTGCTGATGGCGGACGGATCCGAAATACCCGCCACGACCGTGGTCTCGAGCGCGGATCCGAAACGTACGTTTCTCCGGCTCATCGATCCGATCGAGCTCGAGCCGGGCTTCATCACCCGCATGCGCAATTACCGCGTGCCCGGCACGGTGGCGAAGATCAACTTCGCGCTCCGCGGACTGCCGGCATTTCGCGGGCTGTCGGGCGATGCCGCGGCGAGCCTGCGCGGGCGCGTGCACGTCGGCCCGGGAATTGACTATCTGGAGCGCGCCTTCGACGCGTCCAAGTACGGCGAGTCGTCAGCGGCGCCCTATCTCGACATCGCGTTTCCTTCGATCGCAGATCCATCGATCGCGCCCGTGGGACATCACGTCATGTCGGTGCACATGCAATACGTGCCGTACACGAGACGCGCCGGATCGTGGAACGGCCAGGAAGATGTACTTGCTGAGGCAGCGCTGCGCGCACTCGAGAATTACGCGCCAGGCGTGAGCGCACTCGTCGAACATCGGCAGGTGATCACTCCGCTTGCGCTGGAGCAGGTTTACGGCCTGACCGGCGGCCACATTTATCACGGCGAGCTCGCACTCGATCAGCTCTTCACGATGCGTCCGACGCTTGGATGGGCTGACTACGGCACGCCCATCGACGGGTTGTATCTGTGCGGCTCGGGAACGCATCCCGGCAACGGGTTGACAGGTGCCTCGGGACGCAACGCTGCGCGTGAAATCCTCAAGCGCGCTGCACCCCGGAAGACGCAGTAGAATCCGCGGGGATGCAGGCCGTTTGGCATCCGCGGACCGCCTTTTAACCCCAACGCCGCTGATCATGTCTAACCGGGCATGTTGTTCACCCGCGTAATCGTCCCGCTGGCGTTCGTCGCCACGCTATCGGCGAGCGCTCCTGGCTCGGCCGTTCCCTCGAAGCCCGACGATGCGACCATCCTCCACGTGCTGAATCGCGTCGGGTTCGGCGCGCGGCCTGGAGACGTCGATCGCGTCCGGCAGACGGGTCTCGCCAGCTACATCGAACAGCAATTGCATCCCGAGCGCATCGCCGATGCGCAGATGGCCGCACGGCTTGCCGGGTTCACGACGCTGACGAAAAGCTCTCGCCAGCTCGCCGACGACTATTACATTCCAGCGCAGCTCGCGAAGCAGCAAGCGAAGAAGGACGCGACGAACGACCCGTCGATGACGGATGCTCGACCGCGAACGCCCGAGCAGATGGCGCTCGCACGAAAGGAACGCGCGGTCCTGATGGAGCTCTCGTCGCAGAAAATCCTGCGCGCCGCGTACAGCGACAAGCAGCTCGAAGAAGTGATGACCGATTTCTGGTTCAACCACTTCAATGTGTTCGCCAACAAAGGAGCGACGCAGCAGTACCTGACCGAGTACGAGCGCGAAACGATTCGTCCACGCGTGCTCGGCAAGTTCCGCGATCTGCTCGGCGCGACGGCAAAAAGTCCCGCGATGCTGTTCTACCTGGACAACTGGCAG
Organism: Vicinamibacterales bacterium; assembly: GCA_035637115.1. Taxonomy (GTDB): domain Bacteria; phylum Acidobacteriota; class Vicinamibacteria; order Vicinamibacterales; family 2-12-FULL-66-21; genus JAICSD01. The sequence goes on from DASPXV010000129.1 coordinate 54,576, forward strand.
AGCGCGGACCCCGAGGCGGAGGACCGCCGCGGGCAGTTGCGCGCGCGCTTCCAGGCGCGGTTCCCCGACCGCATGCCGCCGATGCAGAACGCGAATCAGCGGCCGCGCCGCGGACTGAACGAGAACTACGGGCGCGAACTGATGGAGCTGCACACGCTCGGCGTCGACGGCGGCTACACGCAGCAGGACGTCGTGAACGTCGCGCGCGCGTTCACGGGCTGGACGATCGAGCAGCCGAGACTCGGCGGCGGCTTCAGGTTCGAGCCGCGGCTGCACGATACGCAGGAAAAGGTTGTGCTCGGGCACAAGATCAAGGGCGGCGGCGGAGAATCGGACGGCGAGCAGGTGCTCGACATTCTCGCGAAGCATCCGTCGACCGCGAGGTTTATCGCGACGAAGCTCGCGCGGCGTTTCGTGGCGGACACGCCACCCCCCGCGCTGGTGGATCGCGCGGCCGCGCGCTTTCTCGAGACCGGCGGCGACATCCGTGAAGTTGTCCGGCTGATCCTGACGTCGCGCGAGTTCTTCGCCCCCGAAGCCGTGCGCGCGAAAGTGAAAACGCCGTTCGAGTTCATCGTCTCCACGATCCGCGCGACGGGCAGCGAGGTCGAATCCGCCGAGCAGCTCGTACAGGCCGTCCGGCAGCTTGGAATGCCGCTTTATATGTGTCAGCCGCCAACCGGGTACGCCGATCGCGCCGAGGTCTGGGTGAACACGGGCGCGCTGCTCAATCGGATGAATTTCGCGCTGCAGCTCGTCGGCGGCAGAATGCGCGGGGTCCAGTTCGGCACGGCGCCGGTCGGTCCGGCGCTCGGCGGACAGCTTTCCGAGGCAACGGCCGCAACGATCGCGAAAGCCACGGATCCGCGGCAGGTTATGGCGCTGACGCTCGGTTCCCCCGAGTTCCAGAGGAGATAGGCATGTTTTCGCGACGCGTCTTCATGAAGAACGGGGGGCTGGCGCTCCTCAGCCTCGGTTTCGCGCCGGCATTCCTGGCGCGCACGGTGGAAGCCGCCGGCAGCGCACGCCGCAAGATCCTCGTCACGATCTTTCAGCGCGGCGCTGTCGACGGGTTGAATATGGTCGTTCCGTTCGGCGAGCGCGAGTACTACGCCGCACGGCCGAGCATCGGCATTCCCGCGCCAGGATCGACTGAGGGCGCCGTCGATCTCGATGGCTTCTTCGGGCTGCATCCGCGTCTCGCACCGCTCAAGCCGCTGTGGGACGCGCGCCAGCTCGCGATCGTTCATGCGTCAGGCTCGCCTGATGGCACGCGCTCGCATTTCGACGCGCAGGACTACATGGAGACGGCCACGCCCGGCATCAAGAGTACGCAGGACGGCTGGCTCAATCGTTACCTGCACGCACGCGAGCACGCGGAAGCGACGCCCTTCCGCGCGGTCGCGCTCGCCGGCCAGCTGCCGCGATCGTTGCAGGGCACGGCGCCCGCGCTTGCGATGAGCCAGATCGGCCAGTTCGGCATCCGCGCCGGGCAGTCGACCGACATGGTGCAGGCGTCGTTCGAATCGGAATACGCGGCCGCCGCAGACAAAGTGTTGAACCGCACGGGCAGCCAGGCATTCGACGCAGTAAGGATGTTGAAGTCCGCAGACCCGGCGAAATATCAACCCGAGAACGGGGCTGATTATCCGCGCTCTGGTTACGGCGATGCTCTTCGCCAGATCGCGCAGCTCGTGAAGGCGGATGTGGGACTCGAGGTCGCGTTCGCAGAGGCTGGTGGTTGGGACACGCACGTCAACCAGGGCGGCTCTGTCGGACAGCTCGGTGCACGCCTCGACGACTTCAGCCGCGGCATCGCCGCGCTCGCCCGCGATCTCGGCGATCGCATGGCGGACATCGTTATCCTGACCATGAGCGAGTTTGGACGTGCCGTCGCGGAGAACGGCAACCGCGGCACGGACCACGGCCACGGCAACGCGATGTTCGTCATCGGCGGGCAGAACATCCGCGGCGGCAAAGTGTACGGGCGCTGGCCGGGCCTCGCGCGCGAACAGCGCTATGACGGCCGCGATCTCGCGGTGACCACGGATTTCCGCAGCGTCTTCGCTGAAGTCGTGCGCGGCCACCTCGGTGTCACCGATACGACCACGATTTTCCCGGGATTCAAGGACGCACAGAGGCTCGGGTTCATCGGGTAATCGAGTAATCTGGGCGGGTGAATGCCGACAACGCGGCCAGTGGCATCTGGGCGCTCGTCCTGCTCGGGTTCGTCGTCTTTCTCGTGAGCTCGACGTTCCGCAAACGCCGCCATGGCCGCGGCGGATCGGGACCCGGCCCGGCGGCGGCCGGCGCCATTTACGATCTTCTCAACCAGGACAAGCGCAACGCGATCGAGATCATCGCCGAGGAAAAGGCGGGAGCTCGCGATCCTGAGACCGCCGACGATGAACCTCACTGACATACCCACACCCGCGGTGCTGGTCGACGCAGCGCGGCTCCAGCGCAATCTTTCGAATATGCAGGCGGCTGCAAATGCACGCGGCCTGCACCTGCGGCCGCACGCGAAGACGCACAAGTCGCCGGAGATCGCGCGCATGCAGATCGAGCGCGGCGCGATCGGCATCTGCTGCGCGAAGCTCGGGGAGGCGGAAGTCTTCGCCGATGCAGGCATCAACGATATTCGCCTGCCCTATCCGCTGAATCCGGTCAACGCGGAGCGGGTCTTTGCGCTCTCCGATCGCATCACGCTCTCGTTCATCGTGGACGATCCGGCAGTCGCGAAGTCCTGGTCCGATCTGGCCGTCGCGCGCGGGCGGCCGCTCGAAATCCTGATCAAAGTGGACGTGGGCTTTCATCGGTGCGGGATCGATCCACACGCGCGATCCGCGCCAGGGACCGTGCGCGCGATTGCCGAAATGCCCGGGCTCCGGCTGCGCGGCCTCCTGAGTCATGCTGGCAACGGCTATGGCGCTTCGTCCGAGAGTCAGCTGGAAGCGATCGCGACGGACGAGGCGAGACTGCTGCGCGATCTCGCGGCAGCGTCAGGCGTGCAGTGCGAGGAGTTCAGCGTCGGTGCAACGCCGACGGTGCGTTTTTCGTTGAAGCAGCAGGGGCTGACCGAATTACGTCCTGGTAACTACGCTTACTTCGATCGCACGCAGGTGGCGCACGCCGCGGCGACGTGGAATGATTGCGCGCTGACCGTTCTCGCGCGCGTCGTGAGCCGTCCTGCCCGTGAGCGGGTGATTCTCGACAGCGGCAGCAAGACGCTGACGAACGACGGCGCGCGGGGCTTCATCAACACGCCGGGATACGGCGCCGTGTTGCGCGACGTCGCGAGCGCGGAGCCGGATCTATCGCTCCTGGTCGAGCGCTTGTCCGAAGAGCACGCGACGGTCCGCGTGCTCGATGGCGAGACCAGACTGAAGACCGGCGATCTCGCGCGCATCATCCCCAATCACTCGTGCGTGGTGTCTAATCTGGTGGATGCGGTCTGGCTCGTTGACGGCGACCGCGTCGTCGAACGGCTGCCGGTGGCGGCGCGCGGACGGATCACGTAGAATCAACACTCCATGGCCAAGGAACTCCCCGGCGAAGCGCTCGGTCTCGTGGAAACACGCGGCCTGGTCGGCATGATCGAAGCGGCGGACGCAATGGTGAAGACTGCGAACGTCGTCTTCGTCGGCTGGCAGAAAGTGGACGCCGGTCTTGTGACCGCGATCGTGCGCGGTGACGTCGCCTCGGTCAAGGCGGCCACGGATGCAGGCGCCGCCGCGGCGCGGCGCGTCGGCGAGCTCGTTGGCGTCCACGTCATCGCGCGTCCCGCCGACGGCCTCGACAAGATCTTTCCGATTACCTAGCGACTCGCTTCTTTTTCTTCCGCCCCTTCTTTGCCGCGCGGGCGCCGAGCTCGCGGAGCCCTTCCACCTCGGTGATCATCAGCAGCGGCTGCAGCGGATCGCGAAGCAGATTGAACAGATCCCCGCGCGCGGTCCGGCCGTAGACGTCGTGGCCGTCCGTCAGCAGCGTCAGGGCGCCGCCGCCGCCAATCGTCTCGAACAGCCGCAGGCCGAATTGCGCGCGGAGCGTATCCAGCAGGCGCCGTAGCTGCGCTGCTGAAACGCCCTGCCGGCGGAGCTCGGCGAGCACCAGCAACTCGAGCAGATCGACAGGCGTGTATCGCCGCTCGGTGTAGCCGCCGCGCGCGGTTTTCTTCGGCGCGATGTGCGAGGCGAAGAGCCGCTTGTCGTCCCACCACTGCAGCTGTCGCGCCGTGAGGCCAGTCATCGCCGCAACTTCCCGCGAGGTGTACGTACTCTTCAGCTGAGTCACACGAGGTCGTCCACCTTGCGCGCGCCGTCGAAGTCCTTCTGCGTCAATCCGCCTTCGCTGTGTGTGCTGAACACGAGCGTCACCCGCTTGTAGTTGATGGTGATGTCGGGATGATGATCCGCCGCTTCGGCGTCGAACGCGAGCCTCGTCACGAAGGAGATCGCATCCGGAAAGCCGCCGAGCGTGTATTGCTTGCGGATCGCCTGGCCGTCCCGTACCCAGCCGTCGAGCGTCGCAAGCTGTTCCTCAATCTGTGGGTCTGAAAGGCGCTTCGCCATCCCCGGAGCATACCGAAAACGGGGACAGTCCCCGTTTCGGGTTTCGGGAAACGGGGACAGTCCCCGTTTTGGGTTTTGGGAAACGGGGACAGTCCCCGTTTTGGGTTTTGGGAAACGGGGACTGTCCCCGTTTTGGAACCCGCCTATGGGCGCGAACGTCTAACGCTGTTAGAATAGTGAACAGCGTTCAGCGGTGCAGTAGAATATTAGCTCTAACCCAAAAGGAATCAACAACTTGGGCCTAAAAGAACGGCAGGAACGAGACCGCGAGACGGTCTCCCGGGCGATCCTCGATGCGGCACGGGAGCTGTTCGTTCGCGACGGGTACGACGAGGTCTCGATCCGCAAAATCGCCGAGCGCATCGAATACAGCCCCGCCGCGATTTACAGCTATTTCTCGAGCAAGGACGACATTTTCTTCGCGCTCGCCGAAGAGGGCTTCCGGCTCCTCTTTTCGTACGGCGGGTCGCCGCGCCCTGCCGCGAACGCCGCCGACGCATTGCGGGAGATGTTCTGGCGCTACTACGAATTCAGCAAGGAGCATCCGGAGTACTTCGCGCTGATGTTCCTGGATCGCAGCGTGCCGCGGATCAGCCGCAACTGGGAGCGCTTCGGCTTCGTTGGCGAGATGAAGCACGACATGGTCCTGCGCATCCAGGACGCGATCAATGCCGGCGCGTGCGCGCCGGACACGCCGCCGCACGTCGTCTTCCGCCTCCTGTTGACGGCCGTGCATGGTGCCGCGACGCTGCGGTTGTGCGACCGGCTCGCGCCGGGCGAGGACGCCGACGTGCTCGCCCACGCTGTCATCGACACCATGCTCTCAGGCCTGCAGGCAGGGGCGGGCCGTAACGTCAATCTTCCCCTGTGCACCATTCATCCCGTGAGTGAGGACAAGCAGTCATGAATCGTTCGTTGGAACTTCGTGTGCTCTCAGGCGCCGCACTGGTCGCGGCGCTCTTCTCCGCGGCGTGCAGCGTCGAACGCACGAGCGCCGCGGCTCCGGCGGAGCCGGCGCCCATCGCCGTCCGTGTCGCAGAGGTCCAGAGCCAGCCGATCGATCGCTTCCTGCGCGTAACCGGATCCCTGGCTGCCGACGAGAAGGCGGATGTGGCGGCGGAAACTGCCGGCCGCGTCATCGGCACGCCCGTGGAGCGCGGGACGCATGTCACCGCCGGCACGGTGCTGATTCGCATCTCGGGAACAGAAGCGGACGCGGCGCTGCGTGAGGCCGAGGCCAATGCCGCGCAGCTCGAAGCGCGGCTCGGCCTCAACGCCGCTCAGACCTTCGAGGCCCTGAAGGTGCCCGACGTGTTGAATGCGAAGGCATCGCTCGATTGGGCGGAGGCAGATTTCAACCGCATCAAGGCGCTGCTCGAACAGAAAGTCGTTTCGCAGGCCGAGTACGACCAGAGGCTCACGCACGTGCAGGCAGCGCGGCAGCAGTACCAGACGGCGCAGAACGCGGCGCAGCAGTCGTTCCGCTCGCTGCAGGCCGCGCGCGCCCGCGTCGATCTCGCGCGCAAGTCGGCGGCTGACACGGTCGTGCGCGCACCGTTCTCCGGCATCGTCGCCGAACGGCTCGTCAGCACTGGCGATTACGTCTCCCGCGGCATGAAGGTCGCCACGGTGGTCCGCATCGATCCGGTGCGAGTCGAGCTGACGGTTCCGGAACAGTACCTCTCGCACGTGAAGACGGGCCAGGCCGTCCGTCTTACGGTGGATGCCTATCCCGGCGAAGTATTCAACGCGAAAGTTCGGTTCGTCTCTCCCGCGTTGAAGGCGGATCAACGAGCTCTCACCGTGGAAGCCGTGGCGCCGAACGCGGACGGCCGGCTGAAGCCCGGGCTCTTCGCGACGGCGCTGCTGCAGCAGCCGGAACCGGCGCCGGCGATGCTCGTCCCCGCGACGGCCGTCGAGACCGTGTCAGGCACGAGCCACGTGTACGCGGTCACCGCGGATCGTAAGGTGGAAGACCGCATCGTGACGCTCGGCGAGAAGGTGGGCGATCGGACCGAGATCTCCTCAGGCGTGAAAGCGGGAGAGCGCATCGTTGCGAACCCGCGCGGCAAGCTCGTGGACGGCGTCCGCGTCCAGATCGAAGGATGACGTCATCATGCAGTGGCTAGCCGCAATTTCCGTCAAGCGCCCCGTCTTCGCGAGCGTCCTCATTCTCGCGCTCACCGTCATCGGTGCGTTCTCGTTCACCAGGCTCGGCCTGGATCGCTTCCCGAAGGTGGATTTCCCCACTGTCGTTGTCACCACTCGCTTGCCTGGCGCCGCGCCCGAGGAAGTCGAGACGGAGATCTCCGACAAAATCGAGGAAGCGGTCAACACCATCAGTGGCATCGACGAGCTGCGTTCGACCTCCTCGGAGGGGGTGTCGACCGTCATCATCTCCTTCTTGTTGGAAAAGAACGTTGACGTCGCCTCGCAGGAAGTTCGCGATCGCGTAAACCGCGTGCTGCCGGTGCTTCCGAAGAACATCCAGCAGCCGACGGTCGAGAAATTCGATCCCGATTCCGCGCCCGTGATGACGCTCGCGGTGTCTGCCGACAAGCCGATTCGCGACATCACGGAGTACGCGGACAAGACGCTGCGCCGTCAGCTCGAAAGCGTGAACGGCGTCGGTCAGGTCCTCGTCATCGGCGGCCGGCAGCGCCAGGTCAACGTCACGCTGGATCCCGCGCGTCTCCAGGGGCACAACCTCACGGTTACGGACGTCTCGCGCGCGCTTCAGGCGCAGAATGCCGAAATCCCCGGCGGCCGCGTCGAGGCAGGCGCGACGCAGATGACGCTGCGGACGCGCGGTCGCGTTCAATCCGTCCAGGAATTCGGCGACGTCGTCATTACCGAACGCGATGGACATCCGATCCTGTTGCGCGACGTCGGCACAGTCGAAGACGGAATGGCTGACGCGGCCACACGTGCCAATGTGAACGGGAAGCCGACTGTTCTCCTGTCCATTCGCCGTCAGTCCGGCATCAACACCGTCCAGATGGTCGACGCGGTGAAGGAACGTCTCGCCGACATCAAGGAAGTCACGCCGCCCGGATACAACGTCGTGATCGTGCGCGATCTGTCGGAATTCATTCGCGCGTCGATCGACACAGTCGAGGAGCACCTCGTCGTCGGCTCAGTACTCGCGGCGCTCGTCGTCCTCGTGTTCCTCTGGAACTGGCGCTCGACCATCATCGCGGCGATCGCGATCCCGACCTCGATCATCGCGACGTTCGGCCTCGTCTGGTACGAGGACTTCACGTTGAACTCGATGACGATGCTGGCGCTGACGCTCGCCGTCGGCATCGTCATTGATGACGCGATCGTCGTGCTCGAGAACATCTATCGCTTCGTGGACGAGAAGGGCATGGCGCCAATGGAGGCGGCCATCCAGGCGACGCGTGAGATCGGTCTGGCGGTTCTCGCGACCACGCTGTCCCTCGTCGCGATCTTCGTTCCGGTTGGATTCATGGGCGGCATCGTCGGCCGATTCATGAAGAGCTTCGGGCTGACGATGTCGTTCGCAATCCTCGTGTCGCTGCTGGTGAGCTTCACGCTGACGCCGATGCTCTCGGCGCGATGGATCAAGAACAAGAAGGAGAAGAACGAGAAGTCGTCGCGCGAAGGCCGCTTCTTCCGTCCGATCGACGCCCGATATACCCGGACGCTCGCGTGGGCGCTTCGGCATCGCGCGGTCGTCGCCGGCATGGCCGTGCTGATCCTGCTGAGCAGCGTTCCGCTGTTCCTGGTCGCGAACAAGAACTTCCTGCCGAACGACGACCAGTCGGAGTTCGAGGTTGGAATCCGCGCGGCCGAAGGGGCGAGCATCGATTCGACCGAGCTGATCGCCAATCGTATCGCATCCGGGATCCGGGTGCTGCCCGAAGTGGACTACACGCTGGTGACCATCGCTGACGATCCCGCGAAGACGCCGAACTCCGGCACGATCTACGTACGGCTGAAGCCGCTCGGTGCGCGCAAGCGCGACCAGTTCGCGGTCATGAACGACGTGCGTGCGAACGTGGTCCCGAAGTTCGCGTCGGCCAACCTGCGCACCGGCGTTCGTCCCGTTGCGACGATCGGCGGCGGGGGCAATCAAAATGCGGAAATCCAGTTCACGATTAACGGACCGGATCTCGGCAACCTCGAGACATTCGCCGCGGCGATTGCCGGGCAGGCGCGCAAAACGCCGGGTGTCGTGGACGTGGATACGTCCCTGAACGTCGGTAAGCCGGAGCTGTCAGTGCGTCTCGATCGCCTGAAGGCCGCTGACCTTGGGGTCGAGGTGGCGGATGCTGCCGAAGCGCTGCGGCTCCTCGTCGGCGGCGACCAGGTGACCACATACAATGAGGGAGGCGAACAGTACGAGGTGCACGTCCGCGCACTCGCGAGCGGGCGTGCGTCGGCCAATGGCATCGGCCAGCTGACGGTCCCCTCGAAGAGAGTTGGTGCGGTGCCGCTTGAGAACATCGCGGATCTGACCGCCGGCACTGCGCCGAGCAACGTCGATCGACTGAACCGGCAGCGGCAGGTGACGATCTATGCCGGCCTGCTGCCCGGCGTGTCGCAGACCCCCGCGATGGACGCGATGCGGCGCGCCGCCGAATCGCTGAATATGGGCGCGGGCTACAGCACGCGCTTCGCCGGCAGGTCCCGCGAGCTGGGCCGCGCGGCGCAGAACTTCCTGATTGCCTTCGTGCTGTCGCTCGTGTTCATGTACTTGATCCTTGCTGCGCAGTTCGAATCGTGGCTGCATCCAATCACGATCCTGCTGTCGCTGCCGCTCACGCTGCCGTTCGCGCTGTTGTCAATCATCATCACGCGGCAGTCATTGAACATCTTTTCGGCGCTCGGGCTGCTCGTGCTGTTCGGCGTCGTCAAGAAAAACTCGATTCTCCAAATCGATCACGCGAATCAGCTCAGGGAAACAGGCATGCAACGTGACATCGCGATTTTGCAGGCGAGCCGGGATCGGCTGCGCCCCATTCTCATGACGACGCTCGCCTTCGTGGCTGGCATGATCCCGCTCGTCTGGTCGAGCGGGATCGGCGCCGGCACCAACCGTGCGATCGGGTTCGTCATCATCGGCGGCCAGTCGCTCGTGCTGGTGCTGTCGCTGATCGTGACGCCGGTGGCGTACTCGCTCTTCGATGACCTGGCGAACGCGCGGCTGTTCTCGCGCCTTTTTGCTCGCGTGCGCGGCCGGCGGCTCGCCGCGGCGACGGCCGGCGCCCTGCTGCTCGCGCTCGCATTGCCGATGCGGGCGTCCGCGCAGACGCCGCAGGCATCGTCCGGTGAAGTGATCACCGTCACAGCCGACGACGTGGCACGGATGGCGACCGCGAACAACCCGGACCTCGTGGCCGGCGGCTACGATCCGCGCATCGGCGCCGAGCGCCTGGCGCAGGCGAAGGGGGCGTTCCTGCCGACGCTGACGAGCGGCTTCCAGCGGAATGTGCAGCAGGCGCCGCCGAGCAGCGTCTTCTTCGGCAACCAGGGGACGCGCACCGATACGTGGTCCGGCAGCGTCGGCCTCGGCCAGCGGCTGCCGTGGGGTGGCGGCACGTACAGCTTCGGATGGAACTCGCTGCGCACGAACGCGAGCAGCACGCTGTCGAACTTCAACCCGTCCGTCACCGCGCAGCTCGAGGCGATCGTCTCGCAGCCGCTGCTCCGCGACTTCAAGATCGATCCGCTGCGCGCGCAGGTGACGACAGCGGAGCGGAACCAGCGGATCGCCGACATCGGGCTCGAGGAGCTCGGCACAACGGTTTCGGCTGGAGCGCAGCGCGCTTATTGGAACCTCGTCCTGGCGAAAGCCGCCGTGGCCGTCCAGCAACGATCACTCGACCTCTCGCTCGAGCTCGAGCGCAACAATCGCGCGCGTGTGGACGTCGGCCAGTCGCCGCCCCTCGATCTCGTGTCCGCCCGCGCCGAGGTCGCGCAGCGCCGCGAAACGCTCATCGTCGCGCAGACGCAGGTACGGGAGGCGGAAGATCAGCTCCGCGTGCTCATTCTCGATCCGAAGCGACCCGATTACTGGTCCGTACGGATCGAGGCCGCGGATATCGTTCCACCAGTCGGCCCTGCCCCCGACGTGGACGCCGCCGTCCGCAACGCGTTGAACATGCGGACGGACCTGCAGCGCACGAAGCGCCAGATCGAGAACACCGAGACGGCGTTGTCGCTCGCGAAGAACGCGACGATGCCGGATTTGCGGCTGCAGGCCACCTACCTGACGAATGGCCTCGGCGGCACAGAGCTCCTGCGCACCGGAGGCTTTCCGGGTACAGTTCAGCCGGGACAGTCCACGGCATTCGGCGACGTGCTGCGCCAACTGTTCGCGGCGGACTATCCGACATGGACGGTGGGCTTCACGCTGAGCTATCCGCTGGGGCGCAGCGCCGACCAGGCAACCTACGTCCGCGCGGGTCTCGAACGCGAGCAGACGGTCGCGCGGCTGCGCAGCTCCGAGCTGAAGGTGGTGCGGGAAGTACGGCAGACGGCGATGCAGCTCGATCAGAATCGCCAACGCATCGAGACCACGCGGCTGGCCCGCGACCTCTCGGAACAACGGCTCGACGCAGAACAGAAACGCTTCGAAGTCGGGATGTCGACGAACTTCAACGTCATCCAGGCGCAGCGCGATCTCGCCGTCGCGCGCAACAACGAGCTGCAGGCGCAGCTCGATTACCAGCTCGCGCTCATTAATTTCGAAACCGTCCAGCGCGTGGGCTCGACCTCCACGGGAACCGGTGTCTCAACGTCGCTGACGACAGTTCCGACAGGCACGACGACGGTCACGCCGGCGACGGGCGGAACGAGCGGCGCGACGACAAGCCTGACCGGACCAGGAGGAAACTAGCCCTGCACGCGCGACGGCTTCGACTCGAAGGCACAAAGACACGAAGACACAAAGCTGTTTGGTTGTTGTTTCGTGACTTTGTGCCTTAGTGCCTTCGAGTCGAAGCCGTCGGCGCGTTAATCAGAATCTATCCGGCCGGAAGTTCTCCAAGCACTCATCTGCACGCTGCTCCACCACAAGATCAGCAATCAGCTTCCCGGTAATCGGCGCGAGCAAGACGCCGTTGCGATAATGGCCTGACGCGTGGACGAGACCGGGAATCTCCGGGTCCGTTCCGAGCACCGGGAGTTCGTCCGGTGTCGCGGGCCGAAGACCCACGCGCGCCTCCAGCAGCGCGTCGGCTGGTAACCGTGGCAGCAGTCGACGGGCCGCGGCGAGCAATCCGTTCACGCCTTCCTCGGTGGTCCGTTCGTCGAAACCGGCGTCTTCGACAGTCGCGCCGACGAGCAGCGTTCCGTCGTGACGCGGAACGACGTAGCAATCGGGGCCCCAGAGAATGGTCGGAATCGGCCAGAGGTTCCACCGCACTCGCAGGAGCTGGCCGCGCACGGGGCGCAGCGGCGGAGTCCGAATCCCTTCAATCTGGTTCGTCCATGCACCAGCGGCGAGAATAACCGTGTCCGCCTCAGTATCATCGCCATCGATGCGAAGGCGCGGGCCTGCCGCACCGGCGCTGATGCGCTCCACGCGCGCACGGCGAAACTGCGCTCCGTGCCGTTCGGCGGACGCCGCCAGCGCCCGCGCGAGTTGCGGGGCATCGACGTAGCCGTGCTCCTCGTTCGTGAACGCGCCGCTTGTTGCACAGAGTTGCGGATAGGCGCGCGCGACGTCCGCGGGTTCGAGCCAGCCTCCCATCACGCCATGACGGAGAGCTGCTGCACGCTCCGGTATCAGAGCGATCTCCAGCGTGCCGATTTGCTCGTACTCGACCGCGAAGCCTTCGTTGCGGAGCCCTGAGATCCAGCTCGGATACAGGTCGAGGCTCCGCAGTCCGAGGTCGAGCATCGGCCCGCGTTCGTGCGCCTCGACGTATGGCGCGAGCATGCCTGCCGACGCTTGCGTCGCGCCGCCGGCAACGGGCCGCGGATCGATCGCCGTGCACGCAACGCCGCGGATCGCCAGCTCGCGTGCAATCGCGCACCCGATGATCCCTGCACCGACGACAGCCACACGCGACATCTCGTTACGTTAACTCGAAGGACTCGAAGGAGTCGAAGACAGGCGAAGGAGCAGCTTGATGCTTCGATACGTCGAAGAGGCCGAAGGTCGAAGGAGATCCGATCTGAGGCGACCCGCCGGTCGAAACAGGCGAAGGCGCACCTTCGATTTTCGATATTTCGAAGGGCCGAAGGTCGAAGCAGATCCGGTGCGGAGGCGGCCTGCCGGTCGAAGCAGACGAAGACGCACGTTCGAGTTTCGATACTTCGAAGGGCCGAAGGTCGAACGTCCAAGGAGGTCCTTCGACGTTCTTCGAAAACTTCGACTCCTTCGAGTTCAAGAACCTTCGAGTTCAGGATCTATTCGAACGACGTGAGCGTGGCTTCGAGGATGCGGACGCGGCCGGCCGCGCGGTGCCACTGGACCAGAATCGGACTCTGGTAGCGTCCGTCGGCGATGACGCCGTGGCCGTCGCTCTCGCGGACGCGCAGGTTGACCGACCGTTTCATGCGCAGGAACCGTCCCGCCGGCACGGCGATGGCCCGCGCGAACAGCCGTTCGAGGAGCGATTCGCGCAGGCCGGTGATGTCGAGGACCTGGTTCATGGCGCGGACCATGTCGTATTTCGCGTAGTCCAGCGCCTTCTGCGGAATCGATCGCGGCGACGCCCACATGTGGCGCCCTTTTTCGGCGGCAAAACGGAACGGGTTGCGCAGCACGTCGGCGAGATCGTGGCGCATCAGCAGCGTCTCGTACTCGTTCACCGTCAGCCCCGCCTGGCGTTCCAAGCCGCCAAGCTCCAGGCGGATGCGGCCGCTCGTGACGCCGTGCTGGTTCACGAGCGTGACGATCTGCTCGTAGATGCCAAGCTTGGGATCTTTCAGGTTCACCGAATCGACCTGGTGGTCTGAGACGGGAACGTCCAGCCTTACTCGCACGATCTCGCGCTCCCGGCTGAAGCCGACGATGCTGGTCAGCCTGCGGCGGGGACGTCCATGCGTGACGCCATCGAGATCGACGAAGCAGACGGGTTCCTCGGGACGATTGACGTAGCTCACGCAGGTGCTGAGGCCGGCTGCCATGAACGCCAGGTGCGAGTCTGCGTTGCGCGGTTCGATCGCGCGCTCCGCGGTCGTCAGATCCTTCCGCCGATCGAGTTGATCGTGCTCGTATCCGGCCCCTTCCGGGAACATCGTCCTGAACACTTCGACATATGGCGCGACGGTTGTCTTCTCTCGCCGCAGCCGCGCCGCGAGACTCTGCTCGAGGTACCCCGCCGTAGTGTGAAATGAGTGATAGAGGTGTTTCGGATAGCGGTCGAGCAGGTCACCGTGGACGTCGCGCAACTGCTGGCGGACGTCGATGATGTCGAACCGGGCCCGCGGCGTGAGTTCGAGGGTGACCTCGACCGGGGAAACAGCCATGGATACGGTCTCCTAGTGTAGCGCACGACTACTTTGTTTTGCAAAGTATACCGCCGCGTAACCCGTTGAGCCGCTTCGGCCATGAACAAACTGGCCGGTCGTTTGCTACCCGAGAAGGGCATGTTGGCGCGGCTCCGGATACCGATCAGCTGGCCTGAGCTGGCTAAACGGGCGCTCCGGGAAGTCTGGGACGATAACGTCCTCGACCTTGCGGCCCAGCAGGCCTATTACTTCTTCTTCGCGCTGTTTCCCGCAATCCTGTTCGTCATCGCGATTGCGAGTTTCTTCCCGCTGGCGTCGTTCATCGACCAGGTGGTGGCGATGCTGTCGCGGTTCGCGCCGAGGGATGTCGTCAACATCATCACCAATGCGATGACGTCGCTGTCGGACCAGAAGAACGGCGGCATCCTGACGTTCGCGTTCCTCGTGACGATCTGGTCGAGTTCCGGCGCCATGGTTTCGATCATCACCACATCGAACGCTTGTTACGACGTCAGCGAATCGCGTCCCTGGTGGAAGATGCGCCTGACGGCGATTGCCTTAACCATCGGGATCGCAATCTTCATTCTCGCGTCCATGTTCCTGATCATCGCGGGTCCGACGGTCGCCGAAAATCTCGCGACGCGCATGCACCTCGGAGCCGCGTTCAAGTGGGCGTGGTGGGTTTTACAGTGGCCGCTGGTGTTCGTGCTCGTCGCGACGGCGATCGGCCTGGTCTACTACTTCGCGCCGGACGTCGAACAGGACTGGATCTGGATCACTCCGGGATCCGTGGCCGCGACGTTCCTCTGGCTGGTCGTCTCCCTGGCACTGAAGTACTACTACATGCTCGTGCCGAACTCGAACACCGCGTACGGCACCATCGGCGGCATCATGGTCCTGATGCTGTGGTTCTACGCGTCGGGGCTCGCGCTGCTGTTTGGGGCCGAGATGAACGCCGAGCTCGAACACACGTCGCCGTACGGCAAGGATCCGGGAGAGCGGGTACCTGGGGAGAAGAAGGTCGTCGGCGTTCGCGCGCAGCGGCTCTACGAAGAGAAACGCGAGAAGGGCGAGATCCCGGTGAAGCCGCTGCCGGCCACTGTGAATTGCGACATCGATCGGACTCCTGCGCCCGTCGAGCACGAGCCGAAGCCAAGCGACCTGATTATTGGAACGATCGCGCTCGCGCCTGCCGCAATCCTGGCGGCGAAAAAAGTCCGCGACGAGATGAAGAAGAGCGCGTAATCAGCGACAGACGACGGTTGGCGGCGGCTGCCACGATCCGGGACGCAGCTTGCCGTCGAATCCCCAGTACACAGGCTCCGCCTTTATGCAGTTCGGCGGGATGGGCAGGCGCGCTTTCACCAGGCCCTGATCCGTATTCAGGATCGTCGGCGCCGTGCGATCGTCGAACCGGCCGCGCGACAACGTGGGAACCGGAACGTAAACAGGGACCGCGACCGGATAGGCGACGGGTGCCGGCGCGTCGCGATGGTCGATGACGATGACCTGCGGCTCGCGCGGATCGGGTGCGGGCTCCGGCGCAGGAGCGGTGACGATCGGCTCCGGCTGCGGTGTACGGCCGCTCTTGATCATCGCGACGATCACCGCTTCGGTCACGCCGCTCTCCTTCAACCGCCTGAGCGTCGCGGTATCGATCGTGAAGATAGACCGGTCCACCTCGATGAGCGCGAGAAGGACCTGCTCGCCGAGGCCGGCCTTCGAGAGCTCGATGACATCCCGGACAGTTATGGCCTCCGCGCGGCTCGCACTGATGGCGACGATGGTAAGCAGGGAAAGCAGGACGCGGCGCATGGAACCTCCAGGACTCCCTCTATAGTGCAATAAAACCGCCACACGGTTGGCCCGGGTTACATTGGCTTTCCCGCCAACCAGCCCTGCCGGGGTCCTGTCGTGAGGACAGGGAGTGTCCCCAGCCGTGGCAGGAAACCGCAAAAACCCTTAGAATTGCGCCTGTTCCGAGGGTACGTCCCTTGCTCACTTCTACGGCACAGGGAGTTAGTCCAATGTTTTCCAGACCGCTCGCATTTCTGCTGCTGGCCCTTGGGTCCGTCACGGCCGCGGCCGGAGGCGCCTACATCGCCACTCGTCACAATGCGAACGATGCGGCGGCCGTTGCAGCGTCCGCGGCCCCCTCGTCGGCGGCTGCGCCAGCCGCAGCAACACCGGCGTCGACGGCGTCTGCAACGACCGCAACGCCCGCGCCCGCGCAGCCTGTTGCGGAAACCGAAGCTGCTGTGACGCCCGCGAAGACGGAGCCGGCGCGCAGGGAGGTGGCCGCGCCCGCGGCGACGAACGTGAAACACCAGGAATCCCGTTCCGCAAAGACGTCAGTGCCCGCGGCACCCGCGCCGCGAACCACGCGCGAGAGCGCGCCAGTGGGACGAACGGTTCCGATGAACGGTGGAAGGCCCGCGTCGGCGGATCCTCAGCCCGCGCCGACCCAGGCCGCGTCCGCTCCCGGCACGCCGGAATCGGTCAAGCCCGTTGAATCGCAGTCCGAAACGCCGCGCGCGCCGCAATTCGAAGAAGTGATCCTTCCGGCGTCCTCCGTGATCGGCCTGCAGCTCGAATCGACGCTGTCATCCGAACGTGCGCGAGTCGAAGATCGCGTAGACGCGCGCGTCACGCGCGATGTGCTCGCGGCGGGACGCGTGGCAATCCCGGCAGGCTCTCGCGTGCTCGGATCCGTCACTGTCGTCGAGCGAGGCGGCAAGGTGAAGGAGCGCGCACGCCTCGGCGTCCGCTTTCACACCCTGATTCTGGCGGACGGCACCGAGGTCCCGCTGCATACCGACGCGGTCTATCGCGACGGCGAATCCCCCGCTGGCGACAGCGCCAAGAAGATTGGCGGCGCCGCCGTGGGCGGTGCGATCCTCGGCGCGATCCTCGGTGGCGGCAAAGGGGCGGCGATCGGTGGCGCGACGGGCGCAGCCGGTGGAACGGCGGCCGTGATGCACGGCGATCGCAACGCGGCGACCCTGTCGCGCGGCGAGGTCGTCACCGCGAAGCTGTCGGCGCCGGCGACGATCAGCGTCGAACGCCGGGAGTGAAGGACTTCCGCGAGCAGGCGCACAAGCTCGCAGACTGGATCGCCGACTACCTCGAAAACGCGGAGCGTTTTTCAGTCCTCTCACGCGTCCGTCCCGGTGAAATCCGCGACGCGCTTCCTGCGCAGGCGCCCGAGCACGGTGAGGCGTTCGACGCAATCTTCGCGGATTTCGAGCGCATCATCCTTCCAGGCGTCACACACTGGAACCATCCGGGCTTCTTCGCCTACTTCGCGATCACGAGCAGCGCGCCTGGCATCCTCGCAGAGTTTCTCTCCGCGGCGCTCAACCAGCAGGCAATGTTGTGGCGCACGTCGCCCGCAGCGACCGAGTTAGAGGAAGTCTCGCTCGGATGGTTGCGCAAGCTGGTGGGACTTCCCGCCGACTTCGAAGGGGTCATCTACGACACGGCATCGGTCTCCACCCTGCACGCGCTTGCGGCCGCCCGTGAAGCGGCGGTACCCGGTGTGCGCGCGCGCGGACTCGCGGGACGCGGTGACATATACGGCGTGCGCGTGTATTGCAGCGAGCACGCACATTCATCGGTGGACAAGGCCGTCATCCTTCTCGGGCTCGGACACGAGGCGCTTCGGAAGATCCCTGCGGACGCCGAGTTCCGCATGAAGCCGGAAGCACTCGCGCGTGCGATCTCGGAGGATCGCGCGGCGGGCCTGATTCCAATCGCGGCTGTCGCGACCGTCGGCAGCACGTCGAGCACGAGCGTGGATCCGGTCGCGGAGATCTCAGCCATCTGCAGACGCGAAAACGTGTGGCTGCACGTGGATGGCGCTTACGCTGGTGTCGCCGCGATGGTGCCGGGGTACGAGTGGATTCTGCGCGATGCGGCGCGCGCGGACTCAATCGTCCTGAATCCGCACAAGTGGCTCTTCACCCCGTTCGATCTGAGCGTGCTCTACTGCCGGAGGATGGACGTCCTGCGGCAGGCGTTCTCGCTCACGCCCGAGTACTTGAAAACGAGTGAAGGGGACGCGGGTGTCCGCAACCTGATGGACACGGGCATTCAGCTCGGACGCCGCTTCCGCGCGTTGAAGCTCTGGATGATCCTCCGCCATTTCGGTGCGAAGGGGCTGCGCGACGCGCTCGCCAATCACATGGAGCTCGCGCGGAAGTTCGCGGGATGGGTCGACGCCAGCGCGCGCTTCGAACGCGTCGCTCCGGTTCCCTTCAGCGTCGTCTGCTTCCGCTTGCGTGATGCTGATGACGAGACGCAGGCACGGATCCTCGAAGCTGTGAACGCCTCAGGCGAGGTGTTTTTGTCTCACACCAGGCTGGATGGACGTTACGTGCTCCGGCTTGCGATCGGACACCTACAAACGGCCGAGCGTCACGTTGCGCGCGCGTGGGAATTGTTGAACTCCTCCGCGGCCGAGCTGTGACCTGAAGGCACATCGCTTGCAGCCACTCCGGCGGACCGTTTTTCCGAGGAGTGACTTGATGTCTGTGTGTAAACGGCTTGTTACTGCTGCTCTATTTGCGGCGGCGTCCCTCGCGACGCCATCTGCCGCGTCAGCCGACTGGGTGCTGACGCCGTTCGTCGGCGCGAACTTCAAAGGTGCAGCCGACGTGACTGGGAATGGGGGGACGAGCTTCGCGAACAAGTTCGAGAAGAAAATCGATTACGGCATATCGCTCGCCGGTATGGGCAAGGGCGCCGTCGGATTCGAGGTTGATTTCGGTTACTCGCCGAACTTCTTCGAGACCGGCACCGCGTCCAACAACCGCTTCGAGTTCACCAACGACAGCAACGTGACGACGCTGACCGGCAATGCGATCATCGGCATTCCAATCGGCGGTCAGCGCGGCGGCTCCGTCCGGCCATATATCGTCGGCGGCGTTGGGCTGATCCGCACGAACGTGCAGGACGTCGGGCAGTTCTTCGACGTGAACTCGAAGAACGACTTCGGGTTCGACGTCGGTGGCGGCCTGATGGGATTCTTCAACTCCAACGTGGGGCTTCGCGGAGACGTGCGCTACTTCCGGTCGTTCCGCGGCAGCAGCAGCGATACCATCACCGGCCTCGCACTGAGCGACTTCAACTTCTGGCGAGGCTCACTCGGCGTCTCATTCAAATTCTGAGAGCCACTTCTTCGTCTCGGCAAGCGCCGCGGCGACCGCTTTGGGCGCGGTCGACTGCGGCGTTTGTTTCTTCTCGATCGATTGCAGCGGCGTGATGGCCGCGCGAACGTCTTCGGCGAACAGTGGTGAGTGCTCGCGCCATTCCGCGAGCGAGAGCTGATCGAAACTGCGCCCCTCGCCGAGGAGCCTTCGGACGAGCGACCCCACGACTTCGTGCGCGTCCCGGAACGGCAGCCCTCTGGCAACGAGATAGTCCGCGACGTCCGTCGCGAGGAGCAGTCCCGATGCCGCGCGCGTTGTGACCGCCGGATTCGGGCGCAGCCCCAAGATCACGTTTGCGGATGCCGCAAGACAGCCCAGCCACGTGTCCTCAGCGTCGAAGAGCGATTCCTTGTCTTCCTGCAGATCCTTGTTGTATCCGGCGGGCAGCCCTTTCATGGTCACGAGCCAGCCCGCGAGATGCCCGATCACGCGTCCGCTCTTGCCGCGCACGAGCTCGAGAGGATCGGGGTTCTTCTTCTGCGGCATCAGGCTGCTGCCGGTCGCGGCGGAATCGGCAAGCTCAAAGAATCCGAACTCTTCGGACGTGAACAGGATGAAATCCTCGGCGATGCGACTGAGGTGCACCATCCCGAGCGAAGCGGCGTGCAGAAATGAGGCGACGAAGTCGCGATCGCCACTCACGTCCATGCTGTTTCTCGAGACCCGCCCGAAACCGAGCGCGCGCGCCAGATCGTGCACGTCGATGGGATAACTCGTGCCGGCAATCGCTCCCGAGCCGAGCGGGAGTTCGTCCGCTTCCGTGAGCACGGTTTGCAACCGATCGACGTCACGCCTCAAGGCTGCACCGTGCGACAGGAGAAAATGCGCGACCAGTACCGGTTGCGCGCGGCGCAGGTGTGTGTAGGACGGCATCAGTGCATCGCCGGATCTGTCGGCAAGATCCACGAGGCTGCGGACGAGTGACGCGATACGGCGCTGGATCGCGGGCACGCGGCGTTTCAGGTAGAGACGGAGATCCACTGCAACCTGCTCGTTGCGCGAGCGGCCCGTATGCAGGCGGCGACCCGCATCCCCCACCCGCACGATGAGCTCGCGCTCGACGAACGCGTGGATGTCTTCGTCGCCATGTGCGTCGCTCACGAACGACGGATCGCTCGTCCCCTTCTCGAGGATTTCTCTGAGTCCGCGCTCGATGGCGTCCGCGTCCGCCTGCGACAGCACGCCCGCGCGCGCCAGGCCTGCCGCCCACGCGCGGCTTCCGCGCACATCATCCTCGAACAATCGCCGATCGAAGCGGAAAGAGGACCCGAACGCGAAGAGTTCCGCGTCCGGATCGCCGTCAAAACGTCCCGACCAGAGATGCGCCATCAGTGAACCGTCGTTTTGGAAGAAGGCGGGTTCGCGTAAGTCACGGTCGAGCCTTGCGGGGCCTCGATCGCCATGGGGGAACGGCGCCCGACCACGCGACAGTCGCCTTTGAATAGTTTGAGACGGACGGCGCCGGTGACGCGCGGCTGGATGGTCGCCATGAACGCGTCGATCGCCTCGCGCGTCGGCGAGAACCAGCGGCCGTTGTAGGCCAAGTCCGCGTAGGCGCGGCCGAGATCGTGGGCCAGCCGCTCGAGCTCGCGCGGAATCACCAGCTTCTCGAGCTCGCTGTGCGCGGTGTGGAGCACTACAGCCGCGGGCGCCTCGTAGATCTCGCGCGACTTGGCGCCGGACGTGGCGTTTTCGACCATGTCGATCCGGCCGACGCCGTGCGCGCCGGCGATGGTCTCCACGCTCTCGATCAGTTCGATGAGCGGCATCTCGATGCCGTTCGCGCGAAGCGGCACGCCCGATTCGAACTCGACCTCGACGTAGGCCGGTTCGTCTGGACAATCACGCGGCGATCGCGTGAGCGCGTAGATGTCTTCCGGCGACTCCTGCCAGGGATCTTCAAGTACGCCGCGCTCGATCGAGCGCCCCCACAGATTCGTGTCGACCGTGTACGGGCTTTCGGCAGTCGAGGGAATCGGGATACGCCGCGTGCGCGCGTACTCGAGTTCCTGCTGCCGGTTCATGCCCCAGATGCGCGCCGGCGCGAGCACCGTCATCGACGGATCGAGCGCCTTCACGCCAAGCTCCAGGCGGAGCTCGTCGTTCGCCTTGCCGTTGCACCCGTGGGCGATGACCGTCGCTCCTTCCATGTGCGCGACGTCGACCAGCTTCTGCGCGATGAGAGGACGGCCCAGCGCGGTCGCGAGCGGATAGCGATCTTCGTACAGCGCGCCCGCCTGGAGCGCGGGAAGAATGTATTCGCGCGCGAATTCGTCGCGCACGTCGAGGACATGCGCACGCGTGGCGCCGACGGCAAGCGCTCGCTCGCGCACGTCCGTGAGCTCGCGCCCTTGTCCGATGTCGAGCGTCACCGCAATCACCTCGGCGGCGTATTTCTCCGCCAGCCACGCGATTGCGATCGACGTGTCCAGCCCTCCCGAATAGGCGAGAACAATTCGCTGCATCCTGCTATCCCTTCACCCACTCCTCGAGCTGCCGCGTGAACGCGCGCGCTTCCGGTTCGCCGCGGCAGATCACCAGGATGGTGTTCTCGCCGCCGATGGTGCCCACCACTTCCGCCAGCCGCGCCCGATCGATCGCCTCGGCAAGCGGATGGGCCTGCGCGGACTCCGTTCGCAGCACGACCAGCTGCTGGACGACGTCGAATTTCCTGAGCGAGGACGCAACGGAGCGCTTCAATACGGCGGCCGCGTCCGGCGACGGGGGCGCGGTTTCCCCCGCGAGCGCTCGCTTATACGCGCCGTCCGCCGCCGCTTTCACAAGGCCCAGATCCCTGATGTCCCTCGACAACGTTGCCTGGGTCACTTCGATGCCGCGGGCGTGCAACCGCTCGCGGAGCTGTTCCTGGCTGGTGACCGCTTCCTGATCCACCAGCTCGAGGACGAGTGACTGTCGATAGGACTTCATAACTATTCAGTCGAATGGTGATTATACACCGTATTCATGCATAAATTCAATATAGGTCATTGACTTATGGTATATCGGTTTGTATTCTTAAGCATTGGAATGAATAGTTATGCCAGCACGGTGCGGGTTGGCGTCGCGGGGGCGACGGGCTATACCGGGGTAGAGCTCATCAGGCTGCTCTCCCGGCATCCCGGCGTGCGCGTGTCGGCGGCCATGGGCGCTCCAGGCGCCGCGCCACGACAGGTGCCGGCGTTGAAACGTCTGTGGGACGAGCCGGTGAACGGACTCGATATCGACGCGCTGGCGGATGCCAGTGACGCCGTGTTCCTCGCGCTGCCGGATCACGCCGCGGCGGCGATCGCGCTGCCGCTCGTGGCGCGCGGCAAGCGGGTGTTCGACCTTTCTGGTGCGTTCCGGCTGCGCGACGCCGAACAGCGTCGCCGCTGGTATCCGAAAACGCCGGATGCACCGCCATCGGTCGTCTACGGTCTGACGGAGCGATACCGCGAGAGCCTGCGCGATTCGAATCTCGTCGCATGCGCCGGGTGCTATCCAACGGCCGCAATCCTCGCGCTGCAGCCGCTGCTGCAGGCGTCGCTCCTCGACGTCGACGCGGCGCCGATCATCATCGACGCGAAATCCGGCGTCTCCGGCGCGGGAAAGACGCCGACCGAGCGCACGCACTTCAGCGAGTGCCACGACAGCGTCTCGGCGTACGGCGTGTTCGACCATCGTCATGCCGCCGAGATCGAGCAGGAGCTCGGCACGCCGGTGACGTTCGTGCCGCACCTGCTGCCGATCGATCGCGGAATTCTCGAGACGATCTACGCGCGCTTGGTGCCGGGTGCGGACGAGGCCGCAGTTGGCGCGGCGCTGCACGCCGCTTACGCGGACTCACCATTCGTGCGGCTGACCGGCAAGGACCTGCCCGAAATCAAGCACGTGGCGCACACGAACTTCTGCGACATCGGCTGGCGCGTCAATCCGGCGACACGGCAGATCGTGTTGATCTCCTGCATCGACAACCTCGTAAAAGGGGCGGCGGGACAGGCCGTGCAGAACTTCAACATTGCGTTCGGCTTCGATGAAGGGCTCGGGCTGAATTGACGACGATCCTGAAACTCGGCGGCGAGCTGCTCGAGGATGCCGCCGCGATGGGCGTGGCGGCCGAAGGGATCGCGGCGCTGGCGGCCGTGGGTCCTGTCGCGGTCGTACATGGCGGTGGTCGCGCGATCGATGCCGACCTGAAGTCGCGCGGCGTCGAGCCACGGTTTATCGACGGGCTTCGGGTGACCGACGGCGAAACAATGGAAACCGTGGTCGCCGTCCTCGCGGGACGGATCAATACGGCCTTCGTGGCGGCGCTCACCGCGCGCGGTGTGAAGGCGGTGGGACTCACGGGCGCTGATGCCGCGATCGGCATCTCGACGCTCGCGCCGCCGCTCACCACGACTACCGGGACGATTGCGGACCTCGGCCTCGTGGGCATCCCGCGTGCAGATGCGCCCGCGCGGCTGCTGACCGATCTCATGGGTCTGGGCTACGTGCCGGTCGTCGCCAGTGTGGGTGTGAGCGCGGACGGCAGTCTGTTGAACGTGAACGCCGACGTCCTCGCCGCGCACCTGGCGCGCGCGGCCTCGGCGGTGCGGCTGATCATCGCGGGGACAACCGCAGGCGTGTTCGATGCCGCCGGCGTCACATGCGAGCGGCTCCAGGCGGGTGATGCGCGCCGGATGATGGAAGCGGGCACCGCGGTAGGCGGCATGGTCGCAAAGCTCCGCGCCTGCCTGCAGGCAATCGACGGCGGCGTCCGAGAAGTACGGATCGTCGACGGCCGGGCCGCCGAATACGCGACGGCGCCGGGCACCACGATCGTTGGTGCGGAAGATCGCGAGCACACGAGATGTTGATGACGTCGCAGGATCCCATTGCCGTTGACGCGCAGCACGTGCTGCAGGTGTACCGTCGCGCGCCCGTCGTGTTCGAGTCGGGGAAAGGCTGCGCGCTCTTCACGCGTGAGGGAGAGCGCTACCTGGACTTGATCTCGGGCGTCGGCGTCGCCTCGCTCGGTCACGCGCATCCCGCGCTGGCCCGCGCGATCGCCGACCAGGCGGCAACGCTGCTGCACACGTCGAACCTCTTTCATCATCCACTGCAGGCGGAACTCGCGTCGCAGCTCGCGACGCTCTCGGGGCTGCCCCGCGCATTCTTCTGCAACAGCGGCGCGGAAGCCGTCGAAGCGTGCCTCAAGTTCTCGCGCCGGTTCTGGCACGCCCAGGGAACGCCGCGCACGAAGTTCGTCGCGTTCGATCACTCGTTCCACGGCAGGACGATGGGCGCGGTATCGGTCACGTGGGATGAACACTACCGGACGCCATTCGCTCCGCTCGTGCCGGGCGTCGTGTTCGTGAGCCCTCTGGATTCAGCCGCCATTGCGGCTGCCATCACGCCGGATACAGCGGCCGTGATCGTCGAGCCGATACAAGGGGAAGGGGGCGTGCGTCCGCTGCCGCAAACCGCCGCCGACGCTATCTCCGCGGGCTGCCGGCGCACGGGTGCGTTGCTGATCGCCGACGAAGTGCAGTGCGGGCTCGGGCGCACCGGCCGCGCGGTCTACTCCCCCGTGCTCGGCCTCGAGCCGGACCTGATGGCGCTCGGCAAGGCGCTTGGCGCGGGAATCCCGGTCGGCGCGGCGATGTTCTCGGATCGCGTCGCCGCGACGGCAAAGCCGGGGGACCACGGCAGCACCTACGGCGGCAACCTGCTCGCGTGCCGTGCGGCGCTCGTGTTCCTGCACGAGCTGACCGCGAACGGCCTGATGGACCACGTGGCACGCGTCGGGGCGCATCTCGAGCGCGGCCTGCGTGCCGTCGCATCGCGGCAGCCGGCGATCACCTCGGTGCGCGGCGCCGGCGTCATGTGGGGACTGGAACTCGATCGGCCGGCCGCGTCCGTCGTGGATGCGGCGCGCGAGCGGCGGCTGCTCATCAATCGGACGTCCGACACCGTCCTGCGGCTGCTGCCGCCGTTCGTGATCACGGAACAGGAAATCGACGAGGCGCTGCCGCTGCTCGAAGCGGCGATCGCCTCGGCGGTGGAGGGGTCAAAGGCATGAACATTCAGCTGCGTACCGGCGTTGCGTCCGACGCAACGGCGATTCACAACCTGATCACGGCGAATCTCAGCGCCGGCCACCTGCTTCCCCGCACGTTTGACGACGTCGAGTCGCACGCGCAGCGTTTCGTCGTGGCCGTCGCCGACGACAAGGTCATCGGCTGCGGCGAGCTCGCACCGCTTAGCACTGAGGTCGCGGAAGTCCGGTCGCTGGTCGTGGACGAGGCGAGCCGCGGCCAGCACGCCGGTGTGGCCCTGGTCACCGCGCTCGCGGATCGCGCCCGCGAGCTCGGCTACGTGACGCTCTGCGCGTTCACGCACCAGCCGTCGCACTTCGTCCGCCTCGGCTTCTCCATCGTCCCGCACGTGTGGGTGCCGGAGAAGATCGCACTCGACTGTGTCGGCTGCAGCCAGTTCCGTCACTGCGGCCAGTACGCGGTGACGCTGGCGTTGCGTGCCGGCGCCGGGCTTCGGCTCGAGCAGACCGCGCCGCCGTCGCGCGCCGTGGCCGCGCCGCGCGCGAGTGTCGAACGCCTGCGGCTGCTGCCCATCACGGCATGACGGTCGCCAACGTGGCTGTCAAATCGATTGACGGCAGCGTCTCGGCGCCCGCGGAATTTCGCTCCGCGGGCGTGGCCTGCGGCATCAAGAAGACAGCCGCGCTGGATCTTGCGTTGATCGTGAGCGACACGCCGGCCTCCGCCGCCGCGGTCTTCACGACGAACAAGGCGCAGGCGGCGCCGGTGCTCGTCTCACGCGCGCGCCTCCGCGCTTCGGCCGGCCGCGCACGCGTGATTGCAATTAATAGCGGCTGCGCGAATGCGTGCACGGGCCCTGAGGGACTGGGCACAGCCGAAGCGATGGCGGACGCCGCGGCCAGGGCAGCAGGCGTTCCGCCAGCAGAGGTCTTGATCGCGTCCACGGGTGTCATCGGCGTCACGCTGGATCGCGATCGTGTGCTGTCCGGCATCGCCGCCGGCAGCACCGCGTTGTCGCGTGACGGCGGCCCGGCGGCAGCGCGGGCGATTATGACGACGGATCCGTTCCCGAAGGAATCCGCCGTCGAACTGACGACGCCGTTCGGCACGTTCCGTGTCGGCGGAATCGCGAAGGGCTCTGGAATGATCGAGCCGCTGATGGCGACGATGCTCGGCGTGGTTACAACGGACGCGGCGGTGGAGCCGGCGCTGCTGCAACGCGCGCTGACGGCCGTCACGGACGTGACGTTCAACGCGATCACCGTGGACGGCGAGTGCTCGACCAATGACTGCGTGTTCGCGCTGGCGAACGGGGCGAGCGGCGTGACGCTGGGCGAGCCGCACTTCGATCTGCTGGTCGAGGCGCTGCGCCTGGTATGCGAACCCCTGGCGATCGGTATCGTCCGCGGTGGCGAGGGAGCGACGAAGCTCGTGACGGTGGAAGTAACGGGCGCACGTACGGCTGTCGAAGCGAAGCGCGCCGCACGCGCGATCGCGAATTCTCCGCTGGTCAAAACGGCGGTGCACGGTGCGGATCCGAACTGGGGACGACTTGTTGCGGTCGCGGGCCGGGCAGGTGTGGACTTCGAACTCGATCGCGCGAAGGTCCGGATCGGCGACGTTGAGTTGTTTGCTGGCGGGCGCCCGTTCGACGAGCGCGCCGCAGAAGCGTCGGAGCACCTGCAGGGGCGCGACGTGCTGCTGCAGGTCGATCTCGGAACGGGCGCGAGCGGCGCGGCGCGGATGTGGACGTGCGACCTCAGCGCCGATTACGTAAAGATCAACGCGGAGTATCGAACATGAGCGCTCACAGCATGCCTGCCATGACGTGGCAGCCGACGCAGTTCCTGTCCGTTCTCGATCTCACGCACGCGGAGCTGGAGTCGTGCCTCTCGCTTGCCGCCTCGATGAAGACGGCGCGCCGCGCGAACCGCGGCCACGTGACGCCGCTCGCCGGCCACCACGTCGCGCTGCTGTTCGACAAGCCGTCGCTGCGCACGCGGTTGACGTTCATGATCGCGGTTCGCGAGCTCGGCGGCGACGTCATCGAGCCGCCGGCGGATGTCGCGCTCGGCGGTCGCGAGTCGATCGAAGACGTCGCGCGCAACCTCGAACGCTGGGTCTACGGCGCCGTGATTCGGACCTTTGAGCAGGAGCGCCTCGAGCGATTCGCCGCGGCAGCGCCGCGATTGCGCGTCGTGAACGCACTCACGGACGAAGAGCATCCCTGCCAGGCGCTGGCCGACTGCCAGACCCTGCTCGAGCACTGGGGTTCGCTCAGGGACCGCACGATCGCGTTCGTCGGCGACGGCAACAACGTCGCCGCGTCGCTCGCGCAGGCCGCCGCGATGCTCGGGGGCACTGTCATCGTCGCTTCACCGAACGGTTACGAGCTGCCGCCGTCCGTTCGCGAGTCGGTAGCACGGGTGGCGCGATTCGGCGGCGGCGTGCGCGTGACGAACGATCCGGTAGAAGCGGTGTCGGGTGCGAACGCTGTCTACACGGATGTCTGGACCTCGATGGGACAGGAGACTGAGGCGGCGACGCGTCACGAGTTGTTCATGCCGTACCAGGTGAACGGGGCGCTGATGGCGCGCGCGCCCGAAGACGCGATCTTCATGCACTGCCTGCCCGCGCATCGTGGCGACGAGGTCACGGACGAAGTGATGGACTCGCCGATGTCCGTCGTTTTCGAGCAATCGGAAAACCGGCTGCACTCGCAGAAGGCGCTGCTCGCGCTGCTCGCGGGATAGCGGTTCGCAGTTCGTGGGAAGAGGTGCTACGCTCCGGCCTGATGCGCCAGGTCGTGATCCCGCGGCACGGGGGCGCGGACGTCTTCGAAGTCCGCGAGAGTCCCGATCCGGTTCCCGGCGAGGGTGAAGTCCGCATCCGCGTCCGGGCCGCCGGAATCAACTTCGCCGACATCCTTGCCCGCATCGGCCTCTACCCGGACGCTCCGAAACCTCCTGTCGTCGTCGGCTATGAAGTTGCGGGGGTCGTTGACGCCGTCGGGGCCGGTGTCACCGCGCCGCATGAAGGAGATCGTGTCGTTGCGCTCACGCGCTTCGGCGGCTATTCCGACTGCGTGGTCGTTCCTGCCGCGCAGGCGTATCGGTTTCCCGATCGCCTGAGCGACGCGGAGGCCGCCGCGGTTCCCGTCACATACCTTACGGCCGCCATCGCGCTGTACCGGATGGCGGCCATCACTGCCGGAGAAACGGTCCTCGTGCACAATGCGGGCGGTGGACTTGGCATTGCGGCTATGCAACTGGCGCGGCTGCGCCGCGTCACTGTCATCGGCACCGCGTCCGCCGCGAAGCACGACGCGCTGCGCAGCTTCGGCGTCGACTACGCAATCGACTACCGGCACAGCGATGTCGAGCGGGAGGTGAAGCGTTTCACAAAAGGGCGTGGCGTGGACGTGATTCTCGATCCCCTGGGAGGCAGCAGTTTCGGCGCAAGCTATCGCATGCTGGCGCCACTCGGTCGGCTGGTCATGCTCGGCGTCTCGTCGATGTCGGGCGAACGGCGCAACACGTGGC
>DASPXV010000130.1:0-5912 GCA_035637115.1 Vicinamibacterales bacterium
ATTCGACAGCGAATCGCAGGCCGAGGGTCTCCGCTTCATCGTGAGGGATGCCACGAACATCAGGGTCCTCGGTTCATCGTCCACCCTTTCACAGGCGAAGCGTCTCAATCAGCGCCGTCAACGCCGCGGGCTGCTGCCGTCGGCTCGGGTAGTACAAGAAGTAACCGGCGAACGGCTCGCACCAGTCTTCGAGCACGCGCACTAGTACGACTTTGTCAGATCCGCAGTTGATGAAACCGCTGTTCGGCTTGCTTCATCCACCGCATGTAGTGAGGGCGGCTGATGAAGAGCAGCCCCGTAAAGATTTCCTGTACGAAGGCGCGCGCCTGCGGAAACGTGAGCCGTGGTCCCTCGCGGGGACGCAGGCGTTCGGTCTGGAGAAACGCGTAGGCGACCGCGCTGATCGCCAAGTGGTGCTGCCATCCCGGATACGACCGACCTTCGAAATGATCGAGGCCGAGTTCGGTCTTGAGGTCTTGGTAATGTTGTTCGATCGCCCAGCGGTGATGCGCCAGGCGCACCAGCTGCGTGAGCGACGCCGTCGACGGCAGCGAGACCAAGTAGTGTCGACGGCGCCCGGTGGGACCGGGGCCGCGCTCGCAGAGCAGCCAGATCTCGGGCGCGAGGCGTCGATGGCGCCAGTCGGTGGCCGGCGTGACACGCATCGCCGCGAAGTCGGCGTCCCACGGCGGATTGGTCCCGTTGCGCCACGCGACGCGCCGCCAGGCGCGCCCCGGCAGCGCATCGCTGAGCGCGCGGACGCTGACGGGTTCGCGATCGGGCCAGCCGTCGCGCCGATTGCGCGGCGGGGGTTGCTGCCGATCGACGCGCAGCGTGGGCGTCCCGCGAAACATGGTCAGCGTCGGCGAAATGCCCAAGGCATACGGCAGACGGAGCCGATGCAGGGTTTGGCGGACCATACTGTTGTCGCCGTACTCGGCGTCGGCGACCACGGCGGTCAGGGTCAGACCGGCTGCTCGCGCGCGGCGCACGAGCGTCAGGGCGAGTCGCCACTTCTCCTGAAAGTGGATGGTTGGCGGAATCCGGGCCGCCGCGCGCCGCGCCAGATCCCCGATCCACGTCTCCGGCAGATAGAGCAACGCCCCCACCGGCCACGCGCGCTGGTTCGTCCACAGGGCGGCGGTGACGGCCACTTGGCAATTGGCGACTTTGCCCAGGGCCCCGCAGTACTGCCGCGCCACGCCGACCGAATGCGGACCCGATTTCGGGAAGCTGGTTTCGTCGAGGATCAGAATGCCGGTACGCGCGGGCATCACGGCCCGCACGCGCCGCCACACCACCTCGGCATCCCACGGCGCGTGCGTGATGAAGTGCTGAAACGCCTGATACGACGTCGGCTCGCTGATCCGCTCGAGCATCGCCGACATCGACTTGCGCGCGCTGTCGCCCAGCAGCCCGTCGACATACTGGCGCAACGACACGTGCTGCGCCCGATGACCGAAGCAGTCTTTGAACTGATCCAGCCAGCGCGTCAGGCGTCGCAGCAGCGCCCACGCATGTCGATCGAGCATCGGGCCGCAGCGTACCGAAATCCACCAAAATGTACAATGGCCTCAATTTCGATCACTCGTAGATTCCTTCGGGAATCCTGTGAAGTGACAAAGTCGTACTAGTGTCCCGTCACAGTGGTTCGCGACATAAGTCCCGGGCGGCATCCCGCCTCGCGGCGTTGCTCCTCGCTCAGATACTCCCGGTATCCTCGCTCGGTCGCGCCTTGCGATCCGGGCGCCGCTCCCGGGACTTATGCCACGATCCATTGAGACGGGACACTGCGTCCTTCGCAGTGTGAGATTCTAGGAGCCGCTTGGCTCCTCGGATAAAGAAACTACTCGCGGTCGCTGGTCTCGCGATCGTGGCGGCCATCGCCGTGCTTGTGTGGCGATCGCGCACGGCCACGTTTGCGCTGCGTCCCGATCCGGATCAGAACGTCCTGCTCGTCACGATTGACACATTGCGGGCCGATGCCTTGTCCTCGTACGGCGGACCCGCGCACACGCCGAACCTGGATCGACTCGCCAGTCACGGCGCGCGGTTCACGTTTGCGCATTCCCACACGGTCGTCACGCTCCCTTCGCACACGTCGATTCTGAGCGGGCTGTTGCCGTACGAGCACGGGATGCGCGACAACAGCGGATTCCGCGTCCGCCCCGGCACGCCTACACTCGCCACGCGTCTGAAGGCCAGGGGCTTCGCGACGGGAGCGTTCGTCGGCGGATTCCCGCTGACGAAACGCTTCGGCCTCACACCAGGGTTTGACGTCTATGACGACCAGATGCCGGAGACGCGCGGCGCGATCGAGGTGTCGATGCCGGAGCGCCGTGCCGACCTGGTCGTCACGCGCGCGCTCGAGTGGATGGGACGGCAGGGATCGAAATTCTTCGAGTGGGTCCATGTCTTCGATGCGCACTCACCCTATCGTCCGCCGGATGAGTTCGCCGCGCAGTACAGCACGCGGCCGTACTACGGCGAGGTTGCGTTCGTCGATCGCGCGCTGGGGCCTCTCTTCGACAAGCTCTCGACGCTGCCGCGATCCACGCTGGTGATCGTCACCGCCGATCATGGCGAGAGCCTCGGCGAGCATGGCGAGCTGACGCACGGGATGTTCGCGTACGAGCCGACGATCCGTGTTCCACTGATCGTTGCGCGGATCGACGCGCGCTCGCCCGTGCCGACGGGAGTCGTGATCGACACGCCTGTCCGTCACGTCGACATCGTGCCGACGGTCCTGGATCTGGTCGGCGCCGGGAACGATCCTTCGCTGTCGGGCGCATCGCTGCGCGACGTCGTCGCAGGCGCGAGCACGGCGGATCGTCCGACTTATTTCGAATCGATGACGTACAACCTGGTTCGCGGGTGGGCGCCACTGCGCGGGTTGGTGGCCGAGCGCCAGAAGTACATCGATCTACCTATCCCCGAGCTCTATGACCTGCGCGCGGACGCGAAGGAAGCCACGAATCTCGCCAACGCCCAACGCGATCGTCTGCAGGTGCTGATGAATTTGCTGCGGACGTATAACGTCGCCCCGCCGAACCGTCCGGGCCGCGAAACGGCGGAAGCGTCCGCGGCGCTCCGGTCTCTCGGCTACGTCCAGGGAAGCGCGTCCGCGCGCGCCGTGTACACCGAAGCGGACGATCCGAAGCGCCTCGTTGAAATCGATCGCGACCTCCACACGGCGACGGACCTGATGCAGAACGGGCGCCCGCAGGAAGCCGTCGCGATGCTGCAGAGCGTCATCACCCGCCGGCCGGACACGGCCGACGCCTACATTTCGCTCGCGCACGCCTACTGGGAGGGTGGCCGTCCCGAGGAGGCGATCGCGACGCTCGAGAAGGCGCTTTCGAGCGGAGCGCCCGACCGCGACGTCCGCATCCGGCTTGGCATTTATCTCGCGGAGAGTCACACGGATGCTCCCAAGGCAATCGCGCTGCTGCAGGGTATGTCCGCGGAGGATGTGGAGGCGCTGAACGGACTTGGTGTCGCGTATGGCGATGCGGGACGCTATGGCGACGCGATCGGCGCGTTCAAGCGCATCCTAGCGCTTGACTCGACGAATGGCCTGGCGTATCAGAACCTCGCGTCGATGGTCCTGCGCCTCGCTCTTGCGTCGAAGAGCAACGGCGATCGCGCGGCGAAGCTCCAGGAGGCCGAATCGTACGCGCGCAAGGCCATTGAGGTCGATCCCGCGCTTGCAGACGCGTTCACCACGCTCGGCGTCGTCCTCTCGACGTCGGGCCGCAAAGCGGACGCGATCGTCAGCTGGAAGCACGCGGTGGAGCTCGACGCGTCGCAGTTCAACGCGCTGTACAACCTGTGGTTCGAGCTCGCCGCGACTGGCCGGCGCGACGAAGCCATCGCATACGGCCGCCAGTTCGTCACGACGGCGCCGCCCGCCTTCTTTGCTCCCGACATCGCGCGTGTCAGGCAATATCTCGGCGGCGACCGTTAGGACGCATCGGAAAAACCGTGAGCGCGACGACCACGTGAATCATGAAGCAAGGCGGGAAAGACCGCCGACTGCGTGGTGTGGTCCCACCAACTTGGCTTCGAGTGGAGGATTCTACTTCGGCGACGACAACTCGATGACGTCGTAGTAGCTGCTGATATGTCCCTCTGAGTATGCCCCCAGCAGCACCGAGATCGGATTCAGGAGCGTCTGCGACCGCGGGCCGATCGGTATCGCGCCGGTCGGTCCTGGATCGGGGATGATCCGCATGACGCGCCCCTGGTTGTTGAAGAACGCGCGGATGAACGTGCTGCGGCCCGTAATCGGCAGCGCGGCGACATTGTCGTAGAACCGCTGCCACGTGTCGCCGGGCTTGAAGAGATACTGCTCGACGTTCGACGTATAGAACACACTGACCGTCGCGCGATGCAGATCCAGATACCGCGCGACTGACCGCAGCGCCTTCGGACCCGCGAAGTCTCCGACCAGCGGCACGATCAGGTTCCGCTCCTGGATGTCCCGCAGCGCCCGATAGATCTCCTCGCTTGCGAGGTAGCTCCGCTGCATTCCATCCCCGTCGTCGGCAATCATCAGGTCGCGATAGCTCGGGAACGGCTGCCATCCGGGGCCGCGGCCGAACGAGTACCGGATCTCGGGCCCGCCGCTGTAGAACGCGCGGAACACGTAGTCGATGCCGGCCAGGTCAGCGCGCGTGAGCGCGAATCCGTGCGTGTGCTGCAGGTGAGAATAAATGTCCGCGCGGTTGCGCTCGAACGCGACGGGATCCGGCTCGACCTCCTGGAACGCGGCGAGGAGCGCGTCGGCGGTATCGTTCGCGGCGTTGCGGGCCGGCGCGGGGCGCGAGAACAGGCGAGACAGGAACTCCTCGCGCGTCGGCGACAGCTCGATCAACGCCTTGTACATCAGGTGCAGCAGCATGTTCTGCCGGCGGATGTCGACGATGAACGAGATGCGCGGCTTCAGGGAGGCGATATAGGTGAAATTCTGATCGGGACCGACGCCGACGTACGCGCTGACCTGCCCCAGCGTCTGCTGGAGCGTCGGGATGACGTGCTGGAAAACCGTTTCGTTCGAGACGAGATTGTCGGAGCGGAAGAAGCCGTTGGGCTCGGAGAATTCGATGACGAGCGTCCAGAACGTGCGGTCGTCGAGCCGCTGCGGAAGCGCCTCCGCAGTCGGACGCGACGTCGGCGTCAGGCACAGCAGCAGCGCGCTGATGGCAACCGCCAGGATCGCCATTTGAGAATGCCGTGCGCGGGTCATCGCCCGATCATAGTAACGACTTCCGCCTGAAGGCGGAAGCTACAGAGGGGAGCTACAGGAAGCCACAGCGGGAGCTGCAGGAAGCTACAGAGTCAGCCTAAGCGGATTGCCGGAGAACTTCGCAGTTCGCAGACCTGGCCGGCCGGCGACGCGGACCTCAACTGCGCGCGTCAGCGGCGGCCGCATGCGCGATCCCGGCGCTAACGACAGCGTCAGGCGCCGATCGCGATCGGACCAGCGCATCGAGATGCCCATCCATTCGCCACGGCGGTACTCAAACGACGTCCCATCATCTTCGAATAACTCGAACGAGCCGTCCGCGCCGGGATAGATGGTGATCGAGAGCGGACCTTCCATTGGCTGCGACGTGTACTGCTTCAGCGGTCCCATCGGGATGATGGCGCCGGCGCGAACATAGAGCGGCATCGTTGCCAGGTCCACCGCGCGATCGATTTCCCTGCCGCCAGCCACGCGCTCGTCCGTCCAGAAGTCGAACCACGATCCGCGCGGCAGGTAGAGGCGGCGCGAGGTTGCATTCTTCTCGATGACTGGCGCAACGAAAATGTCCTTGCCCCAGAGGTACTCGTCCCCACGCCCCACGGCGACGGGATCGTCGGCATGATGCAACCACAGTGCGCGCACGATCGGCATGCCCGTCTGCGAG
>DASPXV010000131.1:0-49323 GCA_035637115.1 Vicinamibacterales bacterium
CAGAGGGCTTCGCTGTCGGGCAGAGGCAGAGGGCTTCGCTTTCGGGCAGTGGCGCAGTTACACGCCGTATTTTTCGGGATCCCACGCGAGACCAAGTTCGCTTGGCGGGGCCATGTAGCCGACCAGCGCTGATGCGGCGACGACGGCGGGGCTGGCCAGGTAACCCTCGCCGCCGACACCCATGCGGTTCTGCCAGTTGCGATTGAACGAGGTGATGGCGCGCTGACCGGCGGTCAGCGCGTCAGGCCCCTGGCCGAAACACGGACCGCACCACGACTGGCGGATCTCGCCGCCCGCTTCACGGAACACCTGCGCAATCGACTCGCCGCCGAGCCGCTGATCCGGCTGCTCGATCTGCCGCCCTACGCCACCCGAGCCCGGAAAGATCCTGAACTCGCGATCCACTTTCTTGACGCCAGCCGATCGCGCGGCGCGCATCACGAGCGCGGCCTGCAGCAGGTCGTCGTAGCTGCCGTTCGTGCAGGATCCGATCATCGCCTTGTCGAAGGTGATCCGCTCGCGCGCGACTTCCTCCGCGGGAAACGCGTTGCCCGGACTGAATGGCTTCGCGATCATCGGCCGGACCTGCGATAGATCGAGGCTCTCGTCGATGTCGTAGCGCGCGTTCGCGCCGGGTGCGATCGCTGGATACGGAAGGTTCGTCAGCCCCTTCTGGCGGTACCACGCAGAGGTCGTCTCGTCGGGCGCGAAGATGCCGTTCAGCGCCTCCGCTTCCGCCATCATGTTCGCAATCGTGTTGCGATACGCGATCGTGAGCTGCCGGTTCGCGTCGACGAGCTCGACCGACATCCCCTGCGACTGCTTCGCGCCCCAGCGGCGCAGCAGTTCCAGCACGATGTCCTTACCGCTCACCCACGGCTGCAGGCGTCCGTCGAAGATTACGCGGCGGGCCTTCGCGAGCGTGAAGTAGATATAGCCCGTCGCCCACCCGAACCCGAGCGTCGTCGAGCCCACGCCGATGCCGACCGCGCCGTACGCGCCGTAGGCGCGGCTGTGCGAGTCGGCGCCCGGGATGAACTGCCCCGGCATGACGAGCCCCTGCTCGGGAAAGTAAAAGTGGAAGATGCCGTCGCCGGGCGTGGCGTAGTACGGCTTCACGAGCTCCTGCTGGCGCGCGAACTCCCGCCCGATGTTCGTCTGCTTGTCGTCGATGGCGCTGCCGGTGAACACGAAGTGATCGTTCGCGATCGCCGCCTGGCGCGGGTAGATCGTGTTCCCGCCCGTGATCTGGTTGAACGTGTGGATGGAAAACGGTGCGGTCCCGTCTGAGGCCGGAAGCAGATCCGCATAGACGCGGAGCGTCATGCCGGGCTCGAGATCTGCGGCCTTCAACTCCTTGTCCACGCGATGCGCCCAGATAATCTGCTCCGTCGTCGTCATCCCCCGGGCTGACTGCGGATCCGCCCAGTCGATCGAGGGCACCGTCTCGACGGACTTTCTGAATTCGCGCCGGCCCACTTCGAAGATGCCACCGCTGCGGCGAATCTCTTCTTCCTTCGGGGAAAGCGGGACTGGATCGTATGTCTTCCCCTGCGTCACGTTCGCGAGCCGCCGCGTGACGGGATCGAACGTCAGTTGGTCGCCATCCTGGGCGTCAGCGACAGCGTCAGGGCTCTGGACGACGTGGAGACCGAGGTTGAAAGCGTTGCGGCGGAAAATGTCGCCCATGTTGTGGCCGCACACGACAACCATTTGCAGGCCGGCTTCCTCCGCGACCCCTTTCAGGCCGGCCGGGCTCATTTCACGCGACGATCCGATCGCGAACCGATCGCCGCCGATGACGAACGTCTCGCCGCGATGCACGCGCGCGCGGAAATCCGGCATCAGGTACCTGAACGATCCCGCCTTCCAGCGCTCGTCGAGCGTTTCAAGACTCTCGGAGACGCAATCCGCAGCGGGGGTGATCTGATCGGTGTCGATCGCATCGCGCTTCTTCACCGTCGCGCTCTTCGCGTCCCAGAAGATCAGCGCCTTCCCACGGATGAGCCGATCGTCGTGCGAAGCGGCCGCGTCGCGGCTGTGATCGGCGACGTCCCCGAGGGAAACGCCTGGCCTCAGTCGCGCGGGCTGGATCGTGTGCATGACTTCTCATCATAGCCAATACAGGCGACGACGGGCAGCGGCGGATACCGGGGGAAGCGCGGATCCGTCTTCGATCGCAGGCACATGTAGAACGTCGACCCGCGATCGTTGACGATCACGTGTGCGTGTGCGCACGTCGCGCAGAGGCCAGCTTCGGTAGTCATAGGCCGCGGATCACGCGGATCATCATGATCATAAGCCACGGAGTCCCCGGCGTCGGCAGCGTGTTCCGCTGCTTGTGGCATCATGGAAGTGCATGTTCACGTCCGATGCGATCACCCGCGGCATCAGGGTGCACGTCGAGTCCGAGTACGCGCCCGAGCGATCGCACCCGACGCAGAACCAGTGGTTCTTTCTCTACACGATTACGATCTCCAACGAGGGCACGGAGACGGCGCAGCTCGTTACGCGGCACTGGATCATCACCGACGGGACGGGCCATGTCGAGGAAGTGCGCGGGCCGGGCGTCGTCGGCAAGCAGCCGGTGCTCGCGCCGGGCGAATCGTTCACCTATACGTCCGGCTGTCCGCTGTCGACGCCGTTCGGCGTCATGGAAGGGACTTATCAGATGGTGACGGGCAACGGCGAGCAGTTCGACGCGAAGATCGCCCCGTTCACCCTGTCGGAGCCTTACACGGTCCACTAGGCGCCGGCTCGTGATTCCCGCTGACGCGCTGCTGAACGCCTACGCCAGCGGATGGTTCCCGATGGCGGCCGCCCCCGGCGAAATCCGCTGGTACTCGCCGGACCCGCGCGGCATCATTCCCCTCGACAGATTTCACGTGCCCTCACGGCTGGCCCGAACGCTGCGCGCGCGCCCGTTCGACATCCGCGTCGATACGAACTTCCGCTCCGTAATCGAGGCGTGCGCCGAGCGTCCGGATCCCGACGGCAACTGGATCGATCGCGAGATCATCGACAGCTATTGCGCGCTCCACGTGCAGGGCTTCGCCCATTCGGTGGAGGCGTGGCAGGAGGGGGCGCTCGTCGGCGGGCTTTACGGCGTGGCGCTGGGCGGCGCGTTTTTCGGTGAGTCGATGTTCCATCACGTCAGCGACGCGTCGAAGGCGGTGCTCGTCGCGCTCGTCGAACGGCTGCGCGCGCGCGGCTACGCGCTCCTCGATACGCAGTGGGTCACCGATCACCTGCTGCAGTTTGGCGCGGTTGAAATTCCGAGACGCCGGTACCTGCGCCTGCTCGACCAGGCGCTCACGCTCGACGTCCGCTTCTCACCGTAGCACGAGCACCGAGCAGCGCCCCTTGTCGAGCAGCGCGCGCGCATGATCGTCGGCGCCGCTGACGATGGCGAGATCGATCGTGTGCTCGGCGGTGTAGCGGACGAGCTCGTCTCCGACGTTGCCGGTGCGAATGGCGACTACCACGTTGTCCTGCGCGGGAAGAACGCGTCCCAGCCGCTCGCGCGCTTCTTCCTCCATCGCCTGGTGCAGCTCCGGCAGCTTCGAGGGTGCCGTCTCCGCTGTCCAGCCGGCCGACAGCGGCTCGTCGATCGTGTACACCACGTGCAGCTCTGCGCCGAATCCTTCGACGAGGCGACCGGCGAAACGCACCGATCGATCGAAGGACTCATCGCGGCTGCCGTGCAGCAGAACGCGTCGAATGCCATGCGTCGTCATTGCCCGCGGCTGGATGCATAGCCGATGCCGTCGTACAATTACAGCGCTCCCTGACAGGCGCTGGTGCACGATCATGTTGGCGATCGGAACATCTGCGCGAACATCGACGCGGCGCTCCGCCGGGCGGAGGAAGTTCACGCCGCCTGCGCCGCGTGGCGCGTCCTCAATTCGCGTCGCGGTTGCCGTTCACGCGCTGGGCAGCCTATGATCCGCGGATGCCCCGACTGACGGTCGAAGGATATGCCCCCGTAGACGTTGAAGCCGGCAAGCGGCTCGTGCTTGCCATCGAACAGGATGCCAAAGTCGATGTGCTTCACGCCTGCGGCGGTAACGCGCGTTGTACGACGTGCCGTGTGGAGTTCATCGAAGGCGAGCCGCCGACGATGACCGCGGCTGAAAAGCACGTCCTGAACGCGCGCGGCGTAACCGGCGCCCGGTTGTCATGCCAGATCATCTGCGACCACGACATGACCGTGCGCGCAATCAGTCGCCTCGAGGGCAGTGGGCGGCCAGACGCCGGACCAACACCGCAGCCCACAATCCAGCCCCCTCCGGAGTGGATCGACAAGTAACTGCGCGCTGCAGCCTCAGGCGTACTGATTCCTGATCGTCGGAATCAGGTACTCGCTGAATGCACGCGTCAGGTCATAGCGCGGCGCGAAGTTCCAGTCGCGGCGCGCCGCTGAATCGTCCACGTCTGCCGGCCACGAATCGACGATCGCCTGACGCTTCCTGTCCGTGTTCCAGCTGATCTCAGCGCCGGGGAACGCCTGCAGGACGACGGAACGCACGTCTTCAGCGGAAGGATTGAACGCGCCGACGTTGTACGCCGTACGCTGCAGCCGCTCGCGAGGCGCCGCAGCGAGCGTCAGCAGCGCGTCGACACCATCCGGCATCGCCATGAATGGAATGCGCGTGTCGGGACGCACGAAGCACGCGTACGGCTCCCCTTTCGCCGCAGCGTGAATCATCTCCGGCGCAAAGTCCGACGTGCCGCCCGATGGCGTCGTCACCGCCGAAATCAACCCGGGGAATCGGACGGAGCGGAAGTCGACCTTCCCGCTCGCGGTCTCCGCGGCGAGCTGCTTGTAGTGGCGCGCGTAATAGTCGCCCAGCATCTCGCAATACAACTTGTTGCACCCGTACATCGTCGCCGGATGCAGGTACTCGTCCTCCCGCACCTTTCCCGCGCGGCCTTTCGCGTCGAGGTCCGGAAGACCATAGGCTGCGATGGATGACGGGTAGATGAACACGACCGGCCGTCCGTGCGATTCCGCCTCGTGCTGCGCAAACTCCAGGAGCGTCAGCGTCCCCTCGACGTTCACCTCGTGCGCCGCGATCGGCGTGAACTCCGAACGCGTCGAGAGCAGCGCCGCGAGGTGGAAGAGGAGGTCGACCTCGAATTCCGCCATCAGACGTTCGAGCAGCGCCTTGTCAGTGATCGATCCGGTGATCTCCCGATCGACCTTCCTGGCGATCGATTCGTCGAGCCGTGAAATGTCCAGCGTGACGATCCGGCGATCGCCGCGTTCGGCGAGGCGATCGATGAGCCCGTGGCCGATCTCGCCGCCCGCGCCGGTAATCACGACGACAGGCTTGCGCATCAAAGAAAGATGCTCACGATCGAGCCGAGAATGGCGAGTGCCGTGGCAACCAGGCAGAGCGCGGCGCCGATGAAATGATCCATCCGTTCCGGCTTCAGCGGATCGAGCCAGGCGCTTGCGAGATAGCCACCGGCAAAGCCGCCGGCATGCGCAAAGTTATCAATGCCAGGCATGATCAGGCCGACCACGAACAGCGTTATCGCGTAGCGCGATGCTTCCGCGAGAACGAGGCTGCTGCCGCCGCGGCGCCCGTAGTGGACGAGCGCGCCGAGCAGGCCGAAGATTGGCGCCGACGCTCCGACCGTGAACTGCGCGCCGTGCAGGAACGGCAACGCCGGGAGGTAGGTGCCGGCGAACGAGCTGAGGAGGAATCCGCACGCACCGGCGATCGTGTAGATGATGATCATCCGCGCGGCGCCGAACATTTCCGCGACGGCAGGTCCGAGCTGCCGGATCCACATGATGTTGAAGAGGATGTGGAGCGCGCCGCCATGGAGCCAGCCGGCGCTGAGGATCGTCCACCACCGCCCGTACAAGAACACCGGGACGCCACCGCTCGCGCCGAACAGGAAGAGCGTTCGCGTGCCCGGGCCAAGCAACCCGAACAGCGATCCCCCCATGATGCTTTCGCCGACCGCCAGCGCCACGATCACGGTCGCGGTGTACAGCACCGCACATCCGTAAATCACCAGCGAAAGGAACCCGAGATCGTTGCCGAACCGCCGCAGCACAGGCCCGAAGCCCCACAGGCCCGGGTTGCGGCGCCCGCAGGTATAGCACCGATCGTCATTGACGCCCACGAGCGAACCGCACGAAGCGCAGACGACCGAGCCTGTTTTCTGCCGGAACATCCGGTCAAGTCTATCGGGTAATCTCTCAATCTGGTAATCGGGAAATTTGGAAATTTGGAAATTTCGAAATCTGGGAATCCGATATGAAGGTGCTTGTCACCGGCGGGACCGGATATCTGGGATCGGCGATCGTACGGGCGCTCGATCGCGCTGGCCACGAGCCCGTGGTGTTCGCACGCCATGCGACGTCGGCGGGCCTGCCCGGTCTTGCGATCGATGGCGACGTCCGCGACACGCGGGCAGTCACGGCGGCGGCGGCGCACGTGGAGGCGATCTGCCACACTGCCGCACTCGTCGCGCTCTGGCGCGCCGATCCATCGGAGTTCGACGCGGTGAACGTCGGCGGACTTCAATCCGTCTTGTCGGCCGCGCGCGAACGCCAGTTGCGGCGCGTCGTCTACACCTCCTCGTTTCTGGCGCTTCCACCGGCGGACAGTCCGCACGCGTTAACCGCAAATCATTACCAGCGCACAAAAGTCGCCGCGCGCGACGTGGCGAGGCGCGCGACGGCTGACGGAGTTCCCGTTGTGACGCTGTATCCCGGTGTCATCTACGGACCGGGACCCGCAACAGAGGGAAATCTGGTCGGACGCCTGATGCGCGATCACCTGCACCGCAAGCTGCCCGGCGTCATCGGTCCCGAGCGGCTATGGTCCTTCGCATTCGTGGACGATGTGGCGGCGGCGCACGTGGCGGCGCTCACGGAACCCGTCGTCGCGCGTGAGTACACCGTAGGCGGAGTGAATGCGCCGCAGCAGACGATCTACGAGTTCCTGCGCGATCAGCGCGGACTGCCGTTCCCGCGACGTCTTCCACGCGCCGCTGCGATCGCGGCAGCCATTACACAGGAACTGATCTCCGCGGTGACGCGGCGTCCGCCTCTGCTCGATCGCGGCGCCGTCGAAATCTTCAGCCACGACTGGCCGCTCGACAGCACGCGCGCGCAGGCGGAACTCGGACTGCGGATCACTCCTCTTAATGATGGGCTGACGCGGACGCTGGCTGCGCTGTAAACAGGTACCGTCGTTGCAGCTGGAGAGGTCGTACCCTGCGAAGCGCATGTAAGGACACTCAATGGCAACCTGTCCATTTTGTGGGGTGGCCACCGAGGCCCCACACGAAACCCAGGAAGGGTGTATTCAAGCCTTACACGCCGAAATCGCCCGAATGCGCACCGTTCTCGGTCAGGTGCAGTCCGCGCAGGTTCCCGGCCAACGGGACGACGACATCCCGCCCGGGAACTAACCACCCGCCGCAAACCTCGTCTAATCACTCGGATGCCGCATACGGACGCCGCCGCCGTGGCTCTCGCGCGCGACGGAGATAGCGACGCGTTTCGGTCCCTCGTGGACCGCCATGGCCGCGCCGTCTATCGGCTGGCGCACCGGATGACCGGCAATCCCGAGGATGCCGAGGACGTCGTGCAGGAAACCTTCCTGAAGGCGTACCGGCAACTCGGACGCTTCGAGTCGCGCGCGAATTTCAGCACGTGGCTCCATCGGATCGCGGTGAACTGCTCCATCGACCTGATTCGCGGCCGGAAACACCAGGAGACGGGACATGACGCAACTGACTTGGAGACCCTCGACAGCGTCGACGACCAGCGGGTCGATCCGTCGCCGGAGCGGCTCATGTTGAGCAGCGAGGTCCAGGAGCGCGTCGGGCGCGCGATGGAAGACCTGACCGCGATGGAGCGCGCAGCGTTCGTGCTGCGGCACTTCGAGGGGCAGTCGATCGAAGAAATCAGCCGCGCGCTCGGACTGAAAGCGAACGCGGCGAAGCACAGCATCTTCCGCGCGGTGCGCAAGATGCGGCTCGCGCTCGAGCCGTTTGTCGAAAGTTAAGCCATGAACCTGCATTTGAACGACGACGATCTGGTACTGCACTACTACGGCGAGATGCCGGCCGCGGATGAAGCGCGCGCTGAGTCGCACCTCTCCGCGTGCGCCGCGTGCCAGACCAACTACACGAAGCTGCAGCGCGTGATGGCGTTCGTGGACAGCGCGCCCGCGGTCGAAGCGGCGCCAGGATTCGAGCGCATCGCGTGGGCGCGCCTCGATCTGGCCCTCCACCGTCCGCGGCGCAGCTGGCTGTCGGCGTTCGTGTTCTCGCCGGTGCGGCTGGCGTTCACCGCGGGCATCGTCATGCTGATCGGTGCGGCGTTCATGGCAGGGCGGATGACGCGGACGGCGTCCACCGTTGGCGCAGCGCCGACGCCGACGCAGACGGCGGAGAAAGTACGCGAGCGGATCCTGTTGGTGGATCTCGGCGAGCACCTCGATCGATCGCAGATGGTGCTGGTGGAGCTCGTGAGCGCGGACGACAGCGCGGGGAACGTGGATATCTCCCTCGAGCAGTCGCGCGCGCAGCAGCTGGTGGCGGCCAACCGGCTATATCGGCAGACCGCGTTGTCGACGGGCGACGCGGGCATGGCCTCGGTCCTCGATGACCTCGAGCGCGTGCTCGTGGACATCGCGGCGAGTCCTTCGACGGTATCCCAGGAGGACCTGGACTCGGTGCGGCGCCGCATCGAGTCGAAGCAACTCCTGTTCAAGGTGAGGGTGGTCTCTTCCCAGGTGCGCGACCGGCAGAAGGCCGCCATCCAGGAGCGGACGAATCAGCGAACGCTCGGTTCTTAAACAGTAAACGGTAAATAGTAAACGGTAAACAGTAAACAGTTTGCAGTTATCAGTCCAATTGAGATAACGACATGAAGACACAGATTCTGAAGATCACAGTCACGATGGCGGCGGCCGCGCTCGCTGCCGCGGTGCCGGCGCGTGCACAGGCGCCGCTTGAAGCAACGTCGCAGGGGGGTTACACGGTCCTGCATCCTGCCGCGGGTGGATCTCCGGCAATGATCTACACCGACCGCCATCCGTCGATGATGGAGCAGGACCCAGTGACTCGCGCCCGCGAAGACGCGGCGCGCGAGAAGGAGCGCGCGGCACGCGAGAAGGAACGCGAGTACTCGTACTACGACCAGGGCCAGTCCGCGCTCGACTCGGCGCGCTGGGAGCGCGCCGTCAGTAACTTCGATCGCGTCATCGAGCTGAAGGGCAACAAGGCGGATGCCGCGCTCTACTGGAAGGCGTACGCGCAGAACAAACTCGGACAGCGGCCGGAAGCGCTCGCCACGATCAATGCGCTGGCGAAGGAGTACCCCAAGAGCCGGTACCTGAGCGACGCGAAAGCGCTCGAGGTGGAAGTGAAGCGCGATTCCGGACAGCCCGTGAATCCCGCCGCCGAAAGCGACGAAGAGCTGAAGATCATGGCGATCAACTCGCTGCAGAACACCGCGCCCGAAGAAGCGATCCCGATGCTGCAGAAGGTGCTTCAGGGCACCGGCTCGCCGAAACTCAAGGCGCAGGCGCTGTTCGTGCTCGCCCAGAGCAGCTCGCCCAAGGCGCGCGACGTCCTGGTGAACATCGCGAAGGGCAACGGCAATCCCGACTTGCAGCTGCGCGCCGTACGCTACCTGGCGATCCACGGCGGCCGCGAGAGCCGCGCGGCGCTGGCCGACATCTACAGGACGACGTCCGACCTCGACATGAAGAAGCGCATCCTCAGCGCCTTCATGCAGGCCGGGGAGAAGGATCGCCTGGTTGCGGCAGCACAGAACGAGCAAAACGCGGAGCTGCGCGCCACCGCCGTGCAGCAGCTGGGCGCGATGGGCGCGCAGGAAGAGCTCTGGTCGTTGTACCAGAAGGAATCCACTGTCGACGTGAAGAAGCAGATCATCAGGTCGCTCTTCACCGGCGGCAGCGTGACGCGTCTGTCGGAGCTCGCCCGCGCTGAGCAGAACCCGGAGCTGCGCCTTCTCGCCGTCCGGAACCTCGGTGTGATGGGCAGCAAGCGGACCGGCGACATCCTCGTCGAGATCTACAACAGCGACAAGGATCCGGAGATCCGCAAGGCCGTCATCAACGGACTGTTCGCGTCTGGGAACGCCGAAGGGCT
Organism: Vicinamibacterales bacterium; assembly: GCA_035637115.1. Taxonomy (GTDB): domain Bacteria; phylum Acidobacteriota; class Vicinamibacteria; order Vicinamibacterales; family 2-12-FULL-66-21; genus JAICSD01. The sequence goes on from DASPXV010000131.1 coordinate 10,153, forward strand.
CGTCGCCCTGGCGCGCAAGGAAAACGATCCGACGATGAAGAAGGAACTGGTGTCGCGGCTCTCGAACATGCGTTCGAAGGTCGCGACCGACTATCTCCTCGAGCTGCTGAACAAGTAGGACGCCATGCGCGCGAACCGTGTCGCGATCGGTGCTGTAGCGATCCTGCTTCTCACGACATCTGCGCAGGGCCAGACGCCGCGGGTCATCAACGGCCGCATCGCGGCGCAGCCGGTTGATTCGAGCCTGGACTCGACCTTCCGGCGGCTTGTCGGCGCGCAGTCGGCTCCGGGATGGATCGGCTACGCGGTCCCCATCGTCAGCCGCAACGAAGGAAGGCTATGCTGCTCCGGTGATACCTGGGTCTCCGGCGGAGTCGTGTTCACGAACGGCAGCATCGCGACGTGCGGCCTGGAGTCATCGTCGAGCACGACGCGCCGGCCGGCCGACCAGCCGGCGCAGATGCAGAATCCGGTCAGGCTCGAAGGGCCCGACAGCGTCGTCGTCCTTTATCGCGTGGAAGACAAGGCGGTGCAGCGGATTCGGATCGTCTCGCCTGACTGCGAGCTCGATGCCGGCGGCCTGACCATCCAGTGGCTGGATGGTGTCAACGGCGCGGATTCCGTGAAGCTCCTGTCCACGTTCGTTTCGCGCGCGGAAGTGAAGTCGGATCGACTTACCGACTACGCCATCAGCGCGATCGCGATGCACCGGGACGCGGCGGCGGACGCGGAGCTCGAGCGACTGGGCTCGCGCGACAACCCGGAGTTCGTCCGCAAGAAGGTGACGTTCTGGCTGGGCAACGCGCGGGGCCGGCGTGGATTCGAAGCGGTGAAGAAGATCGCGCGCGACGATCCGAGCGAAGAAGTGCGGAAGAGCGCGATGTTCGGCTTGTCGCAAAGCAGCGACGAGCAGTCCGTGCCGGAGCTGGTGCGGTTCGCGCGCGAGGACGCCAGCGCGAAAGTGCGCGGCGAGGCGATCTTCTGGCTCGCGCAGAAGGCCGGCCAGCGCGCCGCGGCCGAGATCACCGCGTCGATCGAAAACGATCCGGATACGGACGTGAAGAAGCGGGCCGTGTTCGCCCTCAGCCAGTTGCCGAAGGACGAGGGCATCCCGCTGCTGATCAAGGTCGCGAAAACGAACCAGAACCCAGCCGTGCGGAAGCAGGCGATGTTCTGGCTCGGGCAATCGAAGGACCCGCGCGCGCTCGACTTCTTCGCGCAGATCCTCTCGAAGTGACTCAGTGCACGCCGTGGCTCGTCGTCAGCGACGACGGGTCCGCGCCGAGGCGCCGAATGGCCGTTTCCCACATGGCATCGGGCGGCGTGTCAAAAATGATGTCGAGGTCCACGTCGGAAAGCAGCCACGCGGACTGCGCGAGTTCCTCGTCGAGTTGTCCCGGTCCCCATCCCGCGTAGCCGGCAAGCACACGCGCGCGCGGCGCCGGCTGGGTTTCGAGCACGTCGCGCAGCAGCAAGATCGACGTGGAGAGATAGAGGCCGTCGGTTATCAACTTGAATTCCGCCGCGAGTGGTTCCTCCGACAGCAGGATCCATCCGCGTTCGGGTTCTACTGGTCCGCCGATCCACAGTGGCATCGTGTTGCCGTCGACGACGGGCGGCTCGAGGCGCACCATCGCCCGGGCGGGCATATCCGTCGGACGGTTGAGTACCAGCCCGAAAGCTCCGTCTGGTGAGTACTCGCACAAGAGCACGACCGTGCGCCAGAAATTGGGGTCCTGGAGCTGTGGCATCGAGAGCAGCAACGCGTTGCGGAAGGATTCGGACATGAGCGTCGCTCCGGTTACTTCAATTCCCCTGCCACGCGCCGGAGGTCCGCGATGAACCGCTTCATCTCCAGGCGGCGGCTCTCGTCGTCCGGCGCGCGGAGGATCGACGAGGGGTGAACGGTTGCGGTCACGCGTGGAGCCAGCGACGATGGCGCGAACGTGCCGCGCTGCTGTGACACCTTGAATGATTTGCCGAGCAGCGCCTGCGCGGCGGTCGCGCCGAGGCACACGAGCACGCGCGGCTTGACGAGCGCGATTTCCGTTTCGAGCCAGGGGCGGCACGCGGCGATCTCCGCGGCGTTCGGTTTCGCGTGGATCCGGCGCTTGCCTCGTGGTTCCCACTTGAAGTGCTTCACCACGTTCGTCACGTAGACCACCTTACGATCGATTCCCGCTTCCTCCAGCGCGCGATCGAGCAGTTTGCCCGCCGGCCCGACGAATGGATGGCCGGCGATGTCTTCCGCATCCCCCGGCTGTTCGCCGACAAACATCACCTCCGCCTTGCGCGGCCCTTCGCCGAAGACGGTCTGCGTTGCGTTCTTATACAGGCGACACGCGTGGCACTCCTCCGCCGCCTCACGCACGGACTCGACAGTCGGCCGCTCCGGAATCAGCTCCGGGACGGGCGGGCCCTCGCCGCCCCCGGGGGTCAGGTCTGCGTTTCGCCCTTTACCGGTGCCAGGTCTGCCGGGGGCCAGGTCTGAAGAACGCCCGTCGGCGGGGGTCTGCCCCCCGCGAGGGGCGTTTTTCAGACCTGACCCCGGGGAACGGCGTTTCATAGACCTGACCCCGAGTGGCCCGAGTGGAGATCGAGGGCCCAGTGGACGTGCTCGGCGACGACGGGATCGTCGCACGTGGGCTCGGACACCTCGCGCAGAGCGGTCAGCGCATTCGCATCGCCGGTCGCGCCGGCGCAGACGGCGACGTTGCGCCGCAGCCGGCGGACGCCTGCGCGTGTCATGGCGCTCCGCTTCAGCGCGGCGCGCAGCTCGGCGTCCGGCGTGCGCCACAAGTCCGCGAGCGTCCGCCCGTCGAACACGGCGCGCGGCAGCCACGGCGTACCCGCCTCGTCATCTTCCGTGGGCTGCGCGTTCCAGGGACAGACCTCCTGGCACACGTCACAGCCATATGCATGGTTCCCGACAGTCTCTCGCTGGTGGATCGGTATCTCCCCTTTCAATTCAATCGTCAGGTAGGAGAGACATAACGTGGAGTCCAGGACATACGGCTCGACGATCGCGCCCGTGGGACACGAATCGATACACAACTGGCACGTGCCGCATTGATCGAGCGCCGGCGAATCCGGCTCGAGCGGCAGGCTGCAGATGATCTCGGATAGGAAGATCCACGACCCGATGTCGGGATTGATGACGCAGGTATTCTTCGCGATCCATCCGAGACCCGCGTGCTGCGCATAAACGCGCTCCTGGACAGGACCCGTGTCGACGTACGCGCGCAGCTCCAGATCCGCGCCGCCGCGCTCGCGCATCCACGCGACGAGCGCATCCATCCGCTGGTGGATCACCTCGTGGTAATCGTCCCCCCACGCATACCGTGCAATGAGCGCGGCGGACGGATCGGCAATCTCGGTCGAATACGGACGATTGGTGTTGTAAACAGTGCCGAGGCAGATGACCGAACGCGCGGATGGCATGACGGCGCGGACGTCCGCGCGGCGTTCCGCGGTTCGTCCGAGATACTGCATCTCCCCTGCGTAGCCGCGCGCGAGCCACTCGGAGAGGAACCCGAGCTCCTTGTGCGCCGCGACCGGCGCGATGCCGCACAGCTCAAACCCAAGCTCGGCCGCGCGCGCCTTAATCTCGGATGCGGTCACTCTAGAAGTATAGAGGTTGCCGGCCGGCGGTTGGCTTGCCCGCCGTCGCCTTGGCGGAGGCGGGAGTGCTAGAGTGCGCGCCATGCGCATGACGTCCGCGGCCACCTCCGCGATCGTCGCGGCGCTCACGATCGCTCTTCACGCCGAGGCGCCACGACAGGTATTCAGGACGGCGATCGACGCCGTGCGCGTCGACATGCTCGACACGAGCGGCAACAAGCCCGTCGGCGGACTCACGGCCGCCGATTTCGAGGTCGTGGACAACGGGGTGCCGCAGTCAATCGACAACGTCACAATCGAGGAAGTGCCGCTCAGCATGCTGCTCATGCTCGACACGAGCAGCAGCATGGGAGGCTCGAGTCTGAACGATCTGAAGACGGCAGCCACCGCCGCCGTCAACGCGATGGGCGCAGGCGATCGCGCCGCCGTGCTGACGTTCTCGAAGTGCTCCGCCAGCCGTCGATGTGGGTGCCGAAAGGAGACGCCCTGACACGCGCCATCAGCGGCCTTCGCGCTTCAGGTGCCACGGCGTTGTTCGACGCCGCGTTCGCGGGACTCAGTCTGCGCGATCCTGAACCGGGACGGCGCGGCCTCGTGCTGCTCTTCTCCGACGGCGAAAACACCTCGAGCTGGCTGCCGGGCGCAGCGGCGATCGATAAGGCCGCCCGTACCGACGCAGTGCTCTACTCGGTTGTTCTCGGCGCGCCGATCGGCCGCAGTGCGGATCAGGATCGCGCGGCAATCGCGCGCACGGCGCCCGTCTCACCAGGGGCAAACATGGAAACCAACGCACGCCGCCGCCTGTTCTTCCGTTCTGGTGTGACGCTCTCCCCTGGCGCCGCGCTCATCGAACAGTCCCCGTTGCTTCCTGAGCTCGCCGAACGCACGGGCGGTGAGGCGTTGCGAGCGGAAACGACCGGCAAGCTCCGCGAAGCCTTCGAGCGCATCGTCACGGACTTCCGCAGCCGGTATCTTCTGAGCTATGCGCCGAAAGGCATCGACACGCCCGGCTGGCATCGGATCGAAGTGAAGGTAAAGGGACGCCGCGCCACGGTGAAGGCGCGGCGCGGATATCACAGATAGGTACTAAGAAACGAGCTGCCGCAAAACGTAAGGCAGGATTCCCCCGTGGCGATACGCGACGAGCTCCTCGGGCGTATCGATACGGACTTTCGCGGTGAATTCGTTCACCGTGGCCTCGGCAGATGTGGCACGGACGGTCACCTTCCCCGCGTGCGTGAGCGACGCACCCATGCCGAGGATGTCGTAGGACTCGCGGCCCGTGAGCTTCAGCGACGCGGCATTCTGGCCCGCCTCGAACTCCAGCGGGAGGACGCCCATGTTCACGAGGTTGCTGCGGTGGATGCGTTCGAAGCTCTCCGCGAGCACGGCCTTCACGCCGAGAAGCAGCGTCCCTTTGGCTGCCCAATCGCGCGATGATCCAGACCCGTACTCCTTGCCCGCGATGACGATCAGCGGCACACCTGCGTCGCGATACTTTACCGACGCGTCGTAGATCGTCATCACTTCGTCCGACGGCAACAGCGTCGTCCACCCTCCCTCGGTGCCGGGTGCGATCTGATTGCGCAGGCGGATGTTCGCGAACGTGCCGCGCATCATCACTTCGTGGTTGCCGCGGCGGGCGCCATATGAGTTGAAGTCGCGCGGCTTCACGCCATGCGCGATCAGGTACTTGCCGGCCGGGCTGTCCGCAGGAATCGAGCCCGCCGGCGAGATGTGATCGGTCGTGACGCTATCCCCGAGCAGCGCGAGCACGCGCGCGCCGTGGAGATCCGTCGGCGGCGTCGGCTGAAGCGTCACCCCTTCGAAGAAGGGTGGATTCCTGATGTAGGTCGAGTGCTCGTCCCAGTTGAAGCGCTCCCCCTCGGGCGCCGTCAACCCCTGCCACCGCTGGTCGCCGGCGAATACGTGCGCGTATTGGTCGCGGAACATGTCCTGGCGGACGGCGCGCAGCATCGTCTCCTGGATCTCACGCTCGGTCGGCCAGATTTCCCGCAGGTACACAGGCTGACCGTCGCTGCCGATCCCGATCGGCTCGCAGGTGAGATCGATCTCCATCTTCCCCGCGAGCGCGTACGCAACCACGAGCGGAGGCGACGCGAGGTAGTTCGCCCGCACCTGCGATTGGATGCGTCCTTCGAAATTGCGGTTGCCCGATAACACGGACGCCACCACCAGGTTGTGGTCCTTGACGATCGACGACACCGGCTCGGGCAGCGGACCGCTGTTGCCGATGCACGTGGTGCACCCATATCCGACAAGATTGAATCCGAGCTCCGCGAGCGGCTCCATCAGGTCTGCTGCGCGCAGATACTCCGTTACGACGAGCGATCCGGGCGCGAGACTCGGCTTCACCCATGGCTTGGTCTTCAGTCCGCGCCGAACGGCGTTGCGCGCAAGCAACCCCGCGCCAATCATGACGCTCGGGTTCGACGTATTCGTGCAGCTCGTGATTGCGGCGATCACGACCGCGCCGTGATCGAGGCCTTCCATCCCGGGGATGACGTTCGGGTCGGCTTCGGCGACTGCCGTCGCCGTCGCGACCGGCACCGGCGCGGTCTCCGCAGGCTGCGTAGATTCCCCCGGCTTCTCCTTTGCCGGTTTCGACTTGCGTTCGGCGAGCATCACTTCGAGTGCCTGCTGGAACTTCAGCTTCGCCTGATTCAGGGAGACGCGATCCTGCGGCCGCTTCGGCCCGGCCAGGCTCGGTTCAACCGTGGACAGATCGAGCTCCACCGCAGCCGTGTAGATCGGCTCGGGGGATGCGGCGGTGCGAAAGATTCCCTGCTCTTTCGCATACGCCTCGACCAGCTTCACGCGCGTCTCATCCCGCGCCGTCAGACGCAGGTAGTCGAGCGTCATGTCGTCGATCGGGCAGATCGCGATCGTCGCGCCGTACTCGGGAGACATGTTCCCGAGCGTCGCGCGATCCGCAATCGTCAGGAACTCGAGTCCGGGACCGTAGAACTCAACGAACTTGCCCACGACACCGAGCTTGCGTAAGCGTTCGGTGATCGTAAGGACGAGATCCGTCGCCGTCGCGCCTTCCGACAAGCGGTTGACGAGGCGGAAACCGACGACCTCAGGTATCAACATCGAGATCGGCTGCCCGAGCATCGCGGCCTCGGCCTCGATGCCGCCGACACCCCATCCGACGACGCCGAGCCCGTTGACCATCGTGGTGTGCGAGTCGGTACCGACGAGCGTGTCCGGATACGCGAGCATGTCGCCGTTGACCTGCTCGCTGAAGACGACGCGCGCAAGATACTCGACGTTGATCTGGTGCACGATGCCCGTGTCCGGCGGGACGACCTTGAAATTGTCGAACGCCGTCTGTCCCCAGCGGAGGAACGTGTAGCGTTCGCGATTGCGCGAGAACTCGAGCTCGGCATTCAACTCGAATGCGTTGAGCTCGGCAAAATGATCGACCTGCACGGAGTGATCGATAACGAGTTCCACGGGCTGCAGCGGGTTGACCCTCTTCGGATCGCCGCCGAGCCGGATGACCCCATCCCGCATCGCTGCGAGGTCCACCACGGCGGGAACGCCGGTGAAGTCCTGGAGCAGGACGCGCGCGGGCATGAAGGCGATTTCCTTCGCCGCTTTCGACGTGACGTCCCAGCCGGCCAGCGTGTGGATGTCGCCGCGATCCACGAACCGCCCGTCTTCCCGCCGCAGCAGGTTTTCCAGCAGGATCTTCAGCGAATACGGCAGGCGCGCCAGTCCCGGGTACCCAGCCTTTTCCAGAGCGCGCAGGCTGAAGTAGGAAAAGCGCTGACCGCCGACCGTGAGCGACGACCGGGTATTGAAGGAATTCTGCGAGACCATCCCTCTATGATCCCTTACTCGGATGCTCCCGTTCAAGTTGGGACAGGAACTCCTCTGCCACGGCCGCCGGATCCCGCCTGTTGGCGTCTACAGCCTGGTTCATGCGCCGCATGGTGTCTACGGTGATGCGTCCCGCCAGTGATTCCAGCGCGCGGCGGACATCCGGGTGACGCAGCAGCGTCGCACTGCGGGCGACCGGAACGGCGTCGTATGGCGGGAAATAGTGCCGATTATCCTGGAGCATGAACAGGTCGTAGGCGGCGATTAATCCGCTCGTCGCGTCCCCAGCGACCAGGTCTACCTGGTTTTGCGACAGCGCGCGATAGATCAATGAGAGATCCATCGCCCGCGCGGCCGCGAACCGAAGCCCGTAACGGTCCTTCAATCCAGGATAGCCGTCGGCCCGCTGCAGAAACTCGTACCCGAAGCCCGCCTGCCAGGACGGGCTATGTGGAGCGACGTCCTCGATCGTTCGCAGCCCCAGGCGCCGCGCGTCATCTCCACGCACGAGGATTGCGAACGTGTTTTCGAAACCGAGCGGCGGGAGCAGCGTGAGGCCGCCGTCCGCGTAGGCCTGCCGGACTCGCGCGAGCACTCGTGCGGGATCGGTTTCAGCAGCGTTCTTGAACACCGCGGTGTCGGCCGTCCCGGTGTACTCCACGTAGACATCGATGTCTCCGGACCGCAAGGCGCGATCGCAGATGAACGTGCCTCCGAGATTCAACTTGCGCTCCACTCGCAGCCCGGTCGTACGCTCGATGTGCTGCGCGATCAGCTCGCCGAGGATGATCTGCTCGGTGAAGTTCTTGGATCCGATCCGGATCGTCGCGTCACGCGGCCCGCTGCGTGCCCAGGTCGTTGCAGCGGGGACGCCAACGATCACGAGTACAGCGGCGACGGCGGCCAGCGACACTCGCGATCGTCCACGCCGCAACGCACGCTCCCCGAGCAGCAGCGCACCATCCACCACAAGCGCGAGCGCGGCCGCGGGAACGGCACCCGCCAGAATCACAGTGGGATCGACCATCGACAGGCCGCGGAAGATGTATTCGCCGAGGCCGCCGGCGCCCACCGCAGCGGCAATCGTCGCGGTGCCGACGCCGATCACCGCGGCCACGCGGATTCCCGCGACGATGGACGGAACGGCGAGCGGCAGTTCCACCTGCCAAAGCAGTTGCCGCGGCGTCATCCCGAGCGCAGTGCCGGCTTCGACGAGTACCGTATCCACGCCCCGCACGCCCGCGACCGTCGTCCGAACGATCGGCAGGAGTGCGTAGAGAATGAGGACGACAATCGCGACGCGGGCACCGAGTCCGCCGACGAGCGGCAGCGGCAACAGGAAGCCGAACATCGCAAGGCTCGGAATCGTCTGCACCACGTTGGCCAGCCAGACGACGGGCGCGCCAAGCCTCGGACGTTTTGCAGCCAGGATGCCCAGCGGCACGCCGATCGCGATCGCCGCGCCGGTGGAGATACCGACCAGCACAACGTGCTGGAGCAGGAGCGCGAAGAACTCCGCGCGATGGGACGAGAGGAAATGCAGCAGCGTCATGAGAGCACGGCGCGCGCCTCGAGCAGCGGCTCGAGCAAGGGACGAACGCGCGGATCCGTCGAACGCGCCAGCGCGCGTGGCTCGTCGATTTGCGCGATCGTTCCCGCGTCGATGACCCCGACCCGCGTCGCGAGCGCGAATGCCTCCGCCATGTCGTGGGTGACGATCACGACGGTCTTCCGTACTGCTGCCTGGATCCGCCTGAACTCGCGGTGCAGCTCCGCGCGGGTCACAGGATCGAGCGCGCCAAACGGCTCGTCCATCAACAGGATTGGCGGGTCGGCGGCGAGGGCGCGCGCGACGCCGACACGCTGCCGCTGGCCCCCGGAAAGCTCCGTGGATGCGCGATTCGCGTACGTCTCGGATGGCAATCCAACCAGCTGCAGCATCTCGGACACGCGTGCAGCGATTCGGGACGCATCCCAGCCGAGGAGACGAGGAACCACCGCGACGTTTTCCGCGACGGTCAGGTGTGGAAAGAGCCCGATCTCCTGGAGCACGTACCCGATGCGCCTGCGCAGCTCGAACGGGTTCCAGTTGCGCGTGCTGCGCCCCTCGACGACGACGTCACCGCCGTCCGGCACGATCAAGCCGTTAATCAGTTTGAGCGCCGTGCTCTTGCCGGCGCCGCTCCGGCCGACCAGCGCCACGGTGTCCCCGGCCGCGATATCGAGTGAGAGCCCGCGCAATACGGCGCCTGCGGCGCCGCGAGACACATGGACGTCGCGCAGTGAGATCGCCGCGCTGCGAGCCGAGCCATTCACGAGCGCGACTGTATCGCAGCGGTACGTAACTTGAAAGGTCAGCCGCGGAGGCAAACACACAATGGCTGATCAGGACAGGCCCACGCGGGCGTCGAACATGGAAAAGGCCGAAGGGGATCGCGAAGAGGATCGCGAAGAGGCGCCTCGCGAAGACGCCCCGGAAACCCGGTACGAACAGGGTAAGGGTGCGGGCATCACCAACCGGCCGCTCGGCGAAGAGATTGAAAAACAGAAAGAAGTTCCGGCGCGCGGCGAGTCGAAACCCGGCGCGCACGCGGGGTAATCATGGCTGACACGAAACGTCCTTCCTCGGCTCGAGACCAGGAGCCACTGGTCGAGCGCCATCCGCGCCACACGGATCCGACGCGGCTCGACGAAGAGCGCACGTCCGACAATTCGACCGTGGACAACGGAGGCATCGCCAGGGGGCGCAACGACGATCCGGTCATGCCGGCCGACGACGCGACGCTGCGCACGAAGATCTGACCGCGTGCTCATCGCGCACCTTTCCGACTCGCACATGCGGGACGCGGACGACGTGCGCGCGTTCGAGCGTCAGCTCGATCGCGTGGTCGCCGGCAGCGCGGACCATCTCGTGCTGTCGGGGGATCTGCTCGATCGCTGGCGTCCGCAATTGCTGCACGCCGCGCTCGACGCCCTGGCCTCGCGCGGATTACTGCGGCCCGAGCGCGTCACGATCGTGCACGGCAACCACGACCTGACGTCGAGCGGCGCGCACCCACGCACGCGCGCGGATCTGCCGCGGCTGCTGCTGCGCTCCTGGGATCCGCCGCCGATCCTCGCGGTGCGGCGCCGCCGGTTCTACGCCACCATCGAAACACGCGCGCCCGGCGTCGCCGCAATGGCGCCGCTCGCGAAAGACCTCGGACCGGTGTCCATCGCCGCGCTCGATACGATTCCAGTCTCCTGGAAACCGCTGCGCATCCGCGATGGACGAATTCAGCTGCACGCGGGCAGCGGCTGCGTCCGCGTGGAGCAGGTCGAGTGGCTCGCGAAAACGCTTCCCAGAAACAAGCCGGCGCTGCTCGTGCTCCATCACTATCCCCTGGCGGTCGCTCCGTTCCGATGGAACGGCAAGGTCGAAGTGCTCATGGAGATTCCCGAGCGCGATCGCGCGAAGCTGTGGGCGGCGGCGCGCGCCGCCGGTGTGCGATTGATGCTCTGCGGCCACGTGCACCGCGCGCGGTTGGAGTGGCACGACGGGATCGCCGTCGGCCTGCAGGGGCAGAGCGGCGCGGCATGGGCCGGCCGCTCGATCGGCTGGTATCAGCTGGACGATCGAAACGTACGGATGGAAGTCGAACGGACCGCTTAGAAGAGGTAGACGAGCCCCGCGCTGAGAACACGAACAACGCGCCGTTTCTGCTCGAACGCGATGCTCTTGCTGCGTGATGACGCCTGCGCGTCGAGGCGCAGCCCGACGCGGCGGGCGCCCAACCAGTATTTCACGCCACCACCCGCGTGGATCTCCGAGCCGGTCAGCAACTCGGCCTTGTCTTCGTGCAGCTGGCGCAGGTACGCGCCGCCGCCGGAAACGAATGGCACGAACCGGCCGCTTCCGAAGTGATACAGCAGCGATCCGCCGGCAACATACGACGACAGTGTGTCCTCCGCGGTAACGGCCGCTGCGTTTTCGAAATCGTCCGCAACGGCCGTCTGAAGCACCGGGCGGGTGAACTGGAAGGTCCCTTCGACGGAAATCCGCGGTGAAACGAAGATCCCGAGACGCACTTCCGCACCAGTCGCACGCGCGACCCGCGAAGTCGTCGTGAACAGCGTCAGGGGAGGGGCGCTGGTACTGGTGCTGTTCGGCGATTCGAGCGCCGAGCGGCTCCCCGCGTCGTAACCCCCGCTCGACAAAACGCCGCCGCTGATTTCAAACGATCCCACGCGTGGCGAAGCGGTCCCAACGTAGGGCTGCGCTCCCGCGCGCGAAGAGACGAACAGCATCAGCGCTGCGGCCAGAAACAGCGAGCGCACTATTTCGCCACCACTGCGATTTCGATGCTGCGTGAGGTCCCGCGGCGCGGCACCGTCACCAGCCGCGAGTAGAACGCCGGCCGGAAGTCCACATCGATATTGAGCGATGTATCGAGAAAGCTCGCGATGTCCCCGTCGTCCAGGGGCTCGACGCGAACGAGTTGCGGACCCGGCTCGATGCCGGCGATCGTGAACGTGCCGTCCTGCGACAGCGTGAAGCCGCCAATGAGTCTGCCGCTCGCGGGATTGAACGTGATGACGTGCGCGCCGATCACACCGCTGCCGTTTTTCGTGACACGCCCCGTGATGCTGCCCGTCGTGTTGCGGAACGTATCTGTCCCGTAGATGTCGGAGATCCCCGCGATGTCATCCGCGCGCGGCGCGCGATTGAGCGTCCCGGGCGAGAACGCGATCGGGAACATCACCGCTTCCGCGCCAAGCACGCGCCGGCCGCCGCTGAACAATTGCGTCTCCCCCAGCATGGAATGCCCGAGGCCCAGCAGGTGACCGATCTCATGGAGAGCGATGGATCCGATGTCCTGTCGATCCGTTTCGCCGGGCGTCGCTGCCGACCACGCGAACGCCGAGTTGAAGAAGACGTCGGACTCGACGATTTCACCGGTTACGGTGTCGACCGTGAACGAGGTGGAACCGAGCACGCGATCCAGCTCCGGCCGGTTGCTGAAGCCCAGCACGGTCGCGTTGTCTCCAGACACCGGGCTGAAGCCGGTGAACCCCACGAACTCCGACGAGATGGTCACGTTCGGCACCGCGGCCCACGACGCGAAGCCACGTCCGACGGCATCGCGCAATTGCGGCGCGGTCACGTTCGGCACGTCACGATTCGTGATGAAGTACCGAATCGGCATCGCATTCCAGCGCAGCGTGATGAGACGAGAGCCCTGGCGCACGCCGAGCTTCAGGTAAGCGAACGCCGTGGGCGCGGTCGCAAGCGCAACAACGCACGCCAGTATCCACGCAGCCGCGCGCTTCACTGGCGCGCCGCCTCTGCGAGCACTTGTCGCACCGCGTCGCGGAAGGACTCGATCGGGAGCGGCCGGCGCGTGGGATCCCCGCGAACGATCGTCTCGACGCCCCCCGTACTCTTGCCCATCACGATCGGCGTCGTCACGACTTTGCGCCCTGATGCCGCATCGGGCAACACGCGGAACGCGCCCTGACTCAAGCCGGTGACGAACGGGATGCCGCCGCCGGCTGTCTTGAGAAAGAGCACGACCTCGTCACCTTCGGCGAACTCCGGCGCGCCGATGAAGACCGTCTTGTAGCGGCCGATCTGACCGCCAGGCACGCGGAAGGTGACGTGATGGCCGAGATTGCCCTTGAAATACTCGTCGACATCCAGCGTGACGAATGTTTCAACAGAACGGCGTTCGTCGACGAATGCCGAACGCGCGTCGGTCACGCGCCCATGAACGATGACGGCGCTCGAGGTGACAAGCTCGCGGAATTCGATCGGAAGGATCACCGTGGCATGCAGTGCCACCGGCAGGATCAGCAGACTCGCGCAAAGAGCAAGACGACGCATTCAGGCAGTGTACCGCCTTCCGGCTCTCGCCACTTCCAGAACGGCTTCGGCGGCGCGGCGGCTCGCGCCGGCGGTGCCCAGTTTCGCGCGCACCGCCGCCAGTTCGGCCTTCACCGCCGCGGCGTGCTCCGGATTCGTCAGCACGCGAAGAGTTTCGGTGGCGACCGCTGCCGGCGTGAATTGATCCTGAATGAGCTCCGGCACTACTTTCGTCCCGGCGACGAGGTTTACCATCGCGTAGGTATCGACCTGGACGAACGGTTTGCCGAGCGTGTAGGTCAGCGCCCCGAGGCGGTAGACAACCACCATCGGGCAACCGTGCAAGGCCGCCTGCACGGTGACGGTCCCCGACGCGACGATCGCCACGTCGGCGCTCGCGAGCACAGCATCGGAGACGCCTTCCACGACCACCGGGCGCGTCACGCCCGAAGGCCAGTCGTCTAGCGGCGCGAACAGGTCATCGGCGAGATGCGGCGCGCGCGCGAGAACGAATTGCGCCGCGGGAACGCGCTCGGCGATCAGCGCCGCGGCCTTTGTCAGATCGGGCAGGATCGCGTGCAGCTCGTTGCGCCGGCTGCCCGGCAGCATGGCCACGACAGGACGCGCGGGGTCGAGTCCGTGCGCACGCAGAAACGTCTCGCGCGGCTCGGGGGGACGCGTGAGCTCGAGCAGCGGATGCCCGACGAAGGTGACGGGAACGCCCGCCTGCTCGTAGAACGGCGCTTCGAACGGAAAGATCACGAGCACGCGATCCGCGACCCGCTTCATTGTCTTGAGCCGGCCGCGGCGCCACGCCCACAGCTGCGGGCTGATGTAATACACGACGGGCACGCCGCGCTTGTGCATCGCGCGCGCAAGAAAGAAATTGAAGTCGGGAAAATCGATCGGCACGAAGACGTCGGGGCGCTCCGCATCCGCGGCGCGCAGCAGCGCGCGATAGTTCTGCCAGGAACGCGGGATGACACGCAGCGCTTCGGTCAATCCGGTGACCGACAGTCCCTGGAAATCTCGAACAAGGGATGCGCCGGCGGCGCGCAGCCGCTCGCTGCCGAACCCCGCGATCGCGGCGTCCGGCGCCAGCTTCAGGATCTCGGACGTCAGCGCGCCGGCGTACAGATCGCCGGACGGCTCGCCGCACGAAATCATGATGCGCAGGCGGTCGGCCACGCCCTGCGCTAGCTCGGTTTGACGAACAGCGCCGAATCGAGCGGCAGGTTGAAGCGGATCGTCTTGACGTCGCGCTCGATCGGCGTGAGCCCGCCACGCCGCACGACGGCGTGGAAGGGCACCTGGATGCCGCTCACGTTGCGGTAATCGCTGTAGGTCTCTTCCGTTCGCCCTTCGGTTCCTGTATAGCTCGCCTTTTCGATCAGTCCGTTGTCGCGGTTGATCAGGAGTGTGACAGCGGTCATGCCGTCGCCGGAGATTTCAATCGCGGCTACCAGCGGATCTTCCGCATGCTCCGCGTCCACGGAGCGCACGATCAACTTCCCCGCCGCCGCGCCGAGCAGCATCCGAACCATGTCACGCTGAACGGCCGCGCGAATCGGGCCGCTCTCAGCCGCAGACAGTTCTTCGGCGCCTGCGCCCTTGTCGGCCCAGTAGCGTCCCTCGGAAAACACCTGTGTAACCTTCCCGCCGGGCATCGTCGCCTCCGACCGGAAGCGGTCCGGATACTCCACGTAATTCGCGAACGGGAAGGAGATCGGCTTTCCCGCCGACGCGTAGGTCAGCGTCCCCTCGACTTTCACTGTCTTGATCCCCTGGAGCTTCGCGAGCCCTCCCTTCGCGGCAATCGCCTTGTTCAGGAGCGCTTTCGCCTCGTCACCACGCTGGCGGTTCGACATTGAGGGCACCACGTAAGCAGCCGGCTGGAAACCTCCGCGCGTTGTGGCTGGTTTTCGGCGTAGATCCGGCGCCGAGAGATCGAGTTCAGCGGCCGGAATGACCTCGAACTTGTCGAAGCCGGCGCCCCGCAGCTGCTTGACGAAGGCAGATGCATCGCCGACGAGCACGATAGTCAATCGATCCGGATGCAGGTAATTCCGCGCGACGCGCTGCACCTCGTCCGCGGTCACCGCGTTGACGCGCTCGCGATAGGTCTGCAGATCGTTCATGTTGAGACCGAAAAAGACCGCGTTCAGGATCTGCAGCGCGATCTGGCTCGGCGTCTCGATCGTCAGCGGGAACGAACCGGTGAGATATTCCTGCGCCCCCTCCAGCTCGCGGTCGCCGACTCGATCGCGGATCAACTTCCAGATTTCATCCACCATCAGGCGCAGCGTCTCCCCTGTCGTCTCGGAGCGCGTGTTCGTCTGCGCGACGATGTCGCCGGCCTGTTTCAGCGCGTTGAAGTCCGCGGATGCGCCGTAGGTCAGGCCCCGCTCGGAACGGAGCACGCGGTGCAGCCGGTTGGCCCCTTCGCCGCCGAGCACCTTCGCGGCGAGGTCCATCGCCATGAAGTCGTCGTGCTTGCGTGGAATCCCGATGTTCCCGACGCGAATCTCGGTCTGCACGGCCCCGGGCCTGTCGATCACGATCACGCGCCGCATCGGCGGCGGCGGATCCACGGGCTTCGCGGGCGTCGTGGTGATCTGCGACCACTTGCCGAACGCGCGCTCGGCTCCGGCGAAGGCTTCCTCGGGGGTGACGTCGCCGACGATCGCGAGAATGGCGTTGTTCGCGCCGAACCACTTGCGATGGAAGGCGAGCAAATCCTCACGCGTCAGCGCGGAGAGCGTCTCCGGCGTTCCAGCCTGCGGGCGCGCATATGGATGCAAACCATAGACAAGACGGTCGAACACGACGTTCGCGAGAAACTCCGGGTCGTCGTAGCTGACGCGCATCCCGGACAACGACTGCTGCCGCTGACGTTCGATCTCGTCGGGCGCGAACGCAGGATGCTGCGCGACGTCCGATACCAGATCGAGACCGAAACTGAGACTGTCCTTCATCACGATCGCGTTGATGAAGCTCAGGTCGGCGCCCGCGCCCGTGCCCAGCGCGCCGCCGATCGAATCGATCGCGTTCGCGATCTGCTCCGCGGATCTGGTCGTCGTCCCCTGGTCGAGCAATGTGGCGGCGAGCGCCGCGACGCCCGGCTTGTCATCCGGATCCTGGGCTGCGCCGGCGCGGACGATCAGCCGCAGGCTGACGGCGGGCTGCTCGTGGTGCGAGACCGCGATCACCTCGAGGCCGTTTGCGAGCGTCTTCACTGCGTACGGCGGGAACTTCACGTCGCGCGCGGCGATCGGCCGCGGCGGACGCTCGGACGGCCAATTGCGCTGCTGTACGGCCGCTTCGAGGAGCCACGGAGTGCCGAGAACGATGACGAGAAGAGCGGAGACGAACCGGCGCCTCACCTCGCGGATCCCTTCGGCATGATGGTCAGCACCAGTCGATTCTCCGGGGTGAAGTAGGTTTTCGCGACGCGCTGCACGTCGGCGACGCTCAGGTTCTGAAAGATGTCAAACTCGCCATCCGCGGTCTTGATGTCGTTGTGAATCACGACCGCGTGCCCGAGTTGCTCCGCCTTGCTCTGGTTCGACTCGCGGCCGAGGATGTAATCGCGCGCGAACTGGTTCTTCGCCTGCTGCAGTTCGGCCGCGGTCACCGGTTCCGTGCGCAGCCGATCGAGCTCCGCGATGAGGGCGTTCGAGGCTTCTTCGGTCGTGTGACCCGGCTGTACGATCGCCACGGCGAAGAACAGGTTCGGATCCTCGATGATGTTGCCGCCGCCAAACGCCGCGAGGGCGATCCCCTTTTCGTAGACCAGCTTTCGATAAATCCGCGAGCTCTGTCCGTCGGACAGGATTTTCGACGCGATGTGCAGCGGGTAGGAGTCGGGATGGCCGTCGAACGTGATGTGGTGCGCGACGACAACGGCCGGCAGCGGCCACTCCTCATTGATCGCGACGCGCCGCTCTTTCGTTTGCGCCGGTTCCCGGGGAATGTCGCGGGGAACGGCCTTGTCGGACTTCGGAATCCGGCCAAGGTACTGCGTCACGAGGCCGAGCGCTTCCTTGGAATCGAAGTCGCCGACGAGAACGGCGGTTGCGTTATTCGGAACGTAATAGGTGTGGAAGAATTCCCGCACGTCATCCAATGACGCGGACTCGAGGTCCTTCATGCTTCCGATGACGGGATGCTTGTATGGATGGACCGTGAACGCGTTGTCCGCGATGATCTCCTGCAGACGCCCGTACGGCTGGTTTTCGATCCGCATCCGCCGCTCTTCCTTCACGACCTCACCTTCGGTCTTGAAGACGCGCGCTTCGATGCGCAGCGAGGCGAGCCGATCCGCCTCGAGCCAGAGAACCAGCGGCAGGTACTGCGACGGCACGGTTTCCCAGAACACCGTCGCGTCCTCGTTCGTATAGGCATTGCTCTGCCCGCCGACGCTGGAAATGTAGGACGGATGCCCCTCGGGCTCGACGTTCTTCGAGCCCTTGAACATCATGTGCTCGAAAAGATGCGCGAAACCGGTGCGTCCGGGTCTCTCGTTCTTCGATCCGACGTGGTACCACATCTGGAGGTGCACGATCGGGGTCGAGTGGTCCTCGAGGAATACGACGTTCATCCCATTGGGCAGCGTCGTCATCGTGTAATCGAGCTTCGGCGGACGCACGGCCGCCTCGCTGGCGGGGACGACGAGAACGGCGGCGGCCGCAATCGCGACGGCGACAGCGCGGCGGAAACCTCGGGGAAGAACCATAAGTGTCGATTATCCCATGACATGGGAGGTTGGAGGTTTTCGAGGTTCGAGGTCGGGACGAAGCTGCTACGTCTTCAGACGCGCTTCGATGTCGTCCAGCCGCCGTTGCAGGCCGGCAACAGCTTTCTTGAGCTCGGGCAAGCGGCGGAAGACCGCCGACGATTTGAGCCAGTTGCGGTTGTCGATCGCCGGATACCCGGAGATGAAGGAGCCGGCATCAACCGAATTCGGAATGCCGGATTGTGCGGTTGCGACAACGCCCTTGCCGATCGTGAGATGACCGGCGACGCCGACCTGGCCGGCGAGCGTCACGTTGTCCTCAATCTTCGTGCTGCCGGCGATCCCGACCTGCGCCGCGAGCAACACGCCGCGGCCGATCTTGACGCCGTGCGCGATCTGCACGAGGTTGTCGATCTTCGTTCCAGCGCCAATCCGCGTCTCGCCGACCGCCGGACGATCGATCGTGCTGTTCGCGCCGATCTCGACGTCGTCCTCCACGACGACACCGCCCGCCTGCGGAATTTTGTAATGCGCCCCATCGGGACCCGGCGCGAACCCGAACCCGTCGCTGCCGATGACGGCGCCGTCCTGGATCACCACGCGATCGCCGATCGAGACGCGCTCGCGCACGGATACTCGCGCGTGCACGACGCAGTCTTCGCCGAGAGTCGCATCCTCACCGATCGTCACGTGCGGATAAACGATGGAGCGGGCGCCCACGCTGGCGCGCGCGCCAACGCTGACGAACGGGCCGATCGATGCATCGGCAGCGATCGTGGCAGTCGGCGCGACGCTGGCGAGCGGATGGATTCCCGGAGGAGCGGCTGGGCGCGGTGCAAAGATTTCTGCGGCGCGTGCAAAGGCAAGATAAGGGTGAGAAGCCCGGAGGGCAGACACACCGGCCGGAAGGTGCGCTTCCGCCCGCTCGCCGAGGATCACCGCGGTCGCACGCGTGGCGCTGACCTGCGCCGCGTACTTCGGGTTCGCGAGGAACGTCAGATCTCCCGGTCCCGCATCTTCGATGCTCGCGATGCGCCGGATCTCGACGTTGCCGTCACCCTCGAGCCGACACGCCAGCCGTTCTGCGACCTCCTGCAGCTTCAATCGCCGCAGTATATCCGCGAACCTCCGACTTCCCGCTTCGCCAAAGCTACGGCGGGCAAGCCGACCGCTCACCTAGGGTGTCGCGGAGCGCTGGAAGAAATGCGCGAAATGTTCGAGGCGCAGCGCCTCGGCGATGGCCTGCACGCGCGCTTCGCGCGCATCCGGCGACTCGCCGACCATCGCGCGCAACGCTGCGAGCGCCGGACTCGCGGCGACGCTCCACGTGACGACCACGAGACCCTGCCGCGCGCCGCGCAATGACAGATAGTGCCCCGCGGTGCGGACGAGAAAGTAGTAGCCGATGAAATTCGGACCGGGCAGAAGAATGAGCAGCACGGAACCGACAAGCCCCAGGCTGTCGATGGCCAGCCAGAACCGGTGCCGCTCCCAGTCGCGCTGCAGCGATCGCTTCAGGAGCTGGCGTCCCTGCGCCTCTGTCAGGTCGTCGGGATAAACGAGGTTAACCGCGGTCTTCCCGCGTAATTGCCACAGCAGTCTTTGCTCGGCAATCCACTCGGCGGCCCACCGGAGCGTCCGCGCCTTGAATCGGCCAAAAAACGTGGCCGGTGTGTCGCCGGCCTGAGGCTCGCCGCGCCGGCGCTCACGCTCAGCTTCCGCAAGCGTTGCGCGCACGCGATGCAGCGTCCGCCTGAAAAATCCCCCCGGCGGCGGCGCTCCTTCGAGCGTGGCCGGGTCGTCGGGTTCCTCGCAGTACAGCTCGTAGCGATCCGGCGCGACCGGGACGAGATACACATCCATCGGCGCTAGTGTCCCGTCACCGTGGATCGTGGCATAAGTCCCGGGCGCGGCGCCCGGATGGCAAGGCGCGACGACGGAGAATACCGGGAGTATTTGAGGGAGGAGCAACGCAGCCAGCCGGGATGCCCCGACCGGAAATTATGTCGCAAACCACGGTGACGGGACACTAGCGGCGAATCCGACGCGGCGGCCGCGGCGGAGCCTCTGCAGGCACAGCCGGCTTCCCCGCCTCGCTCCAGGCGGAGGTGATCAGCGAAGCGATAGCCGTCGCGGCACCCGCGAGACGCTTCTCCATGATCGGTCCTGTCTTTTCATAGAGCTGCGCGAAATACTTGTCGTCGTAATCCGTGCGTCCTTTCACCGCCTCGCGATCCGCCGCCAGGATCGGCTCGGTCAGCTGGAAGCTATCCGCCAGCGTCGCGAAGACGAACTCTTGCGGATTCGCGATCGTGGTTACAGGTGCGGGAACGACGCGCAGCTTGCTTCGGTAGCGATCGAAGAGCTCGGTCTCGAACCGTGCGTGGATGCCCTGCTGGTTGGTCAACTGCCCGTCATAGTTGACGGCGGCATGGAACGGCTGGAACGAGTCCGCGATGTAGTGCGCGAGCACGGCGGCAAACAGCTTGACGTTATCGCGCGCGTACGGCGAGGTCGACAGCTGCTTGAATGACTCGCGCAGCTGGTTGTAGATCTCCTCCGAGCGCCACGGAAGCGTGCCGTTCTTGATGACGAAATCGGCGCCGCGCTTCGCAACCGCTTCCTTGTAATCGTGCGGCAGGTCACGAAACGGGAAGGGACCGTACGCGTCCATGTCCACGAAGTGCCGCGGCGGCTCATCGGTGAATCCCATCGTCCGGTACGTGTCGGGATCGATTGAGTGTTCGACGATCGTCGTGCGGTATTTCTGGAAGAACGGACGCAGTTCTTTCGGCAGCAGATCGATCGCGCGGTCGGTGATGAACCTATGTCCGTCGAATCCCCACGCGCGCGCGGGAGGGGGTCGCAATGAGACGCACGCGAGCGACAACAATGCTACGGCAACGGCCTTGCGCATAGAGATGACAGGTTAGCATTGTTCCATGCCGCGTCTCGGCGCTCACCTCTCCATCTCCGGCGGACTTCCGCGCGCCGTCGATCGCGCCGAAGCGAGCGGGTGCGAGGCGTTGCAGATTTTCACGAAGTCGGCCGGCCAGTGGCGCGCGCGCGAGCTGCCGCCGGACGAAGTCGCGCTGTTTCGCCGGCGAGTCAGGCAAACCGGCATTCGACCTGTCGTCGCGCACAACAGCTATCTGATCAACCTGGCAGCCGCCGACGCGGCGCTGCGCGCGCGGTCGATCGAATCGCTGCGCGACGAGCTCGATCGCGCAGAATCACTCGGACTCGACGGCCTTGTGATGCATCCGGGGTCGTACACGTCCGGCTCCGAACACGACGGACTTCGGATGATTGCGGAAGGGCTTGCTGAAATTTTCACAGCTCGTCCTGATATGACGACGCGCGTGTTGCTGGAACATACGGCGGGCCAGGGAACGAACCTCGGCTACCGGTTCGAGCACCTCGCGGAGATCATCGAACGGCTCGGCGGCTCGCGCCGCGTCGGTGTGTGCCTCGACACGTGCCACCTGATCGCCGCCGGCTACGACATCTGTTCACAGGCGGGGTACGAGGAGACGTTCCGCCAGTTCGGAAAGATCGTGGGCTTCTCCCGCCTGAAGCTGTTTCACTTCAACGACTCGAAGAAGCCGTGCGGCAGTCGCGTCGATCGCCACGAGCATATCGGCAAGGGCTGCCTCGGGCTCGCGCCGTTCCGCCGCATCCTCAACGATCGACGATTCGCGAAACTGCCGATGCTGCTCGAGACACCGAAGGTCGACACGCCGCAGAGCCGGCGGCTGGGGGACGTCGATCCACTGGACAAGATGAACCTCGCCGTCCTGAGACAGCTGATTCAGTCGCCGAAGACGTCCGCCGAGAAGCGGTAGACTTTCGCGCCCGTTCGCCAGCAATCGTACGGCAGCCCCGCCTTCGCGCACGTATGCGCGAGGAACGCCTCGCGATCCCAGCCCCATTCGGTCGCCACCTGCGGCAACAACAGACCGCGGCGCCATCCCTGTTCGACGACGAGTCCGTGACGCCCGATCTCGATTGCCTCGGGATCGCAGGGGTCGATCGCCTCGAGGGGACCGAGCACCGAGACTTCGACGTCGAGATCGTTCAGCTCGGATGCGCGCACCGGCTCGAAGCGCGGATCTTCGCGCGCGGCGCTGACGGCGACACGCGCCACTTCCTCGGGCAGCGTCCGGCGGCACTCCAGCGTGCCGATGCAGCCGCGCAGCTCACCGTGTTTCTTCAACGTGACGAACGCGCCCGTTGCTTGCGGCAGGTCAGCGGGGACCTGGATGACTGCTTCACGTTTCTCACCGGTCACGCTGCTCTCGACCGCCTGGCGCGCGATCTCGACCAGCGCGCGCTGCTGTGCCTCAGTGAACATCCGTGAACGTCCCCAGCGCGCCCGCCAGGTAGCCGACGACGCCGCTGTTGTCGCCGGAGATCTCCCCCGAATGCATGTACTTCAACACGCGCCCGTGTCGCGCGCCGCGGGCCCGCGCCGCCATCATCACCGCGATCGCCGGTCCACCGCCGCAGGCGACGTAGCGTCCGCGCTCGACCTCCGGATACTGTTCGAAGATCTCGAGGAACCGGTCCGGATCCGCGGCCGCCACGCACGCTTCCACCTGGCGGTCCAGCTCGCGCGCGGAGTTCGCATCGAAATAGTGCGACAGGTCCGTGCTCGCGATGAGCAGCACCCGGCGTCCAGTGCCGGCGCTCGCGAGCGCGCCGGCCAGCGCTTCGATCGTCTCGCGCGTCTGGAATCCCATCAACAGCGGAACGATAAGAACGTCGCGGAGGAGGCGGCGGATGAACGGCAGCTGCATCTCGAGCGAATGCTCGCGCCGGTGCGCATCGGGCAGGACGCGCACCACCGGCGAGGCTTTTGCGATTTCACTCGCGAGGGCCTCGTCGATGCGGGCCGGCCCGAGTGGAGAATCGAACGCGCCCGCGGGATAGAGCGCGACGCCGTCGAACGCGACGAAATGCGATGGACCGACGAGAATCGCGGCGTCGTAGGGTCCCGCGGCGGCGGCCGCCTTGTACGCATAGGCCCCTACCGGCCCCGAAAACATCAAGCCGGCATGCGGCGCGATGATCGCATCGAGGCGTCCACGCGGCAGGTCCGTTTCAACCGCTCCGAGGTATCGATCCACGTCGCGTTCGAGCGCCCCTGCGATTCCCGGATACCACGAGCCCGCGACGGCTGGGGGCCGGATAGAATTGATGGCCATGGCCGACATCCTCACTCGCGCTGACGTCGAGCGCATCGCCGCGCTCGCGCGTCTGGAATTGACCGGCGATGAAGTGGAACGCTTCGCAACCCAGCTCACGGCGATCCTCGCCTACGCCGACCAGGTGCAGCAGGTGGACACGAGCGGCGTCGCCGCCGGAGCCGCCGCTACGCCATCCGCGGCGTGGCGCCAGGACATTCTCGTGCCTTCGCTCGATCGCGACCTCGTCCTGAGCCAGGCGCCCGCGGCGGACCGCGCGGCCGGACTGTTCAAAGTACCACGGGTGCTCGGCTCGTGAGCCTCGGCAGCGCTTGCGAAATCCGCGCCGCCGTCGCCGCGCGCCAGGTCTCGGCCGTGGAGATGTGCCGCGAAGCGATCGGCCGGATTCGCCGCGATGACGTTCGACTGAACGCGTTTCTTCACGTCGACGAGGAGGGTGCGCTCAAACGCGCCGAACAGCTCGACCGCGATCGTCCGAGCGATGCTCCGTTGCTCGGTGTCCCGATCGCGCTGAAAGACAACATCTGCACGGCCGGCGTGCGGACGACGGCCGGCTCCCGCGTCCTCGAACACTACGTGCCTCCGTACTCGGCGACGGTGGTCGAACGCCTCGAACGCGCGGGGGCGGTCATCGTCGGCAAGACGAATTGCGACGAATTCGCGATGGGCTCGTCGACGGAACACTCGGCGTTCGGTCCGACGCGGAATCCCTGGGACCACGACCGCATCCCGGGCGGATCCAGCGGCGGATCTGCCGTTGCCGTGGCATCGCAGATGGTGCCACTCGCGCTGGGATCCGAAACGGGAGGATCGATCCGACAGCCAGCGGCCTTGTGCGGCGTCCTGGGGTTGAAGCCGACCTACGGACGCGTTTCCCGGTTCGGGTTAATCGCGTTTGGTTCGTCGCTGGATCAGATCGGCCCATTCGCCCGCTCCGCCGCGGACATGGCGGCGCTGTTCGCGGCGATGGCCGGCCGCGATCCGCGCGACTCGACGAGCGCGACGACCGACGTGCCGGATTATGGGGCGCGACTCGATGGCGATCTGTCAGGCGTGCGCGTGGGCGTCCCGCGAGATCTGCTCGCCGACGGCGTCGACGCGGCTGTGCGCGAGCGCTTCGAGGACGGACTGCGCGAGCTGCAGAATTCCGGCGCGTCGATCGCTGACGTGCGGCTGCCGCACGCGCCGCTGGCGATCCCGGTGTATTACCTCGTCGCTAACGCCGAGGCGAGCTCCAACCTCGCCCGCTTCGACGGGGTCCGCTACGGGACGCGTGCAGACGACTCGTCACTGTCGGCGATGTATTACCGGACGCGCGGGCGCTTCGGCGCCGAAGTGAAGCGGCGAATCATGATTGGCACCTTCGTCCTGAGCGCGGGCTATTACGATGCGTACTACTTGAAGGCGCAGAAAGTGCGCGCGCTGATTCGGCACGACTATGACGCAGCATTCGGACAGGTCGACGTCGTCGCACTACCAACGACGCCGACTCCCGCGTTCAAACTCGGGGAGCGCACCGATGATCCGCTGCAGATGTATTTGTCGGACGTCTTTACCGCCGCGGCAAACCTGGCGGGGCTTCCGGCGATCAGCGTGCCGTGCGGGCTGGCGGGACGGCTTCCCGTCGGCCTTCAGCTGACGGGGCGTCCGTTCGAGGAGGAAACGTTGCTGCGGGCGGCGCACGCGATCGAGCGCCGCATCGTGATGCCTACGCCGCCGCGGGGCGGCGGTTCGCTCTGACGATCAGCCAGACGATCGCGCCGAGCGCGATGAATGGCAGCAGCGGGATGGCGAGGACGAGGAACAGGATTGGTCCGACGATCAGCATCACCACGCCCATCACGATCCACTTGATGAGCAGGATCGGCAGCAGGATCAGCCGAATCGCCGCCTTGAGCACGAGTCCGATGACGGCGAAGGTCACCAGCACCGCAACGGCGGTGAACGCGAGCCCGACGAGTGTCAGGATGGCGAACATGAATCGACTCCCTATGGTCGATTTACGCCCAGCTGGTCAGCGAAGTTCCGTCGATCAGGAATGGGTACCCTTGCCGTCGTAGCCCGTGGGTACGGTGTAGGAGATCACCTGGCGCCGCACTTCTTCCATCGCGAGACGTTCGAGCTTGTGTGGGCCTGAGGGGTGGCGTTCCACCCGCGGGAGCGCGCCGCGACGCAGCTGCTTTGCGCGCTGCGCCGCAACGTCGACGAACAGGAAGCGGCTCGTGATCAGCGGGGCAGGTTCCATTGCCGCTTCCTCGACTGCAGCTGCGCCGGTGGACTCGTCAACCATGGCGCTAGTATACGAGGGTTTACGGTAGACGGTAGACGGTAGACCGTAGACCGTAGACCGTCTACTTGCCCTCCATATCGACCGCGATCTGCCGCGGCTTGGCTTCCTCGCGCTGCGGCACGCGGATCGTCAGTACGCCATCCTTATATGCGGCGTTGATCCGATTCGCGTCGACGGTCGCCGGCAGCGTGAACGACCGGCTGAAGCGGCCGTAGGCGCGCTCGCTGCGATGGAAGGTGCCCTCGTTCTCGTTGAACTCAGCCTTGCGCTCGCCGGTGAGCGTCAGCACGCCGTTCTCGAACGTGACGTTGATATCTTCACGCTTCATGTCGGGCAGCTCGGCCTTCAGCACGTACTCGCTGTCCTTCGTCTCGAAGATGTCCACGGCGGGCATCCACGAACGGCCCATCCCGTAGAAGTCATTCAGCATGTGGTTGAGCCGGTCGATTTCCATCGACGCCAGCTCGCGCGCAGGATTCCATCGAACCAGAGTCATCGGTATCCTCCTGGAAAGAACTATCACGAAAGCCAGTATACGAGGCTGGTGAGTGCCTGTCAAGCATGTAATATGCGCTATTTCCACTCATATCCAGACCGTTCATTCTGATAGGGCTGGATGCTAAGATCCCCAGAATGGCCCGTGCCGCCGAGTGCTCCCCACCTCTCGACGTCGTCGAGACCGCCAACGGTATCGAGGTGCTCCTGGACCTCCCCGGCGTCGCTGCATCGGGCATTGAAATCCTGTTCGCCGACAACGTGCTGATCATCACCGGCGAGAAGCTGCCTGCGGCGTGCGAGCACGCCGACGCGGGTTTTCACATGGCGGAGCGATCGTTCGGCAGATTCGCGCGCGCGATCGAGCTCGAAGGGGCGTTTGACGCTGGCCGGGCCGCCGCCACACTCACCTACGGCGAGCTCCGCGTCGTCATTCCCCGGATCGAGGAGCGTCGCGGCGCCCGAATCCGGATTCCGCTCCGATAGGCATGCGCATCCTCTTCATCGGCGACATTTTCGGGAAGCCCGGGCGCGAGATCGCGCGCAAGGCAATCCCGGTGCTCATCGAGCGCGAGTCGCTGGATTTCGTCATTGCCAACGTCGAGAACTCGGCCGCCGGCTTTGGCGTCACCGGAGATATCGCCGATGCCATCCTCGGGTACGGCGTGGACGTGATGACGAGCGGCAATCACGTCTGGGACAAAAAGGAAGTGCTCGACTACATTCCGCGCCAGGCGAAGCTGCTCCGCCCCGCGAACTTCCCCGCGGGCGCCCCCGGCCGCGGCAGTTATCTCGGGCGCACGCGCAGCGGCGAAGCTATCGGGGTCGTTAATGTGATGGGGCGGATCTTCATGCATCCGCTCGACGATCCGTTCGCGGTGGTGCTCAAGGAGATCGAGGCGCTGCGCGCGAAGGCGCGCGTCATCATTGTCGACTTCCACGCCGAGGCGACGTCCGAGAAGGTTGCGATGGGATGGCACCTCGATGGACGCGTCACCGGCGTGTTCGGGACACACACGCACGTGCAGACGGCCGACGATCGAATCCTTCCCAAAGGTACGGCATACATTACCGACGCAGGGATGACGGGCCCGCACGATTCGATCATCGGCGTCACGACCGAGATCGCGCTCACGCGCTTCGTGACCGGGCTGCCGGTGAAGTTCGAGTCCGCGGCTGGTCCGGGACGGCTCAACGGCGTCATCGTGACGGCCGATCTGGCGACGGGCCGCGCCACGGCTTTCCAGCGCCTCAACCTTTCAACTGCGGACATCGACGCGCTCGCGCCGCAGACGGCGGACCGCTGACCGTGGATCTGTTCGACATCCCGTTCGAAGAGGAGCCGCCGGACGAGCTCCAGCCACAGAAACCCACGCAGCCACAGACCAACACAGACCAACACGACACAAAGCCACAGACCAACACGGACCCACAGGGTTCGGCAAAGCCCGCGGTGCGGCACGTGTACTCCGTCAGCGAGCTGACGGCAGGCATCCGCGCGCTGATTGAGAACACGTTCGGTGAGGTGTGGCTCGAGGGAGAAATCTCGAACTGCAAAGTGTGGAATACGGGGCACATGTATTTCACGCTGAAGGATGGCGGCGCGCAGATCAAGGCGGTCATGTTCCGTACGGCGGTCCGCTATCTGCGGTTCAAGCCCGAGGACGGACTCCATGTCGTCGCGCGCGGCCGGCTCGGCGTCTACGAGCCGAAGGGGGAATACCAGATCGTCTGCGAGCACATGGAGCCGCACGGCCTTGGCGCGCTCCAGCTCGCGTTCGAGCAGTTGAAGAAGAAGCTGCAGGCGGAGGGGCTTTTCGACACCGCGCGGAAGCGCGCGCTGCCCGCCCTGCCCCGCCGCATCGGCATCATCACGTCGCTTGACGGCGCGGCGCTGCGCGACATTCTCAAGGTACTGAAGCGGCGCGCGCCGAATGCGAGCATTTTGATTCGTCCCGCGCGCGTGCAGGGAGAAGATGCCGCCGCTGACGTCGCGACCGCGCTGCGGATGATCGTCAAAGTTCCCGGAGTAGACGTCGTGATCGTCGGACGTGGCGGCGGATCGATCGAGGATCTCTGGGCGTTCAATGAGGAGCGCGTCGCTCGCGCGATCGTGACCTGTCCGGTTCCCGTGGTGTCGGCGGTCGGACACGAAACGGACGTGACGATCGCGGACTTCGTCGCGGACCTTCGCGCGCCGACACCCTCGGCGGCGGCCGAGATGGTCCTTGCCGCGAAAGACGAATTCTGCGGCCGCATCGACCGGCTTACCGGCCGGCTCCGCGCCGCGGCGCGAGCGGAGCTGCAGCGACGACGCAACACGGTGCATCTGTTATCGAGTCGGCGCGGCCTCGCCGGTTTTCACGCGCGGCTGGCCATGCGCGGCCGCCACGCGGCGGAGCTCGCGCACCAGTTCCGCGGCGTGATGCGGGCCGCCATTGAGACGCGCGCGCGCACCTACCGTTCCTTGCGTCAGCGGTTGGAACAGCGCGACCTGGCCCGCCATCTGGCGTCGATGAAAGGTCGCCTGAACGTCGCCGACGGCCGGCTCGGAGGGGCCGCCAGCCGCACGCGGCACCGTGCCGATTCCCGCTTCCGCGCGCTCGCCGGACGCCTGGAGAATCTCAGTCCGCTCGCCGTGCTCGGGCGGGGCTATGCTGTGTGCTGGAACGCGGACAGGACCGCCATCGTCCGCAGCGCGAACAGCGTGACGCCGGGCGATCGCGTGCATGTGACGCTCGCGAGCGGAGAGATCGACTGCAAGGTAGAGAATGGATCCAACAATTAACGACTTCGAGTCCGCCATCGCGGAGCTCGAGACAATCGTCAAGACGCTCGAGGAAGGGGACCTCGCGCTCGAGAAATCGCTGGCGCTCTTCGAGCGCGGCGTGACCTTGTCGCGCTTCTGCCATACCAAGCTCGAAGAGGCGGAGCGCCGCGTGGAGATTCTCAACGAGCGCGGCGAAATCAAGCCGGCGCCGGCCTCGCTTGCCGGCGACGCGGAGAACGACCGATCCCGGTGAGCGACATCCGCGGCTGGCTCGAGGCGCGCCGGGCCGAAGTGGACGCGGCGCTCGAGCGCTACCTTCCCGCTGCCCCGGCCTGCCCTCCTCGCGTCGGCGAGGCGATGCGCTACAGCCTTTTTGCCGGCGGCAAGCGCCTGAGACCGATTCTTGCGCTCGCCTCCGCCGAAGCGGTCGCCGTCGCCAACAACTTCTCCGGGGAAGAAGGCCGGTCGCTTGCGCTGCCGTGCGCGTGCGCGCTGGAGCTCATTCACACCTACTCGCTCGTCCATGACGATCTGCCGGCGATGGACGACGACACGCTGCGGCGCGGGCGGCCGACGAGCCATGTCGTGTTCGGTGAAGGACAGGCGATCCTCGCCGGGGATGCGCTCCTCACCGAAGCGTTTGCGCTGATGTCGCGGGAGCCGGAGGAGCCATCGCTCGCGCCGCGAAAGCTGCGCGCCATCCGTCTGGTTGCCGACGCGGCCGGTCCGTGCGGAATGGTCGGCGGACAGGCGATCGATCTGGACGCGGCCGGCTCCGGCGCGTCATTGGACGGCGAAGGGCTGCGCGCCATGCATGCGCGCAAGACTGGCGCGCTCATTCGTGCGTCGGCAGCCGCCGGCGCCGTGATGGCGGGCGCGACGGATGCCCAAATCGCGGCGATCGAGCGGTTCGCATCCGAGCTGGGGCTCGCGTTTCAAATCGTGGATGACATTCTGGACGTCGAAGGGGCCTCGCACGCGCTCGGCAAGACCGCCGGCAAGGACGCCGCCGCGGGCAAACCCACATATCCGGCGCTCTACGGGCTGAACGCTTCGCGCCGCATGGCGGCGGATTGCGTCGCGCGCGCGCTCGGCGCGCTCGAGCCGGCGCGGCTCGGCGGGCATCTGCCGGCGATCGCGACATGGGTCACCAGCCGATCGAACTAGGACCGAAAGCGCGTGAAGAAAGCAAAGCGAGGAGCGCCTGCGGCCGCGAAGACAAGATTGGACGCGGTTCTTGTGGCGCGCGGCCTTGCGGCATCGCGCGAGCGCGCGCGTGCCCTGATCCTTGCAGGCCAGGTCCGCGTGAATGGCGCGATGATCTCGAAAGCCGGTGCTCCCGTCGATCCTGATGCGGAAGTCACGCTAGTCGAGCCGGACCATCCTTACGTCGGACGCGGCGGCGTGAAGCTGGCGCACGCGCTCGAGACGTTCGGAATCAAGGTGGCCGGACGTCTCGCACTCGATGTCGGCGCCTCAACGGGCGGATTCACCGACGTGCTGCTCCGGCGCGGCGCGCCGCGTGTCGTGGCGCTGGACGTCGGGCACGGCCAGCTCGATTGGAAGCTTCGCAGCGATCCGCGCGTGATCGTGCTCGAGCGGATCAACGCGCGGACGCTCACACCCAATCAACTGCCCACCGGCGCGCGCGCGTTCGACGTCGTCACGATGGACGTCTCGTTCATTTCCGTCCGCCAGATCCTGCCGTCTATCGTGCCGTTGCTGCGCCCTGACGCGGACGTCGTCGTACTCGTGAAGCCGCAGTTCGAAGCGGGGCGCGAGGAGGTCGGCAAGGGGGGACTCGTGCGCGACCCGGACGTTCACACGCGCGTGGTGGAGGAAGTGACCGCCGCGGCAAGTGCGCTAGGATTGACCCGCATCGCGATGACCGAGTCACCCATCACCGGCACCGAGGGAAACCGCGAGTTCCTGCTGCACCTCCGACATGGCTGACGCGATCACGCGCGTCGGACTGACGGCGAAGCATGGCCTGACCGCCGCGTCCGAGGTGCTCGCAGAGCTGGCGGGCTGGCTCGAAGGGCGCGGTATTCGCGCGGTCTTCGAGACGGACACGGCGCGGCTGGCTGGCGTGCCGATGGACCGGGCGACGGTGTCGCGCGAAGACATCGCGCATCACTGCGATCTGGTTGTCGTCCTCGGCGGCGATGGCACGCTGATCGGCATGGCCGATCGGATTGCGTCGAGCGGCGCGGACGTGCCGATCCTCGGCGTCAATTACGGCAGCCTCGGGTTCCTGACGGAAGTCACGCTCGCGGAGTTGTACGGGGCGCTCGAGGAGGCGCTCGCCGGCCGGGCGGAGATTGCCACGCGCGCAATGCTGACGTCGCGGACCATTCGCGAGAACGCCGTGTTCGCCGATCAGATCGTGCTCAACGACATCGTGATCACGAAGGCGGCGCTCTCGCGCATGATCGAGATCGCCGTCATGGTGGATGACGCGCCGGTAACGACCGTGCGCGCCGATGGATTGATCATCGCGAGTCCCACGGGCTCGACCGCGTACAACCTCGCCGCCGGCGGACCGATCGTCCATCCCTCGGTCGATGCAATCCTGCTGACGCCGATCGCGCCGCACACGCTGACGAACCGTCCGATCGTGATCCCCGCTGCGTCCGACGTCCAGGTCCGTCCCGTCATGCGGGATCAGGACGAGGTGTTCGTCACGTTCGACGGCCAGTCGGGCTTCCCGCTCCGCCCGACCGACATCGTCCGCATCCGCCGGGCTCCGCGTCCGATCCGCATCGTGAAGTCCGCCAAACGCACCTACTTCGAGCTTCTCCGCGAGAAGTTGAAGTGGGGCGGCGATCATCGCCCCGCCCCGGGGTCAGGTCTGTAATCCGCCCGCTCCCGGGGGTCAGGTCTGTAAATCGCCCGATCCACGGGGTCAGGTCTGTAATCTTCAATCTTCCGTGCAGGTTTTTCGACCTGGCACCTCTGAAGGGCGTTTCGCAGACCTGACCCCGAGTCCGTCACGACAACGTCAGTTGTCACCACGACTCGTCACGATCGAAATTCCCAGCAAATCCGGTTGGCGCGATTCTGGAAATGGGCTGCGGCATGGCACGACCGATTCGTTTTCAAGCTGCAGGCCTCGCCTATCACGTCATGTCGCGGGGGAATAACAAGATGCGCATCTTCCTGGACGATCTGGATTTTGCGCGCTATCTCCAGATCTTCCGCCAGGTCACCGAAGAGTTCGAACTGGACGCGTGGGTGATCTGCCTGATGCCAAATCATTCGCATCTGGTGTTCCGCACGCGACAACCAAACTTGTCGCGTGCCATCGGTCAGCTGAATGGCACGTACGCGCAATGGTGGAACAGGCGCCACGCGCGGGTCGGCCATATCTACCAGGGGCGGTTCAAGGCCCAAATCGTCGAACAGAGCTACTACCTGCTTCGGCTATGCCGGTACGTGCTGATGAATCCCGTCCGCGCCGCGCTCGTGGCCCACCCTGGCGATTGGAGATGGAGCAGTTACGGGGCGCTGGCTGGCACGGCAGAGAGCTGTGTGGATATTCCTTCGCTGCTGTGTGCGATCGATCCGGACAACAGTCCTCAGGTCCGAGCTCGTTTGATCGAGTTCGTGCATGGCTACGCAGACGAGGAAATGGGAGCTTTCCTGAGAACGGATCGTCGGGTAATCGGCAGCGAAGCTTTCGCCGCCCAATTCCGGCAGAAGGCTCGAAAAGCGTCGAAAGAGGTTCCGGCGCGCGAACGTCGGATTGGGACGCCGTCGTTGTGCAATCTGCTCGCGGAAGCGGTACAGCAAGGACAGGGACTCGTCGGCGGCGTGCGTGCCGCGCATGCGGCCCTCTACCCGCTCGAGGAAATCGCGCGATGCGCTGGCCTTTCGGCAAAGACTGTCGCAAAAGTCGTCAACCCGCGTTTCCACCCACCAACTGATCTGGCACCAGCGAGCGGCGATTTACAGACCTGACCCCAAGGGTGCGGCGAATTACAGACCTGACCCCAAGGTACGGCGGATTACAGACCTGACCCTCGGCGCTGGTCGCGGAAGTACTTCACCTGGTACTGCTGGACGTTGCGGTTGTGTTCCTCGAGCGTCGTCGCGAATACGTGGGACCCGTCGTTCCGGCTGACAAAGTACAGATACGACACGTTGGCCGGCGACGCCGCGGCCTGCAGGGATGCGCGGCCGGGAGAGGCGATGGGACCCGGAGGCAGTCCGGCGTAACGGTACGTGTTGTACGGCGAGTCGAAGTGCAGATCCTCACGGCGCAAATTGCCGTCATATCGGCCGGCGCGCTCCAGTGCGTAGATGACGGTCGGATCGCACTGCAGGCCCATGCCGATCTGAAGACGATTCGAATACACGGCGGCGACGAGTGGACGCTCTTCCTTATTTCCCGTCTCCTTCTCCACGATCGACGCGAGCGTCACCAGCCGGCGAACCGACAGGCCGCGCGCGCTCGCGGCGTCCACGATGTCGGGCGTCAGCGCCTTCATGAAGCCGGCGACCATGCGCGCCACGAGCTGATCGGCCGTCGCCCGCCGCGGCAGCGCGTACGTGTCGGGAAAGAGATAACCTTCGAGATCCTTCGCGGTGGGATCGATGTCGTGCACCAGCTCCGCGTGCGAGGCGGCCGCGATGAACGTCTTCGCGTCGCCGAATCCCTTGCCTTCGTACAGTTCCGCCATCTGGCGGATGGTCAATCCCTCGGGAAAGGTGATCGGACGCACGTAGACGTCGCCGCGCGCAATCTTCTCCGCAACCTGGCGGGCGGACATCGGATGGTCGAAACGGTACTCGCCCGCCTGCAGCCGGCGGGCGGATCCGCTGATCCACAACGCGAGCTTGAAGCTGTTCACATCGCGGACGACGCCCGCGTCCGCGAGACTCCTGGCGATCGCCACGGAACGGGATCCTGGCGGAATGTCCACGAACTGCTCCGCGGCGTCGTAGCCCTTGAACGGACGATCGACGCCCCTGTAAAACCACCAGCCCGCCGCGGCGCCGATGACGATCAGAAGAAGGATGAAGAGCGCGAACTTTTTCACGGCCTGGGACGATGATCCAGGTAGTCCTGGAGGATGAGAGCGGCGGCCATTGCGTCGAGTTGATCCTTTCTGCGGCGCCAGTCGCGCTCGCGCTGCGCCAGCAGCTCTTCCGCTGCGTGACTCGTGAGGCGCTCGTCCTGCAGCGCGATTGGGACGCTGACCTCCGCGGCGAGCAGCTGCGCGAGCTTCTGCACGCGAGCGGTCTGATCGTTCGGCTCGCCGCTGAGACGGCGCGGCAGCCCGATCACGATCGCATCCAGTCCGGTTTCGTCCGCCTGAAGCGCGCGGACTTCATCGGCCAGACGCCGCGCGGCCGCCCCGACATTTGCGTCGTTCGGCAGCTTCTTCCACGGCGACGCGAGCAACCCGCTCGCATCCGACAGCGCAAGACCGATGCGGCGCTCGCCGTAATCGATGCCGAGAGCTCTCACGGGTCGAGGGTACCACTGCTTGCCCGCCGTAGCCTTGGCGGAGGCGAGAGGTTCGAGGTCGGCTTGCCCGCCGTAGCCTTGGCGGAGGCGGGAGGTTCGAGGTCGACTTGCCCGCCGTCGCCTTGGCGGACGCAGGCGGTTCGACCTTGATCACAGGTCGCGGAGGGCGACGTTGGGATCGACGCGCGACGCGCGCGCGGCGGGCAGCGCGCACGCGATGAGCGCGGAGACGACGAATACGAGCGGCAGCACGCAGAACTCCAGTGGATCCCACGCGCCGATGGTCGTGAAGATCTGCCCCCGAAGCACGATGCGCGATCCGAGGCCGATGGTAAGCCCGAGGATCAGTCCCTTCACGACGGGGTGGACGCCATCCCTGAGCACGAGCCGCAGGATCTGTCCGCGCTCTGCGCCAATCGCGAGCCGTATGCCGATCTCGCGGGTTCGCCGCTCGACGACGTGCGTCAGGATGCCGAAGAGGCCCGCCATGGCGAGGACGAGCGCGAGCGCGCCCAGCGCGGCTGCAAACGCGGCGATGACGCGCAACAGGAAATACGGACCTTCCAGCAGGACAGCGCCGGTTCCCGCAGCGCTCACGACCAGTTCCGGCGCGACACGGCGGATTTCGGTCCGCAGCCGCGCGACACCGGCGGAAGGATCCGCGGCACGGGCGATGATCAGAATCGGCGCGCGCGATTCGTACTGCTGCGCGAGTGGAACGAACAGGAGCCGATCCGGTCGCGTCGCCGTCGGCGAGCTCTGGATGTCGCGAGACACGCCCACGATGCTGACGGCACGCGGTGCAGGCGAACGCCCGTTCAAGCGCGCGCCTGCGGCCACGAGTACGGTGCGGCCCACGACATCCGTCGTTTGAAAGAGGTCGCGCGCCAGCTGCTCGGTCACGATGCCCACACCGGGCGCCGCGACATCGTCGCGATCCGTGAAATCCCGCCCACGCGCGAGCGGCACCTTCAACGTCGCGAGAAACCCGGGCGTGGTCGCGCTGACGCCCCCCAGCTTGCCGCTGTCTCGCGCCGCAGTGAACGGTTCGTCGGGCGTAGTCACGTACATCCGTGTGCCGTCCCAGCTGTTGGGGGATCCGTTCGATGCGCTCACGCTCTGAATGCCGGGTATGCCGCGCAGGCTGGCAACGATCGCATCGGTCGTCTGCCGTGCGCGCACTTCGTCCAGGCCATTCAACGTGAAATCGATCTGCGCGAGTGCGAGCTCACGGAAGGCGGGCGTCTTCGCCGCGCCCATCGGAGCGCGGATAATTCGGATACTCATGATCGAAACGAGCAGCAACGCTACCGAGCCACAGACCTGCCACGCGATGAGATTTCGATGCATACGCCACTTCGCGGTGGTCGCGCCGCCGCCGGCGCCCAGTCCGCGCCGCACGTCGGCGCGCGTCGACTGCAGCGCGGGCCAGACGCCGAACACGACGATTGCCGTAATCATCGCGAGCAGCGACGCGGCGAGAACCGCCGTGTCGATCTCCGGCTTAAACGGAATCGCCACGCCGCGCCCCAGAGGCAAATCAATGGCGAAGTAATCCACCAGCCGCACGAGGATGACGAGGCCGAGCGCGCCGCCGCACGCGACGATCACGGCGCTCTCGATCAGCTGCTCGCGCACGAGACGCCAGCGGCTCGCACCGAGTGCCGTGCGCACGGCGGTTTCATGCGCCCGCGCCGTGCCGCGCGCGAGCGCGAGGTTCGCGAGGTTCGTGCACGCGATGAGCAGCACGACGGCGATGGCGACGAGGATGGCAATCACGAACGTCCTGACCGCCTCGGTACCACGTCGCGAGTCGGTGGAGAGCATCCGTGCTTCCCACGCCCGGGTTGGCGCGCCGCGATCGAGTGGATAGGCGGCATTGAGCCGCTGCGCGAGGGTCGCGGCTTCTGCGCTAACACGTGCCGGCGGAGTCCCTGGGAGCGCGCGGGCCCACACGTCGAACGTGGTGGTCTGGCGCTGTTCGAACAATCCGCCCCTCAGGCTGAATGCTTTCGAATCCACCGGAAGCGCCGTCACGGGGATCCAGATGGACTGCGGTAGAACAACTTCGAGGCCGCGGAACGTGCCAGCGACGACGCCAACGACTTCGAACGGTTCACCTCCGAGACTGACGACTCGGCCGATCACGCCGTCTTCGGAGCTCAGCTTCGTGCGCCAGAAGGCCTCGGACACGACCGCGACGCGCGCCCGGCTGGTTTCGTCTTGCGCGTCGAGGAGCCGTCCTCTCTTCGCGTGCAGGCCGAGGACCGCGAAGTACTGCCCGGTCACCGCCTCACCGAAGACGGTTTGCGTGACCGTTCCCGCGCGAAAGGCGGTGCGGATCGCGGCACCGGCAGCAACCGCTGCGCACGTTGTCTGCTGTGCGCGAAAGTCCTGGAAGTCGAGCCATGACATCGCGGGAGAGAACCGGCGGTTCCCGACGAGCACCAGTTCGTCCGCCTTCGCGATCCCGAGCGGCATCCACAGCAGCGTGCGAACGGCCGAATAGATCGCGGTCGACACGCCGATGCCGAGCGCGAGCGACGCGACGGCAAACACCGTGAACCCGGGAGCCTGCCGCAGGCGCCGGAGCGCGAGGCGGATCTCTCGAAGCAGCGTGTCCATCCCAGGAGGTTATAATTCGCGCAGTCCCCATGCGCAAATCCGTGAGGTTCCTGGCGATTGCGGCGCTCGCCGCCGCGCTCGTCCCGCTCGCCTGTTCCCGTACGGGAGCGCGCGGCGCGTCGAAGTTCAATCAGAAGATGGTCATCCTCGGGTTCGACGGCATGGACCCGCACCTGCTCGAGAAGTGGATGGCTGAAGGCGAGCTGCCCAACATTGCCGCGCTGGCGAAACGCGGCGGTTTTTACCCTCTGCAGACGACGCATTCGCCGGAATCGCCGACGGCGTGGGCGTCCTTTGCCACGGGCGTGAACGCCGGCAAGCACAACATCTACGACTTCCTCGTGCGGGATACGACAACGTATCTGCCCGATCTCGGGATGGTCACGCGCACCCCGCCGAAGTTCCTATTCAACTACGTGCCGGTGTCCAAGCCGAAGCTCAATTCGATCCGCGGCGGCACCTCGTTCTGGGTGACGGCAGGGAAAGGAGGCGTGCGCTCCGACATCCTGACAGTACCTGTGACGTTCCCACCCGAAGACATCGAACACGGGTTCATGCTCTCTGGCCTGCCGCTGCCCGACATTCGCGGGACGATGGGCACCTTTTCGTACTACGCGACGGATTTGAGCCGGTACGAAGAAGGCAACACTGAAATGGGCGGCATCCTCAAGCGCCTCGTGTTCGAGGGGGACACCGCGACGAGCGAGCTGGAAGGGCCGCCGAGCCCGATCGTGAAGCAGAAGATCGAAACGATCCGCCGCAAGGGTCCGGCGCTGAGCGAGAGCGACAAGGCGCAGCTGGCGGAGCTGCAGGCCGTGCAGGACGTGCGCCTGGCGTTCACGCTGCAGTGGAATCGGCCGGCGAAGAGCGCCAGCATCACGATTGACGGCCAGACGATCGCGCTCGAGCAGGGCAAGTGGACGAAGTGGATCGATCTCACCTTCAAGGTGAACTTCATCGTCCGGCTGCACGGCATGGTGCAGATGCTGCTCGTGAACGCGGGCAACGAGCTCCAGCTCTACGTTTCCCCTGTGAACTTCAAGCCGGATGCACCGCCGGTCCCGATCTCGTCGCCGGCGGACTTCTCCGCCACCTTATATAAGGAGATCGGCAACTTCCGGACGCTCGGATGGGCGGAAGCAACCTGGGCGCTGAATGAAGGGCGCATGGACGAGAAGACGTTCATGGATGACCTGATGGTCGCCTTCGACGATCGGGCCCGGGTGATCCTGCACCGCCTCGATGCGAAGGACTGGGACCTCCTCGTCGGTGTCATCGAATCCACCGACCGCGTCCAGCATATGATGTGGCGGCTGATCGATCCGAAGCACCCGCTGTACGACGCGACGCTCGCCCGCAGTTCGGCGATTCGATCGAACGTGTCTACAAGCGCGCGGATGATTTCGTCGGCGAAATCGTGAAGCGCGTCGGTCCCGACGTTCCCGTGATGATCGTGTCGGATCACGGCTTCCATTCGTGGCGCAAGGCGGTCAATCTCGATACGTGGCTGGTGCAGAACGGCTACATGGTGCTCAAGGGGCAGCAGCCGGGGGACAAGAAGCTCTCGGACCTGTTCGGCGGCGGCACGTTCTGGGAAAACGTCGACTGGAGCCGCACGCGCGCATACGCGATGGGGATCGGCCAGATCTACTTCAACCTCCGCGGACGCGAGTCACAGGGCATCGTGAGCCCTGGCGCCGAGGCGGCGACGCTCGCCGATGAACTCAGCGCGAAGCTCCTGACGATGACGGATCCGGATGACGGGTCGCCGATCATCCGCGCCGTCTACAAACGCGATGACATCTACAGCGGGCCGTATCTGCACAACGCGTCGGAGCTGCAGGTTGGCATGCACGACGGCTACCGCGTCTCGTGGCAGACGACGCTCGGCGGATCGCCGCCGGGGATCGTCTACAAGAACGACCGCAAGTGGAGCGCGGACCACGGCGGGTACGACTACGCGATCACGTCCGGCATCCTCGTCAGCAGCCGCGCGATCAACACGAAGGATCCGCGCATCATCGATCTCGCGCCGACAGTTTTGAAGTACTTCGGCATCAACGTGCCGACGGATATCGATGGCAAACCGCTCTTCTAGCCTTCCGCCTAAAGGCGGAAGCTACAACTTTTCTGAACATGTAGCTTCCGCCTTCAGGCGGAAGATGGTGCCGATCGGCGTCAGCCTGATCCTCGCCGCAACCGCGGCCGCCCAGACGCCGGATCGCGCCCAGGCGGAGGCGCGCGCGCGGCGCGCGGCGGACCGC
>DASPXV010000132.1:0-9727 GCA_035637115.1 Vicinamibacterales bacterium
TACTCCGCCGTGCAATGGATCGGAAAAGTAACCGAACGAGGATGCCGCCCCTGCTGCCTGCAGTTGGAACCAGATCGCCGCTCACGCAACCCGTCACGGTCGAGGAGACGTTCGCTCCGGGCCGGTCACCCAAGCGATACGGTCCGATAAGCGTGGAGGCCGGTGCCGCCCCAATCGAGCACTTCGAGGCGGATCGATGAGTCCACCACCACGAAGTGCACCTGGTCTGGCGACGGGTCGCGCGAGGTCCCCGCGTCCTGCTCGATCGATCACGCCCGGACGCGCAACGCAACGCGGAGAAGCGCGCCGGCGCCGCTCACGGGGTGCGGCGAGATCACGACCGAGGCAACCCCGGCGACCGCGACGATCACGAATCCCGCGACTGAAGACGTGACGACGAACGAGAAGAATGCGCGCAACACACGGATCTACGGTCGAGCTGGATGGCGGCTTGACGCGGCGCCGCATTTAGGTACGATCCTCCGCCGGAGGCACTGATGAGGACACACGTTCGCATGTTTGGCTGCTTTGTCGCGTTCTCCGTCATCGTCGCATTGGGTGCGCTCGAGGCCCGTCAGAGTCCGGAGCAGCACACGATCGTTCCCGCCGGGAAGGTGAGTTTCGAGCCGATCGACGTGCCGGGCTTCAAGCCGGGGATGAAAATTGCCGCGATCCATGGCGATCCAAACGCCGCGTCCGGCGAGTACGTGATCCGTCTGCAGTTTCCCGACGGGTACACGTTTCCGGCCCACTGGCATCCGAACGCGGAGAACCTGACCGTGCTGTCCGGCACGTTCATGCTCGGCATGGGCGAGAAAGAGGACCAGTCGAAGACGACGACCTACGCGCCGGGCACGTTCATGCACATTCCCGGCAAGATGCCGCACTTCGGCGGCGCGAAAGGGATGACCGTGATCCAGCTGCACGGCCAGGCGCCGTTCAAGATTGAGCTGGTGAACCAGACGGGCGCGGGCAAGTAGCGCTGCGCGCAGCGTCGGCGGGCAACCTTCGCACCTATCCGGTTTATCCTTCCGACAAAGAGCCGCCGGGATACTGGGAGGAGCTCCACAGGAAGAAGCCGGAACCGCTCGTCGACGCATCGAAGATTCGCACGCCAGCGGATTGGATCCAGGCCGGCGTCCGTGCGTTTCGAGAGCTCGACGATCCGCTCACGCGTACCGACGATCCGGCGCTGATCGCGCTCGCGCGAAATCCGAAACCATGGCCAATCTGGCGCTTCGCGCACGCCCGAGTTGCCTAGACTGTCGCCGCAGGTGCGGTTTTTGCGCACAGGTCAGCCGTTTCGCTGAGCCGGCGATTGGGCGTTCTTCGCCTTCGAGGATATGAACGCATGCGCCATGGGGCGGCCGATCGCAGCGTCGCTCGCGGTCGCGCTCCTGCCGGTGCTCGGCGGCTGCCATCATCCGCTCGCCCCGAGCTGCCGTGAGGAATCAGGCACGGTCCTGCAAGTGACTGGCGACGTGCCGGCGGACGGCGTCGCCACCTACGTCGTCGTATCCCCGAAGAATTCCAACCTCTCGATGCGCCTGACCTGGCCCGACGCGAGCGCGACGCTCGACATGCGCGCGACGATCACGGACTGCGGTGCGCACGTTGGCTGCCTGATGACAACGGTGAAGCCGGCGTTCGGGCCGGGAGGATCGTCGCCGGTCCCGCAACCGTGGCCTCCCGGGCTGCGCGAGATGGAGGTCGACGGCACGAAGGGGAAGACGTATCGCGTGGAGGTCGTCGGCGATCCGGCGCGCGCGGCGACCTTCACACTTCACGTGCGGTATCTGATTACGTGTGAGTCGTGAAACTCTTAAGGCTGACGGTTGCCCATATCGCGCCAGCCGTTCTGAGACGGATCCATCCTGTCAGTAAAGTTTTTTCAGCTCGATCCTCTTGTAGTACTTTCTTGAGAATCGCCGCGTAGGTCGCCCCATCGAGTGCCCTCCCGTAGGCACCCACCTGGCACATGCCCACGCCGTGGCCCCAGCCGCGGTCGAAGAACATCGCGCGATGACCGCGCCGCGGCGTTGCGCTCCAAATCCTATGAGAACAGCCTGTCGCGGAGACTGAGCAACGTCCGCAGGCGCAGCGCCGGCACCGTGCGGCGTCCGCTCGCCTGACAATCTCGGTGCTGGCGCGCCGATTGCTTCCCTTTCAGGATGGAGCAACTGGATTCAGCTCTTCGCTACATCGCGGCCGAGCACGTCGATACTCCTGGCGGGCGGCTCGACGGCACGGTTCTCGTCGGTGCGAGCAACGAAACCGTTGGCAGGCTCGACGGCATGGTAATCGATCCGATCAAGCGTCGGGTGCGCTACTTCGTCGTCCGATCACGCAGCTGGCTGGCGACCCACCGTCATCTCGTGCCTGCGATGCCGGCGCGCCTCGATTCGCAGCACAAGCGGCTGCATATGGACATTGACGCCGACGAGCTTTCGCAGTTTGGCGAAGTTCGTCCCAACACGTTTCCGCGGTATTCGGACGACGATCTGGTCGCCGCAATGTTCTCGCCGCACGCCGCGTAGCCTTCGCCATCGCGGCGTGCGGTACCGAGCGTAGGGCTGCAGCCTGAAGAAGGCGTCTCACGAATTCTCCCAGCGTCGCATGAAGTACACTGACGCGCATGGCCGATCTGCCGTGCCCGCAGTGAGCCATGGCTCTTATGCGCCGGCTGATGCTCGTCGTGTTGCTGCCGCTCCTGATCGCATGTCAAACCGACAGCGATGTGTTCATGCAGGCCATTCACGACGGCGATAAGCCCCACGCGCTGGCGCTGCTTCAAAAACATCCCTCGCTGGCGAGCATGATTTACGGCAGACGCACGACCCTTATGCACAGTCGACCGTTGAGCGAAGCGGCGTATGTGGCGAACGTCGATCTAATAAAGCTCCTGCTCGAGTACGGCGCGGACGTGAACGAGCCTCTACCAGCTCGCCTGCGACAACGGCGATTCCCGAGGCTGCGATCGCCTTGTTCGTAGGCAGCGCAAAACCGCGGCTCGCAAGTAGAGAACAGATTGGCTCGCGAACCACGTATGGATCGCCGCTTTCGTGGTCAGCATCGCCACGTCCGTGCTGGCAGCGAGCTTTACCGGGTCGCCTGCCACGCCCACGTATAGGTCACCGCTTCCCCCGTCGTCAGGCGATAGGAGTTGATCTCGGTTGCAGTCATCGTGCGATCGTCGCTGGAAAAGCTGCCGGTGAGATTCGATGCGCCGGGCAGTTGCTGGAAAGACGTGCCGTCCCTGCACGGTCTGCCGCCTCCCTCCAACGGCTGCGTGCCGCTCGCGGAAAAGTCTGGACCGCTGATCGTTCCCGCGTAGTTCACGGCGAAGAACGAACTCTGGAGCGTGATCGACCCGCCGGAGCGATCGATGGTCATCGGCAAATCGGTAAACACCGCTCCGGTCCACCGCTCACGTTGTTCCCGCACCCAGCAATTGTCCGGACCGACGACGGAGGCGAAGCGCTGCGTTACCTTCCAGGCCGTCGAGGCGGCTGGCGGGGTAAACGTGGAAGTCGACGACGGTGAAGATGGCGCCGACGACGAGCATCCGGAGCACGCCGCAAGCAGCAACGCGAAGAGGACGGCAAAACGGGTCGCGATCAAGACACGCCTCCTTCTTGCTATCGACGCTCGACGCGGACACGGTAAGACGTCCAGTGGTCTGGACGCGGCGGTCGACACGTTAACGCTTTAGGCCGTCGAATTCCAGTTGTGCCGTTCTGCACTTGTTTGGGGCGGATCTCAAAGCGCCAACGCGACGGGACTCTGCGTGTGGCGTCTCGGTGGCGCTTCGCGCCGGATTGCGCGAATCATCCTCCATGCGGTCCCAAAAACCCGGAGCCCTCAAGAAGCATCTGCACGCAGCGCGAGGCCCACGCTGCACTTCGCTGCCTGATGGGACTTTAAACCTGCGTCGGTTTCGGCGACAGGTCGAGCAGCGCCAGGCCGGCGCGATACTTCGACACGGGTTGCATCTGGAGCGCAAACTGCGAGAT
Organism: Vicinamibacterales bacterium; assembly: GCA_035637115.1. GTDB lineage: Bacteria > Acidobacteriota > Vicinamibacteria > Vicinamibacterales > 2-12-FULL-66-21 > JAICSD01. The sequence continues at coordinate 4,014 of DASPXV010000132.1, forward strand.
CAGCTGGCGGAAAATCGGAGGGAGCGTCACGCAGTACTTCACTTCGACGATGTTGAATCCCTGCATGAGAGGGAGGCCGACACCTGGCAGAAACGCGCCATCGGGCAGAGGCAGGACACGGAGATCGACATCGAGGGTCATGCGCACCTTGCCGTGCGGCGACGAGCCGAGGCGTGCCGTGCGGACGTATGAGACCTGCACGAGCGGCTTCAGTCGCCGAGCGAGCAGCCGCCGATGAAACCAGTAGCCGTACCACTCCGGGTCGGGTTCGTCCAATTCGATACGCCTGAAATCTTCACACGCTGCCGTCGTCCGCCGCTTGATGAGCACGCGGTCGGTGCGGAACTTGCGCTCGAGAAACATGATCGGGCTGGTGCCGTACCGGCGCACCCGGTACTTGCTCTTGCCGTAGGAGCCGCGACGGTGGAACACGTCGAACTGGGCGGTTTCGAAATACAGACTCGATGTTTCGAACTGATCGTGCTCGGGCCCCGAGCCGAACTCGTCGGGCGCGAGGTTCGCCCGCATCCAAGCCTGAAGCTCCGGACCGCGTGCCGCATCGACGACGAATTTGATCTCGCGCGCGTGGGCGCGGGTCTCGCGTAAGTGAAGCCCCGCCGTCTCGGCCATCCAGCCACCTCAGTAGGGTTCCTGATGCGTGTGCGTTCCGCAGTGTAGTCCATCAGCCGTGCAGCGTGCTGATCGGCGTGCGCGCGAACGTTGACAGTCCGCGAACCGGCGATTAGGCTGGCGGAGCCACGGACCACCTTCCCAGGAGATCGCCACCATGTCGTCAAAGGCCGTCATCCCGTTTCTTGTCGTCGCAGCGATCGTGCTGATGTCACGCGGGCCTGCGGCCGCCCCGCAGGTTGGACCGCTCGATCTCTCCGGTGTGCTCAACGGCGCGCCGTACACCATCAAGGTCCCGGCAGCATGGAACGGAACGCTGCTGGTCGCGATCCATGGCTACCGTGACAAAGCCGATCATCCAGGCGAGATCGACGATCGATCCGCTGACGCGTTTCCGATTCCGGCGCTGATTTCGCCGCTGCTCGCGCAGGGCTATGCGCTCGCGGGCTCCGCGTTCAGCGACAACGGATGGGCGATCGAGGAAGGGATCCACGATACAAAAGACCTCGTCGAGTTCTTTCGAGACACCATCGCGCAGCCGGATCGGACCATTCTCGCCGCCGCGTCGTTCGGGAGCGTGATCGCGTACGAGAGCATGACCCGGTTCGGCGGCCTGTATGACGGCGCTATGACCGCCTGTGGCGCCGGGGCAGGCACGACGCGGACGTGGGACACGAGCGCGGATCTTTTGATCGCGTATGACACGGTCTTGGGTGTGCCGGCCCCTTGGGGCACACCTGGCGACGTTCGGGATGACATTGATTTCGATACCGAGGTCTTCGCGAAACTCGGCGCGGAACTCTCCAATCCCGCGAATTTTCCGAAGTTCGAGTTCGTGCGGCTCGTTACTGGCAATCCCGGCCGGGGTCTAACCCCGCCGCCGCCACCAGCTTTCTATCCCGGCTGGGTAGTCAGCGACATGTTCTTCGCCACGGAGGCGCGTGCAGAGCTCGAGCGGCGCGCCGGAGGTCCCGTCGTCGAGACCGTTGGGCATGTCTACGATCTGACGCCAGCGGAAGTGGCCTATCTCACGTCGTTGGGTGTTCCGTCAGCAGTGGTCGAAGCCTGGCTTGCCGCGATGAATGCGCGACCTGCGATCGTGGCGCCCGCGTCCTCGCGCAACTATCTCGCACGCTATGCCGATTACAACGGCAACTTCCAGCATCCGGTGTTGTCGATGCACACGATCATCGATCCCATTCTCCCCGTCTCTCACGAAGCGGCGCTGCTCGCCAGCGTCAGACTGAAGCGGCAGGACAACCTGTTTCAGACCTACACTTCCGGCGTCGGTCACTGCAACTTCACTGGCCCGCAACTGCTCACCGCGGTCACTGCCATGCAGGCCTGGTTGACCACCGGCGTTCGCCCGACCGCCGGAAGCTTCCCGACCGTGTTGGGCTTCCTCCCGGGCTTCTCGCCGCCGGCCTTTCCGCAGCCGTAAGTGATATGAGCCGTCGCGCGCCAGGTCAGGGCGCGAGACCGACGCGACGCATCAGGTCGTGGAACCGCGGGTCGCCTCGCAATGGATCGAAACCCGGATCCACCTTTATGGCAGTCAGGCCATTGGAACGTTCCGCGTACGACCTTTCCAGATAGGCGATCGCTTTCGTGTTGTCGATGCCCGCGTAGGCGCCCGCCAGGAAAGGGGTGGGGTCCTGACCCAGCCGGCGGCACACGTCCTCGAGTTGCACTAATGCGCGTCGAGCTTCTCGCTGACGGCCCCAGCGCCTGTAGACGTAGACCTCGGCGGACCACGTCCACGGCGTATCCTCTGTGCGACGCCATTTCTCTATCTCCGCCAGAGCCTCGTCGAATCGCTGCGTTTCCGCGTATGCGCCGATGATCATGTGCGCACGCGCGAAGTCCGGCTCGACGGCGAGTACTGCGCGAAACTGCTCGATCGCGAGATCGTATCGCCGCGCGAACATCAGGAGCGCCCCTTGGTCGGCCGCCATGATCAGCGACAAGGGATCCAGTACGCGTGCGCGCTCGATCTCGGCGAATGCCTCGTCGAAGCGTCCCTGGAACGTCAGGAATTCCGCGTACCAGTGGTGCGCCGTGGCGTAGTTCGGGTCCAGCTGGATTGCGCGCCGGAATTCCTGTTCTGCCTTCCGCCAATCCCAGTCGTGATTCTCGACGATCAGCGCTAGAGACGTGTGGGCCTCCGCCAGCTGTTCGTCGAGCTCGAGCGCGCGGAGCGCCGCGCTCCGTGCCTTTGACACCGATTCGGTCCCAAGACTGTAGCTGGCGATCAGCGCGTGAGCATCTGCGAGCCCCGCGTAGGCGCGCGCATAGCCAGGATCGAGCGCGATCGCTCGCTCGAAACAGTCGATCGCCTGCTCGAAACCGGCACGCGTCCTCTTGTTCCAGAAATAGCGACCCTTGAGATAGAGGTCGTACGCCTCGTACACGCTCGTGGAGCGCGGGACCAACGACGCAGGTGAGCGCAGGTCCGCGACGTCGCCGAAGGTCCGGCGAACTTCTCCGGCGATTTCCTGCGCAATGGCAGCCTGAAGCGTGAGCAGGTCTGCCAGTTCACGATCGTACTCGCGCGCCCAGATGTGCGTCTGATCGCTCACCTTGATTAGCTGCGCCGTGATCCGCACCTTCTGCGCATCGCGCCGGACGCTGCCCTCGAGCACGTACTGAACACGCAGATCGCGCCCGATCTCCTCTACGTTCTGCGCGCCGTGCTTATAGTGCATGATCGACGTGCGCGCGATGACGCCGAGATGCGGCGGATCGGCCTTTCCAATCTGATGGATCATTTCGTCAGTGAGGCCGTCAGTGAAGTAATCCTGCGTCGGGTCTCCGGTCAGATTCTCGAACGGCAGGACCGCCAGCAACGGTCTGGTCCCATCGATTTGCGGGTGCGAGCCTGGCCTGGACGCGTAGAACACGCCGATCGCAGCGATCGCGACGGGGAGGACGACAATGGCGGCCAGGGTCATCCAGGACCGGCTCAGCGGACGCCTTGCGCTCGCGACCCGGTCGGGGACGGCGTCTGCGACAGCAGAGTGTTGCGTCGCCTCCTCTCTTGGCGCCTGCCTTACATCCGCGGTGAACCGATATCCCCGCCGCGGGACGGTCGCGAGGTAGTGCTGCTCGGTTCCGCTCTCCCCAAGCGCCTTGCGTAAGGTGAAAACAGCCTGCGTGAGATTCGCTTCGGCCACAAACGTATCGGGCCAGAGCGTCTTCAGCAGATCCTCTTTGAGTACTAGTCGGCCGTGGTTCTCGACGAGCACCTGCAGTGTGTCGAATACCTTGGGCGTCAGCGGAACAGGTTCGCCGTTTCGCAGCAGTTGGCGGTCGTCGGCGTCGAGTCGAAACGGCCCGAAGTCGTACAGCGGGATGCCCTGGGTGCCCATAACCGAATTGAGCCGCGTTTGAGGATCTTTTGAGTGTCGCTTTAGGACTCGCCATCCGCAGCGCGAGTTATCTATGTTGCGGCCGCGAGTCGACGCGCATCGTACCAGCGACGCAGCGACAAGCAAAGCTCAGCAGCTTAAAAACTGGGTCGGCGACGAATAGAGGGTGGGGACGCTATGAGAACCCGCGACGGACTGCGAAACGACTGCCTGACCGCCTTGGTGACGGTGCTCGTGATTGCCATGCCGAAGCTGGCGCACAGCGCCACGATACATGTCACCACGACTGCACAGGGCATCAATCCTACCGATGGCTACTGCTCGCTGCAGGAGGCCGTCTGGGCGGCCAATCTCGACGCGTCCAAGGCCGTTCGCATGAGCGGCAGCAGCAGCGTCGAGGTGATTGCGACCGAGTGCGAACCGGGCAGCGGCGATGACACCATCGAGCTGAGTTCCGGCGCGATCTACGCCATGAATCAAATCGTCGACGACCCGTACAACTTCATGGGACCGACGGCGACTCCAATCGTCTTCACGAACATCACGATCGCCGGCAACGGAGCGCGGCTCGAGCGCGCCAACCTGTATCGGAACTGCAGCGGAACGAATTTCCGCGCGTTCGCAGTCGCCAACGCCTCCGTCGACCGCAATCCAGGAGGCACGCCGGACGTCGTGTCGGGTACCGGAAACCTGACAATCTGGAACCTCTACATCAAGGGATTCACAGGAAAGGGGGGACACGGCGCACATGCCGGCGGTGGTGGCCTTGGCGCCGGCGGCGCAATCTACGTGAAGGATGGGACGCTGACCATCGAGCACAGCACGTTCCAGAATAACGGCGCATGCGGCGGTGATGGTGGCGGGGAGAGAGGGGAGATTCTGGACGGATCGCTGGATGCGGGCGGTGGCGGCGGTGGCCTCGGCGGCGACGGCGGCCGCGCACCCTTTGGGGGTGGAGGCGGTGGCGGCGCCCGGGGCGCCGGCGGCTCGGGGAACTATCTTCTGTGCCCCGGTGGATGGACCGAGTGCCTTTTTGGATTTGGCGGCGGCGGCGGTGGGACCGTCAGAAACGGCTATGCGGCAACGGCTGGTGACGCTCTGGGTGGGTTCGCATGCGGCGGCAATGGCGGAGGCACACAGCGCGGTGAGGCGGGTCACGATGCCGCATGTCCCGGCGGCGGCGGCGGTGGTGGCAACTCGGGCAGCATCAGCGTGAATGGGGGTGTGATCCAAATATTCGTCGAGGCCGGCGGCCGTGGTGGCGACGGCAGTTACGGGGGCGGCGGTGGCGGCGGTGGCTGGGGCTGCGCGCCGTTGACGTGTTCGGGAACCGACGGTGGGCAGGGCGGCTTCGGCGGTGGAGGCGGCGCTGCTGGTGACGTCGGTAACGGCGGTGACGGCGGTTTCGGCGGCGGCGGCGGGGCGGGGCCGAGCGGGCCGGGCGAAGGCGGCGCGTTTGGCGGCGCCGGAACCGCCGATTACGGCGGCGGCGGCGCTGGCCTGGGCGGCGCCATCTTCGGTCATCGCGCTACCGTCGTCATTCGTAACAGCACCTTTACCGGCAATTTCGTCGTGCACGGCTACAGCGAGGGCCATTGGGGCCGGGACGCGGGCGGTGCAATCTTTGCCGTCGACGGTTCGCTCAGCGTGTTCAATTCCACGCTGAGCGGCAATGAAAGCACAGGGGAGGGGGCCGGCGTCGTTCTCTATCACTCT
>DASPXV010000133.1:0-2628 GCA_035637115.1 Vicinamibacterales bacterium
GAACGTCCGGGACAGCTATCACGGTGATGCGGCCACGATCGATGCCGTACTCGCGAGCCTGGACGGGCGCGTCCGGCAGCCATTGCATTTGACGGACGCGCAACTCGCCGATCTGGTGGAGTTTCTCAAGTCGCTCACGGATCCGGCCGCCCGCGATCTGTCCGGCATCATACCGGCTTCGGTACCGAGCGGATTGCCAGTGCGGTGAAAAAATTGTAGGGGCGCAGCATGCTGCGCCCCTACAATTCTTGACGGCCGTGCGGGTCCTAGAAGCCTTCGGTCAGACTGAACCGTACCAGCCAGTTTTTCTCCGGCCGGTCGAAGGGATGCACGATGTCCATCTGGCCGATCGCGTACCCCAGCAAATTCATGCGGAGCGAGACGCCGGTGCTCCGGACGACCTTGCGGGGTCCGTTCCCGAACAACTGGGCGCCTTCGCTCGCCGTCCACGCCACGCCGGCGTCGTAGAAAATGCCGGCTTCGATCGGCAGGATGCCGTAGTAACCGCCGCCGACGCCCAGCAGACCGAAGGGGGGGAATCGGAGCTCCGCGTTGGCCACCAGGATTTTGCTGCCCCAGAGCTGATCGAACACAGGGCAGGGGGAGGTCGGCGTGGGGTTCACGCATTCGCTCAACTGGAAGCTCCCGCGGTCATACCCACGCACCAAACTCGAGTAGCCGATGAACATCGGATAGATGCGAACATCCTCGGCGTCTCTGCCGTAGCGCCCGATGTGGAGTGCCCGCACCGCGAACGTGAAGGGACGGTGCGGCATCACGTACTTCCGATAGTCCGCATACGTGGTGAAGAACTGCAGGCCCCCGAATGTCGGGTCTGCTTCGAGCCGCCAGCGATCACCCAGAATGGGGCTTGTGGCGCCGTAGAACGAGTTGTCGTGCACGAACGCAAAGCTGGTCGCCTCCAACGTCACCGGCGGTGGCACGGGGAAGTGGATCGTGGAATCGAAAACGACCGAGCCGCCCTGAAACCCGTGCTTCTGGAGCTCGTCGTCGTATGAGATTTGTTGTAAGCCACCCGATATTTCGACCCGGTCCGAACGATTGAACGGGTACGCCATGACGCCATTCAGCCCGCGATTGGTTTGCTTGAAACGACGAATCTCTTCGACAATGACACCGTTCGGATCCTGATACGCGGCGTAGCCGTAAAAGATGTACGGGATCTGTTGGGCGCCTACGGCCCACGTCAGGCGCGACTTCCGGTTGAGGTATGCGGTCGCCGCGGCGAAGTCCGAGATGCGACCCTGGAACTGCGCCATCGTGACGAGATTGTGGTCGCCGAGCATGTCGCTCCAGTACAGCGTGGCCCCGCCGCCGATGTAGGTCCCGAAGCGATCGGCCGCGACCGCGAGGGAGGGTTGGGCGATGAAGTCGAGCGACAGCTTGGGATGGTACTCCTTGACCGCGCTGCTGAGGTTGAGGGTCGCCGCCGCCGGCACGGGCTTGGGATCTCGAAGCAGCGCCGCGATGCCGGTTCCGACCTCGGCCCGTTCCAGGGGCGGCAGTGCCGAGGCGGTCGGCGGCAGCTGGACGATTGGTCCGCCCTCGAGCGCCCGGATATCGTCGATCGCTTGAATCGCGTAGCCGCCATCCGAGTAGACCGCGAACACGGCGCGCGGCGCCTTCTGTGCGACGCTGAGTGCCGGACTCAGCGAGGTGATGCCGCTGACGCCGGTGAATACATTCGTCACTTGCGCGATCGCGCCGCCGTCGATGGACAGGCGAAAGACGTTGGTGACCCCGCCCGGATCGCCGAGGAAGTAGAGACTTTTCCCGTCCGGACTCCACTGCGGATTGATGTGCTTGGCTTTCGGGAGATGCGGGAGCTGCCGGATCTGACCGCTGCCCCGGACATCGATGACGGCCAGCTGATAATCGCCGTACGACAAGTCGTCCAGCGATGTGGTGAAGCGATCAGTCACGAATGCAATCTGCGAACCATCGGGTGACCAGGCGGGCTCGAGGTCGGCGTAGGCGTCATTGGTCAGGCGCCGCTGCTGGCCGCTGTCGAGATCGTACACAAAGAGATCGGTGACCCCGCCGACTTGCGCGCTGAACGCAATCTGTTTCCCGTCGGGCGACCACGTCGGATTGAAGATCTCGCCGAGTGACGGAAACTTTATTTCCTTGATCAGGTCGCCGTTATCGCCCTTCACGATGCGGAGCGCCGGCCGGCCGGTTACGATCGCACCGAACGCGAAGCGGCCGTCCGTGCTCCAGGCGCCTGCCGAGTTGATGAGCTGCATGCTCTCGAGATGGGGATCGCGGGTCGCGGACACGAGCTTGCGGATCGTCTGGCCGTTCTCCGCGTTGGCGAGGTACAAGTCGAACGAAAACAGTCCCGCGTCCGAGATGTAGGCCATGCGCGTGCCGTCGGGACTCAGCGCCGGCGCGAGGTTGTAGTGCTGTTCCTTGCCGGGGCTCACGAGCGCGCGCGCGCCGGCGGTCGTGACTGGCGTCAACCGTGCCTGATCCCGCTGCGCGCGGTCGGTGGGCAGCGGCGTTCCGGTCGCGACCGCGATCGGCTTGGCCGCGTCGGTCAGCGCGCGATGCCAGTCGGCAATGAGACTGTCCGCCGGCCGGTGGGTCATCTGCTCGAGGGCTGCC
>DASPXV010000134.1:0-13102 GCA_035637115.1 Vicinamibacterales bacterium
ATGGACACGAACGGAGACGGCGTGATCACGCGCGACGAGTGGCGCGGCAACGATCGGTCGTTCCGCAACCATGACTGGAATGGTGACGGCCGCCTCTCCGGTGACGAACTGCGCCCGGGAGCGCGGCGCCCGAGCCGGTGGGACGATCGCGACATCGAAGGGTCGATCGAGCAGGAGGACGACTGGACGGATGCGCGCTTCCGCGAGCTCGATCACAACAACGACGGCCGCCTGTCGCGCAACGAGTGGCACGCAAGCGCCGAGCTGTTCACGCGGCTCGATCGCAACCGTGACAACTTTCTGAGCCGCGCCGAATTCAAGGGCACCGACGATGAGGATCGCGAAGATCGCTTCGCGGACCTCGACACGAACAAGGACGGCCGCGTGTCGCGCGATGAATGGCATGGCAGCAGGGCCGTGTTCGATGCGCTCGACGCCAACCGCGACGGCGTGCTGACGCGCGCGGAGGCGGTGGGCACGCAGAACACCGTGGAGGACGAGTTCCGCAGCGTCGACGTTAACGGTGACGGCTATATCGCGCGCAACGAGTGGCATTGGAACCAGGCGGCGTTCGACAGGCTGGACGCCAATCATGACAGCCGCCTCTCGCGGCAGGAGTGGGACAACTCCGCGGCGACGATAATGCCGCAGCAGTCCAACGCCTACCGCGTCGGCTACGAGCGCGGGCGGCAGGAAGGCATCCAGGCCGGGCGTGAAGACAAGCCGCACGGCTGGGACCTCGAGGGGCAGCGCGAGCTCGAACAGGCGGACTCCGGCTACCAGGCGGGCATGGGCCCGAAGGCCGACTACCAGAACGGCTACCGCGCCGGCTTCCGCCGCGGCTACCGCGAAGGATTCGGCGGCGGAGATACACCTCGCAGCGAGTGAGCCCAGCGACGGAGCCACGCGCGCGGAGTGGGGCGTCGGGGCCCCACGAGCGAGCGTGTAAGGGGGTCCGGGGGACGACGTCCCCCGGAACAAGATAGAATCCGCGGCGTGCGATTGAGCAGATATCTCGCAACAGCGGCCCTGATGCTCGCGTCAGGGCCGATTCTTTTTTCCCAGAACACGCCGACGGACAAGGCGGGGGGTATCGCGCAGACGCTGACCGCGGATGACGTCCGCGCGGTGCTGACGATTGCGGCCACGGCGTTGAGCGACGAAACACTCGCGGCCGCGGTCGTCGATCGAACCGGCAATATTCTCGGCGTCTACTCGCGCGCCGGCGCCGTGGAGCGCACGCCCGACATTGCCGTCTCGGTCGCGCGCGCGGGCGCGATGTTCGCGAACGACCAGGCGCCGCTCTCCTCGCGCACCGTTCGGTTCATCAGCGGCATCCACTTTCCGCCCGGCGTGAAGAACACGGGCACCGCGGCGCTCTACGGCGTCGAGAACATCAACCGCGGCTGCAAGGTCGACGTGCAGGGGGATGCGGTCTTCAACGCGCCGTTCCCGCGTCCGACGTCGATCGCCGGTACATTCGGCCAGGGCGCCGGATCGACGCCGCTGCCGTGCGAACCGTCCGACACGCGCGGCTGCGCGCGCGGCGGGCCGATGCTCGACGATCACGGCGAGCCGCTGTCTTCGGTGGGCATCACGACGGGCAAGCTCGACGTGTTCGACACAGGGCAGGACCAGCTCGGCGAGGTGCCAGTGAATCCCGGCGGCATTCCCATTTATCGCGGCGGCAAGGTGGTCGGCGCCGTCGGCGTCGCGGGGGTGAAGCCGGAGTTCGCCGAATATGCGGCGACGGCAGGAGCGGCGGGCGCGGGACGCGGACTGGATTTCTCCGAGCCGCTCGGCGCGCCAGGCGCCGTCTTCATCGACGGCCTGCGGCTTCCCTTCTTCGGCACCTGCACGAACATCACGTGCATCAGGAAGACGCTGCGCGGACGTCCCGCGGGTTCCGCGCCGGGTCTCGTCTCGAACGGCACCTTCATCGTCCAGCCGCGCGACGGTTTGCAGGCGCCCGAGGGCTACATCCTCGGTCCGCGCGGCAGCACCGTTGCGGACGGCCTGAGCGTTGACGAAGTGCGCCGCATCATCGATCAGTCGGTCGATGTCGCATTCCGCACGCGCGCGATGATCCGACTGCCGATCAACCAGCCCGCGCGCATGACCATCAGCATCTCTGACGAGAGCGGCGCGATTCTGGCGCTGTACCGAATGCCGGACGGCACCGTGTTCTCGTCCGACGTCGCGATGACGAAGGCGCGAAACACTTACTACTTCAGCACGCGCGAGGGTTACGATGTGCTGAAAAACATCGCGGCCACCAGCGAGCACGACAAGTACACCTGGTCGCCGGAGCCTCCCGCGGGCAAGGGCTGGGCGATCACCGCGCGGACGATCAGCTTCGCAGGACAGCCGCTCTTCCCGCCGGGGATCGATCTGGAAGAACAGCTCGAGGAGCAGGACAGCGAGCCGCAGCACGGACCGTGGTTCGATCTCTACGTCTACGATTCGAAGAATCCCTGCACCGAAGGCCCGGGGGCGTCGCGCGGCGGCAATCGCAACTACCTGAACCAGAGCGGCATCGTGTGGTTCCCTGGCAGCGCCCCGCTCTATCGCGGCGACCGCGTCATCGGCGGTCTCGGCGTCAGCGGCGACGGCGTCGAGCAGGACGACTATGTCTCGCAGATCGGCAGCGAAGGCTTCCATCCGCCGGATTCACTGCGAGTGGACAACAGCGTGATGACGGACAGCAAAGGGCGCGCGGTGCGGCTGCCCTATCTGAAGCTGCCGCGAAACCCGGAAATCCAGAAATAGGTGCGAGAGGGGCGAAGGGTGCGAGAGGTGCGAGAGGCTTGGGCGCCGAAGCGCGAAGCGCGAAGGCGGCTGCTTGCGCTGGCGCTGCTGGGGGTGCTACTGGTGCCCGCGATGGTGGCCGCGCAGGAACCGTCGAAGGGATACATCGAGGGAACTGTCGGCGGCGCGCGCGCGGTGGAAACCGACTCCGCGTACGCCGGACTTGGCGCGTGGAGGGTGAACGACTGGTTCCACATCTTCGGCGAGATCGGCCGGATGCGGAATGTGATCGGGCCAGAGCTGAGCGATCAGCTGGCGAAGACGGCCGCACGGATTCGCGCGGACAACGAGACGGCGTTCCACAGCGATTTTCCCGTCGTCTTCGAGTCGCGCGTGCCGATGTGGTACGGGTTCGGTGGCGTGCGCGCGCACGGTCCGTCAGCGGGCAGGCTCTTGACGTTCGTCGAAGCGGGCGCCGGAACCGCACGGCTCGATCCGCAGGTCCATCTCACCGTCAACGGAACATCACTCGATACAGAAGCCGCAGCGCTGACCGGTCTCGGCGAAGGACGCCAGCAGCTCGGGTTCCTCGCGGGCGGCGGCGGCGGCGTTGCCGTCCAGGCCTGGAAGCGCATCCGCATCGAAGGGGGCTACCGCTACATGCGCCTGTTCGGCGACGCGAAGACCAACATCAACCGAGCCCACGTCGCCGGCGGCTGGACTTTCTAGTTTTCCTCGCGGCTGTTTGTCTTTCTAACAGGAGGGCCAGGAGATCAGGAGCATTCAATTCTCCTGAACTCCTCTACTTCCTGTTTAGAATTTCAAGCAGCTTTCTAGCCTCTGCCGCCCGGTCGAATTTTGAGTTTATGGCGAGCGCCCGCTGAAGGGCTGCACGTGCGCCGGCGGTGTTGCCAGCGGCCTTCTCGATCATTCCGGCACGGAACCACATCCCCGCATCTTCGGCATCTGACGCGGTTGCCTTCGCACTCGCGTCGCGTGCCCCGGCGATATCCCCTTTGCCCAGCAGCGCCCACGCGAGCGCGGACCAGGCGGCGTGATCCTGGCGAAGCTCGAGATCCTTTCGCGCCCAGGCGACGGCTTCGTCCGGTTTCGGTTCAACGTCAGTGAAGTACATCGCGAGGTTGCGGTAGTAGCCAGGATCGCTGGCCTTGACGGCGTCGAGATAACCATCGCGCGCTCGAACGTGCCAGCGCTTCGCTTCCTCGGAGCGCCCCGCCCATTCGTGCGTGCGCGCCACGGCTTCGAAAAAGTCCGGATGCGGAGCCAATGCGATCGCGCGCTCGTAAAGCGCCAGTGCTTCCTTGTCGCGCCGCTGGTAGGAACGCAGCTCGGCGAGGTGCTCGATCGCCACGTAGCTGTCGCGCGTCAGCTTCAGGGCGGCCTGGTACTCCGGTTCCGCCGCGTCCCAGTCGCCGAGATCGAAGAGCGTCGCGCCGATCATCACCTGGCACCACGAACGCGATTCGGCGGGCAGGCCTTTCGGGGTCGCGTCGCTGAGCGCGGCTCGCAGCAGCGCAATCGCTTCCCGCGACTTTCCGCGAGCCTGGAGAAGGTTCGCTCGGCGCGTGTCGGCATCGAATCCTGGCGCGCGCTTCTCCAGCTCGGCGTACGCCGCCTGCGCGCGGTCGAGATCACCGAGACCCAGGTTCGCGTCTCCGATGAGGGCGTACGCGTCGGGATCATCGGGCTGGATCACGGCGGCCTTCATCCCCAGGACGATGGCGTCCGCAAACCGGTGCCTCGCCGAACGGGCGGTCCCCAGGCCGAGCAGGGCCGTATAGTGATCCGGCTGGCGCTTCAGGGCTTCGGTCAGGGCCGCTTCGGCCGCGGCGTATTCCCGGAAGTCCCCGGCGATGCGCGCCTTGCGCAGCCGCGCATAGCCAAGGCGCGTCGGGCTGATGTAATCGTCCGGATCTCGTTCGGTCCGTGCGGCCCAGACGCCGATCTCCATGTCGAGTTGAGCTGTCGAGCGATTCTGGTCGGCCTGCGCGCCCGTCATGGCGGGCAGCAGCGCGACGATCGTCACGATCAGGGGGCGAATCATGCGCTACCGTCTCAGTGGATCGGCTGCTTGTTGCGGCCGGGAATTGGCTCCTCGGGTCCGTGTGGCGGCGCCAGGAACGGAAAAGCCTGGAGAAACGGTACGTCGTTGGCGTTGACGTTGTCGCCGGTCACCGCACCCTTGCTCGCGGCCTGCAGCAGGATGTCGATCACATCGTCCTGAGGCCGGCGGCCGTTCAAGAAGCCGGTCGTCTTTCCCATGTCCAGGATGGCGACGTCCGGCAACAGGACCGCGTCCAGCAGCGTCGACGAATAGACGCTGTCGCCGTTGATCGATACCAGGCGCGCCAGCGCAGCGTCCTTGAACAGGATATCCTGCGTGGGCACCGACCGGTTGAACGCATCCTTCAGCCGCGTCGGGATGACGACCGTGCTGACCGCCGGGATCGCCGTCCGGTCAACCTGCGTGAACGGTCCGGTCTGCGTGTCGGCGAGGTAGAGGCTGCCGCTGCGCGTGAGGGACTTGGCGCGGCTGGTCGTCGCCCAGACCTTGATGACGTTGCCGCTGCTCCCGCGCAAGGCTGACGCCGGGACTTCCACCACGAGGGCGCTGCAGTTCAGCCCCGCGATGAAGTCGATCCCCGGTGCGCGCGTCAGCGGGCCACCGGGCTGCGCTCCGATGAGCCGCAAAACCCAGATCAGGTCGATGAAGAACGGATCATCGCGCAAGCCCGCAAACGCGCGGGCGATGGAGCCGCTGCCGGCGACGACCTCGCCCGTCGCGGGTCCGGTCAGGCGAGGCGACTCGTCGAGTAACAGGCTCCCGGCGGCGCCGGCGACACGGGGCTTCGACGGCCCGCGAATCGAAAACGTCTGCGGGCCCGGCACGGTCGACGAAAACGTCGCCTGGATCACCAGGTCCTCGAGGTTGTCGCCGGTGTTATCGATCTTGAACTCGTACAGCACGTCGGGCCCGAACGCGACGCCGGTGGCGCCGCCGATCGTGAAGGGGTTGACCGTGGCGGCCAGCACGACGTTGCCATTGCTCGGATTGACGAAATCAAACACGTCGAGCAGGTCGGCGCGGCCATCCTCCGAAATGCCCGGTGCGTCGCGATGGTCCGCCGTCCGCGCCGGAACGGCAAGCATCACGACGCTCGTGAAAATGGCCGCACTGACGAGCTTTGGTGCTCTCAACATCTGAACCCCTCGAACCCCTTGAACCTTTTTGAGCCTTGTTTATATGTCAATGAACGTCTCTTCGCTCGCCGTATCCGTCGTTGCGAAAACCTTCTGCGCCTCGACGCGGATGTCCGCCAGCGCCTGGTCCGATCGCCCCGGTTTGTGATGGAAGAGATAGAGCTTGCCGATGCCGTTGGCGGATGCGAACTCCGCGCACTGCCGCCAGTCGCTGTGCCCCCAGCCTTTGTGGTTCGGAAGCTCGTCCGGAGTGAAATGCGCGTCGAGGACCATCGCCGCTGCTCCGCTGGCGAACGCGGCGAGCGGCTCGTCGAATTTTGGATTGCCGAACTCGTGATCCGTGGCGTAGACGAGATCCCCCTGCGGACCCTTGATGCGGTAGGCGAGCGCACCACCTGGATGATTCAGGTTCAACGCGGTCACGCTGAAGCCGGGCACGGACACGGTTCCCGGCTCCACCATCGACACCTTCGGCTTGTTCGGCAGGTGTTCGTAGGGAACAGGAAAGAACGGCGACTTGAACATCGTGTCGAGCCACGACGGATCGTGCGACGCCAGCGTCGGCGTATGAATCGTCAGGTCCCAGCCGCGCTGATACAGCGCGGCGAAGAACGGCAGGCCGAGCAGGTGATCCCAGTGGTAATGCGTCAGCACCAATGAGACCGGGCACGGCGTCTTGCACAGGCTGGCGGGCGATACACCGACGATTCCCGAACCGGCGTCGAGGATCAGGATGCCGTTGTTCCGCTCGTCGAAGATCTCGATGCACGGCGTGTTGCAGCCGTGGATGATCCCCTCGGGGACCGACCAGGGCACGGATCCCCGCACGCCACGAAATTTGACGCGCATCGGATCACACTCTCCCGGCCACGCGCTCGTTCGTTGCCTTGACGCGCCGCGCGAGCTGGCGCAGCAATTCTTCCGTGCGTTGCGGATCTTCCGCGAGCACGTGTCCCATGTCGTGTTTGGTGACGCGCCGGAGCTGCGCATCCGTCGATGCCACCACCGTGGCCGATCGCGGCTCGTCGAGCAGGAGACTCATCTCGCCGACCCAGTCGCCCGGCCCGAGCCGCGCCAGCGGCACTGCATCCGTGCCGGCGCTGCTGCGCCGCACGTCGAGATGCCCGCGTTCGACGACGTATGCTTCCGAGCCCGATTCCCCTTCTTTCATCACCGTCTCGCCGGCGGATACGAGCCGGTAGTTGCATGTGTCGAATGGACAGGAATATTTTTCCGTGTGATACAGCTTCGCGCAGACAGTCTGCGCGCCCCACTGTCCGCGAAAGGCGCCGACCGCAATCAGCGCGCCGAGCGCGGGACCGGCGAAGTACACCCAGAGTGCGTTGTAATTCGACGCGAGGATCGCAGGGCCGAGCGTGCGCGCGGGATTGAGGCTCGTCCCGGTTACGGGCGCCTCGATCATCACGAGGAGCGCGACAAGGGTGCCGACGATCAGGCCCGTGCGCGGCGCAATGCGCGGCTTGTTCACGCAGATGAAAATCGTGAAAACGAGAAGAAACGTGATGAACGTCTCGGCGGCGAGCGCGCCCGCCCACGTGTAGCCGTCGCCGGGAACGGTGACGGCGTACTGGACTCCGCTCGTCAGCGGACCCCACGCGATGCCCGCGGCGTAGGCGCCCGCGAGAGCGCCGAGGAACTGGACCACGACATATATAACAGCGTCGCGGGTCGGAACCTTCCCGAGCCGCCAAAATGCCAATGTAACGGCGGGATTGATGTGACCGCCGCTAATTTGCCCCAGCGGCGAATAAACCACCGCGGTGGCCCCTCCCGCGAACATAATGCCGGTCAACAGCCTACGCAATGCCCCGTTGGTGACGATGGGAACCGGGGAACCCGGGGCCCACATGAACGCCACGGCACTGACGCCGATGAACAGCATGAGGGCGGTTCCGGCGAATTCAGATAAATACGCAGAAAGATTGCGGCGCATGAGCTGCCTGCGGATAATACCCCACGCACATGCCATCCAAAACTCGCCCGACTTCAGAACACGAGCGCCTTGCCGATCTCACGCCCGCCATCGTCCCGCCATGGCGTCGCTGGGGGTGCTACGTGACGGAACGCGCCTGGGGAACGGTGCGAGAGGACTACAGCGCCAACGGTGACGCGTGGAGCTATCTCCCGCACGACCAGGCGCGCAGCAAGGCGTATCGCTGGGGCGAAGACGGCATCGCGGGGCTTTGCGATCGCTATCAGCTGCTCACTTTTGCACTCGCGTTGTGGAACGGGAAGGATCCGATCCTCAAAGAGCGGATGTACGGGCTCACGTCAAGCGAGGGCAACCGCGGCGAAGACGTGAAGGATTACTACTTCTACGTGGACGCCCTGCCGTCGGGCGCCTACATGAAACTCCTCTACAAATACCCGCACACCGAGTATCCGTACGGACCGCTGCTCGACGAGAACCGGCGCCGCGGCGGCGGCGGTATGGAGTTCGAGCTGCTCGACAGCGGCGTCTTCCACGAGGATCGCTATTTCGACGTCGTCGTCGAGTACGCGAAGGCGGGACCCGACGACATCTGCATCCGCGTGGAAGCGTTCAACCGCGGACCGCAGGATCACGTGCTGCACGTGCTGCCGCAACTGTGGTTCCGCAACACGTGGGGCTGGGGCGCGGAGCGGCGGCAGCAGCCGGTGATCACCCGCGGACCATCAGGGAACGGCTTCCAATCGTTCACCGCCGACGATTCGAACGCGGATCCGCTGCCGAACCTGATGTTCGAGTACAAGCTCGGACCGCGGCACCTCTACGCGGCGTCCGACGCGAACACGCTGTTCACGCACAACGAGACGAACTGCGAGCGGCTCTACGGATCAAAGAGCGTCACGCCGTACGTCAAAGACGGGTTCCACCGATCAGTGGTCAATGGCGAGCACGATGCGGTGAACCCGGACGGGTTCGGCACGAAGGCGGCCTTCCACTTCACCGCGAACGTTCCCGCCAGGAAGTCGATCGCGTGGCACCTCCGGCTCTCGAACGAGACGCTGCAGGACCCGCTGGGAGACGTCGAATCGATCGTCGACAAGCGGCGGAAGGAAGCGGACGAGTTCTACGAGGCGATCCATCCGCCGAAGGCGACGAAGGACGAGAAGCTCGTGCAACGGCAGGCGCTCGCCGGCATGCTGTGGACGAAGCAGATCTACCTGTTCGACGTGACCCAGTGGCTGAACGGCGACAACCCCAACATGCCGCCCCCGGCCTCGCGGAACACGATTCGCAACCATCACTGGAAGCATCTGAACTCGATGCGCATCCTGTCGATGCCGGACAAGTGGGAGTACCCATGGTTCGCGGCGTGGGACCTCGCCTTCCACTGCGTCGCGATCGCGCTGATCGATCCGTACTTTGCCAAGGAGAACCTGTGGGTGCTGCTCTTCGAGCAGTTCCAGCACCCGAACGGGCAGATCCCCGCCTACGAGTGGGAGTTCTCGGACCTGAACCCGCCGGTGCACGCATGGGCGTGCTGGCGCGTGTACAACGTCGAGAAGGAGCGGACCGGCAAGGCCGACACCGAGTTCCTCGAGAAGTGCTTCCAGAAACTGTTGATCAACTTCGCCTGGTGGGTGAACAAGGTCGACAGCCAGGGCATGAACGTGTTCGAAGGGGGCTTCCTCGGCCTCGACAACATCACGGTTGTCGATCGCAGCGAGAAGCTGCCGGACGGTGCGATCCTCGAGCAGTCGGACGCGACGGGGTGGATGGGCTTCTTCTGCCTCCACATGATGCGGATCGCAATCGAGCTCGCGAAGACCAACAAGGTCTACGAGTCGATGGCGACGAAGTTCTTCGAACACTTCATCTACATCGGCGGCGCGATGAAGCGCATGGGCGGCCGCGGTTATCAGCTGTGGGACGAGGAAGACGGGTTCTTCTACGACGTCCTGCGCTATCCAAGCGGCGTGTTCCACAAGTTCCGCGTGCGCTCGCTCGTCGGCCTCATCCCGCTCTACGCGATTGACGTCCTAAACGAGAGGGACCTCAAGGACATGCCGATGTTCGTGACCGACGTCCACTGGTTCATCAAGAACCGGCCGGACCTCGTCGGACAGGCGTGCTACACGGAGACGCGGGACGGCGAGCGGCGCGACATCCTGTCGATCGTCGATCGCCACCAGCTCGACAAACTGCTGACGCGCATCTGGGACGAGACGGAGTTCCTCTCGCCCGGCGGGATTCGCAGCCTCTCGAAGTTCCACCACGAGCATCCGTTCAGCTTCGGCTCCGGCACCGTGCGTTACGAGCCGGGGGAAGCGGACGTGAAGATCAAGGGGGGGAACTCGAACTGGCGCGGTCCGATCTGGTTCCCGACGTCGTACTTGCTGATCGAGTCGTTTGCGAAGTTCAGCGAAGCGTTCGGCCCCGAGTTCAAGGTGAAGGCGCCGGCGACCAGCGGCAAGGCGATCACGCCGCACGACATGGCGCGCGAGATCGCAAACCGGATGATCGGCATGTTCACGCGCGACAAGGAAGGGCGCCGGCGCATCTACGGCGGCACCCAGAAGTTCCAGCAGGATCCACACTGGCGCGACCTGCTGCTCTTCAACGAGTACTTCCACGGCGACAACGGTGCGGGCCTCGGCGCGAACCACCAGACCGGCTGGACTGGGCTCGTGGCGAATCTGATCGACGAGTGGAGGCGCTAGGCGCGTGACGCCGCTACTGGTTGCAGCCGTCCTGGGGTTGTACGGGCTTGATCAAGATCTCGTACAACACAGAGCCACAGAGTTCACAGAGACGCACAAAGAGAGCCGGGTTGTGCGAATGCTAGGGTTGCGTGACGGCGAGGCGGTCGCGCCGCGCTTCGCGCCGCAGAGCGCCGGGCGCGTGGCGGATGAAAGCCGCCAATCCGTCGCACCGCGGCTTTCATCCGCCACGCGTACGGCGTTCGTGACGCCGGCCGAAGGCCGGCGCGCGACCGCTGCCTCTGTGCGTCTCTGTGTCCTCTGTGCCTCTGTGCTTAACGTCTCTGCGACCTCTGCCTCCTCCTCTACCGCCTCCGACGATCAGATCCCGCAGCAGCGCCCCGCGCGCTCGTCGATCCAGGGGATGGTCACCGATCAGAACGGCCGCGGCCTGCCGGCCGTCGAAGTCGTGCTGAAACAGGGAACGCGCGAGGTGGCGCGCACGTCGACGAGCGGCGACGGCATCTTCCGCTTGATCGATGTCGCGCCCGGCGAGTACGTGATCGCGCTCAGCCGAGAGGGCTTCACGCCGGTGGAGCAAAGCGGCCTGCGCGTCCGCGCCGCTGAACTGGTCAGCGTCGAATTAAAGATGAACGCTGGCGCGGGCGGACCGCCTGAGAAGCGAATCGATCCTGGTCCACCGACGCCGTACGGGAATGTCATCCGGCCGAAAGACGTCCCCAACGCAGAGCCGGTCGTGCTGGCGCCGGGCGAAAAGGTCTACGTGCCGGTCCCCGATCGATGGAACCTCAACCTGCCGGAGTGGCAGCGCTACGGCGCGCGGGGCGATTACCCGTACGTCACGGGGCACTGGTGGGATCCGTACAACCAGAATTACCTGAAGGGGGACTACCCGATACTCGGCAAGCGCACGTTCTTCACGTTCACCGGCGTCAGCGACTCGCTCCTCGAGGGACGCAATCTTCCGGTACCGAGCGGCGTCAGCACTCAACGTCCGGGCAGCGAGCGATTCTTCGGCCGCGGCGGCATTTACGTGCCGCTCACGACCGTCAGGACATCATTCGATCTATTCCGCGGCGACACCGTGTTCCGCCCGATCGACTGGCGCGTGCGTGTCGCGCCGGCGTTCAGTCTCAATTTCGTCAACCTCTCCGAGTACAACGGCGTGAACGCCGACGTGCGGCGCAAGAGCACGCGTCTGGATCATCACCTCGGCATCCAGGAAGCGTTCGTCGAGAAGAAGCTGTTCGACACAAGCCACTATTTCGATTTCATGTCGATCCGCGCCGGGGTGCAGGAGTTCACCTCGGACTTCCGCGGCTTCATGGCGGTGCTGGAGGCGCCGGGCGTGCGCGTGTTCGGCACGATGAAGTCGAGCCGCATCGAGTACAACGCGGCGGTCTTCGATCTCTTCGAGAAGGATACGAACAGCGGCTTCAACGAGCCGAACCGGCGCAAGGCGCAGGTCTACATCGCGAACGTCTACATCCAGGATTTCTGGGTATCTGGCTTCACGCAGTCGTTCAGTTTCCACGCGAACCGCGACAACGGCGAGCTGCACTACGATCGCAACGGCTTCCTCGTGCGGCCGGCGCCCATCGGCGTCATCGGCACCAACGACGTCCACAGTTATTACCTGGGAATGTCGGGTAACGGCCACGTCGGGCGCATCAATGTCAGCCACGCGTTCTACCAGGCGCTCGGCCACGAAACGAACAACCCGATTTCGGCGCAGCGAGTGGACATCAACGCGCAGATGGGCGCCCTCGAACTCTCGCTCGATAAAGACTGGCTGCGCATCAAGGGAGCGACCTTCATCGCTTCCGGCGACGGCGATCCGTCCGACGACAAGGGTCATGGCTTCGACGCGATCCTCGACATCCCGACGTTTGCCGGCGGGCCGTTCTCGTTGTGGAACCGTCAGGGGCTGCGGCTCGCGCAGACGGGCACCGGCATCAAGTCCCCCGTCAGCCTGCTTCCGTCGCTGCGGACCAACAAGGACGAGGGACAGCCGAACTTCGTCAACCCGGGCGTGTTCCTGCTGAACGGCGCCGCGGATTTCGATCTCACGCCGAAGCTGCGCGGGTTCGTGACGACCAGCTACGTCCGCTTCCTGAAGACGGAACAGATGGAAGCGCTGCTCTTCCAGGAAAAGGTGCGGCCGAACATCGGCGTCGACTTCGGCGCCGGTGCGACCTACCGTCCGCCGCTGAGCGACAACATCGTCTTCATCGGCGGCATCCAGACGATGAGGCTCGGCCAGGGGCTGAAGGACATCTACGAACGCAGCAGCCTGTTTTCGATCTTCTTCAACGCGCGCCTGCAGTTCTGATATGGAAAGACCGTTAGTCAACCTTTGAGATACGGCCTGTGGGAATGTGGGCGCGCGCGTTCTGTGCGCGCGTCCAAGGCCGCGAAGCGGCCGGCATTTCCACAGGCTCTCTTTGTCCGTCTGATCCGGTCA
>DASPXV010000135.1:0-10465 GCA_035637115.1 Vicinamibacterales bacterium
GGTCACAAATTGTGACCTTAGACAGCGGTCGCGGGCGATATCGCAAGTACCTTCCATATGCCTTCACCGAGCAAGGTGTGGCGATGCTGTCGAGCGTGCTGCGAAGCCAGCGAGCGGTGCGCGTTAACATCGAAATCATGCGCGCGTTCGTGCAGCTTCGACGAATGCTCGGGGCGAACGACGAACTGTCCAGAAGGATCGATGCGCTCGAGCAGAAGTACGATGTACAGGTCAGAGCCGTGTTTGCCGCCATCAGGGAGCTGATGGCGCCCTCCAATACGAGGTTGCGACGGATCGGCTTTCGACCGCTGAAGAATAAGCGCGGAAAATTAATAAGAAGGTGGTTATGACAACCTCGAATGTTCGCCGCAACCTGCCTGCGTCGTGGATCGCCGCCGTCTACCTGCTTTGCGCCGTGGTGACGCTGGTTGGCGCGCACCAACGAGGGTCCGGCACCCCCACGGCGACTAACGAAGCGAATCGGCAGGACTGGATCCAACTGTTCAACGGCCGTGACCTTGACGGCTGGACACCCAAATTCGCGAAGCACGATCTCGGCGAGAACTTCAATGATACCTTCCGCGTCGAGAATGGCCTGCTGGAAGTGCGCTACGACAAGTGGACGCGCTTCGACGGCGAGTTCGGGCACCTGTTCTACAAGGAGCCGTTCTCGTACTATCGCCTCGTCGCCGAGTACCGGTTCGTTGGCGATCAGGTGCCCGGCGGGCCGGACTGGGCGAGACGCAACAACGGACTGATGCTGCACAGTCCGCACCCGAAAACGATGCTGAAGGACCAGGATTTTCCGATCTCGATCGAGGTCCAGCTCCTTGGCGGCCTGAGCGACGGCAAACCGCGCAGCACCGCCAATCTCTGCACGCCCGGCTCGAACGTCGTCATGAACGGAAAGCTGCACACCGCGCACTGCACGAACTCCTCTTCAAAGACTTACGACGGCGACCAGTGGCTCAGCGTCGGAGTGGAGGTGCACGGCGATGAGCTGATACGGCACTTCGTCGAGGGTGTGAACGTTCTCGAGTACACGAAGCCGCAGATTGGCGGCGGCGCGGTGTCGCCGGTCGATCCGGCGGTGAAGGTCGATGGCACGCCGATGACTTCGGGGTACATCTCGATCCAGGCGGAGACCGCGCCCGCCGATTTCCGGAAGATCGAGATCCTCAATCTCGAGGGCTGCATGGATCCGAAGGCGTCGAACTACAGGACGTACTTCATCAAGTCGAATCCGCAGATGTGCCGGTAGCGTCGGCGAACGTCACGTCTCGGAAGGAAATCAGCTCGATCTGCTCGCTCTCGAGCGCGGCGCGCACGCGCGGATCGCAGAGCACGCGAACCTCCTGCTCGCGCTCGACAACATACATGCCGCCAGCGTCCCCCCGAAGCCCCGGATGGCAGCCGAGCTCCGACATCGCCGCAGGCAAGGTGTGAAAGATGTCGATCAGTTTGTCGACCGTGATCGCGCCGGGAATGGCATTGCCCTTCGCGTCCTGACCGTAAAAGTCGCCAACATAGGCGATGCCGCTGGAATGCCGGAGGGGCACGCGGAGATCGCGTGCGATCCCGGAAACAATCGTGCTCGCCGGTTCACGCAGATGTGCGTGCTGGTGGGAATCGATATGGGTCGGATCGCATCCCATCAGCCGCCGGAACGCGTCGAGCTGCTCCGCGATCGCGCGCTCCAGCGCCGCGGGATCATCCTGGGGGACGACCTCATACAGAAGCGTCCACGCGCTGTCACGGCAGACCCATTCGCCGAGATCGACGTGGAGTCCCACGCTGAAGCGCGGGTGCGGGCGCGCGTAATCGGCTGCGGCGGCGGCGGACGGCCATTGCACCATCAGGCTGGCGCTGGTGACAATGCCCTGCTGGTAACAGCGGATGATCCCTTCATTCACGCCTTCGCTCTGGCCGAAATCGTCCGCGTTCACGATCAGGCGGCGCGTAGCCGTCACGTCTGAAGCCTCGTCACGATCCGCAGCGCCTCGGCCGTCCAGTCGTGAGCCTGATGTGATGGAGGCGTCCATGTTCGGGACCAGCCGAGCATCCTGACGGCAAGGTGCAGGCGGCAGCAGTCGAGATCCGCGGCGAACTCGCTGGCTGCGCGGCGCGACTTCACCGTCTCGATTCCAGCCCCGGCCCGGTAGGCGCGAACGAGCGCGCGCTGCTCCGGCTCGCGCCACCCCGTGACGAGCGACGCGAGATCGATGAGCGCCGGTCCAACTGCCGTCATCTCCCAATCAACCGGACAGACTCGAACGCGACGGTGCGTGCCGCCGATCATCACGTTCGCTGGATAGAAATCTCCGTGAATGATCGCCGGCCGCATGCGAATGAGCCGTGCGACGACGGATTCGTACACCCGCGCGACGCGGTCGAGCACACGGCGCCGGCGAGCGTCCGCGGCGAATTGGTGCGCCCGCTCGATCCAGAGCCGGTAGTACGCCTCGTCATACGTAAGGAGTGCCACGCGTGATGTGAGCCGGGCGACGCGCGGCCCGGTAAAGGTCCGATGAAAGCGTCCGATCCATTTCGCGGTGTGCGTCCATGCCGAAAACGACTCCGCCTGCGGCAGCTCGACGCCGTCGATGCGTTCGAGGAACAGATGGTGATGACGCCGGCGCGCGTCGGTGAGCGCGCCATAACACACCGCGGTGCCGGAAGGAGCATGCGGAAGAATGGATCGATACACATCGATCTCGCGGCGCGGCTCGACGGCGATCGGGGGCCGCACGCGCCGGACCCTCGGCGCCACGCGCGCGGGACTCAGATCTTTCATCACGAGCGCCAGCGATTCGCCGCCGGCGAACTCCACGTCGAGCTCTTCGATCGTGAACGTTGATTTGGTCGGACAGCGCCGCCGCCGGACCGTCCGGATTGTCCGGTGCCGGCCGAAGTGATCAGCCAGCAGGCGTTCGAGAGAGCGCGCGAGCGGGTGTCTCATCAGCGTGGCCGGCGCGTTCCAGCAGCGCGCTGAGAACGACGTCCGATCTGAAGTATGCCTCGGCAATCTCCCGCGCCGCGCGACAATGTCTCTCGTAATCGCCGCTCGCCGTCTCGATCGCGCCGGCGGCCTCCTCGATCGTCCGGAATGCGAACAATCCGTCGCCAGTAGGCAGGTAGCCATCGAACCCGGTGTTCTCCGCGACGACAGGGCGGCCGGATGCGAGATAGCAGACGCTCCGGTCGCTGAACCACCCGCATTTGGATTCGACGTAGCCGCTTTTCGCGATCCCGAGCTCTCCCTTCGAACGTTGAATGAACGTCCGATATGCGTCGGGCGTTCCGGCCACAGCAGCCGGATCCACGAGATCCCACCCGTTCGCGCGGAGAGCGTCGAGATCCGTCACTTCCGCCGGATGGATGGAGAGCGCCGGCTGAAACCGCTCGCGGCTGCGCTGCGGCAGCGTCATGAAGCGGCGAAAAGAGTGGGCCTTCTGGCCGTAGAGCACTCCGCCATATTCGATCGATCCATATCCCCGCCAGTTGCCGATCGTCGTCCAGGCGGCGCCGGGATCGCCGGTTGTCATCGGCCATTCGGAAAGAACGATCGGCTGGAGAGTCGGCATCCACATTCGACCGCAGGCAGGGACGTTGCATTCCGGCGTGCCGATCGCACATCCGACCGTCGCGAAATGCGTGTGCCCGTCGAAGCGCACATCAATGCCCTGAACTTCGTGCCACAACTGGTTGAAGGCCGGATCGAGATCCAGGTAGACCCTGGTCGGGATCGGAGCGAGCAGATCCGCGTCCGTCAGCATGCCGGAGATGTTGATCAGGACGTCTGCGTTTTTCGAGGCCCGCAGCAAGTCCCGGTAAGAAAGACCAACGCTCTCGTGCGTGTCCTGCCGCAGCAGGGCGCCCTTCACATCGAAGCGCGACATCACATCGTGAAAATACGCCGCGTTGACCGTCGCCGACAGCGGCGCCCCCTCGGGCCGGCACGACGCCGGCGCGATTGGCTCGACGAGGCACACGTCGTGTCCGAGACTGCGCAGTCCCAGGACGTACTGAAGAACGGCCCACGTCGCGCCCCCCTGGTGCGGATCGCCGGCGATCATGCCGCTCAACAGGATCCGAAGCCGCTTCTCCATGGCGCGCTAGAAGCCGTAGCGGATCGTGAGCTCGAGCCGTCGTCCGTTCAGCGCCTGGTTGGGAACGCCGAATAACGGCGACGTCACGACGTTGTTCGATTTGATCAGGCGTCTTTGGTTCAACAGATTCTCCGAGTCAATCCCGATGAATAGATTGCTGAACAGGCTTTGCGTGATGTTCAGATCCATGCTGACCTGCATCGGCTCGCGGCCGAGATTGCGCGGAATGATGGTGTCTCCGGATTGAGGGTTCGGGTTGAACACGCCATAGCGCGTGACGATGACGCCAGCGTCGCCGGCGCGCGCGAATGCTGGCCGGTCCGTAAACAGCGAGTCCCCGTTGTTGTCGCTGCCGGTCGTGATGTTGAACGGCCGTCCGGACGAAATCGACACCGCCGGGCTAATCGATAATCCGCCGCCCATTGCCGCGGTCGCGCCGGCAACGAAACGATGCCGCTGATCGTCAGCGGCGAAGCCATACTCGGCGGATAGATCGTTCGAGTTCGCGGGCATCGTGTAAGCGCCGTCGGTATCGCTGTACTTCTTTCCCAGGGTGTAGTTGCCGTACAGCGTCAGATCCGCGCTGATGTTTCCGCGGAGCCCCACCATGAACTCGCGCTGCAGCGATCGGCCCGTGGATTCGAACTGGAAGATCGGCGATGGACCGCTCAGGTTGCGCAGCCGGAGCTGGTCGAACCCGCGGCTGTACAGATATTGCGCGACCGCGAACAGCCGTCCCGGCAGCTGCCGCTCGTAGCCAATCGTCGTCATGAAGGAGAACGGCAGCTTCAAATCCGGCGACATCGTGTAGATCGCCGACTCGGTCGGCACGAGTTCGCCCGACGAAGGCAGATTCCCCATGAGAAACGCAGGGCGCTCGATGATGAATTGCTGGCGGTCGCTGCCGTTCACCTTTCTCGTCTGAAACGTGATTTCGGGGTCGACGCGCGAATAAAACAGGCCCGCTCCGAGCTTGATGGCGTTCTTGCCTTTCGCATCGAGCAGCCATGACACCGCGCCTCTCGGCGCGAGATTCAGGCCCGCACCGACGTTTGTCTGAAGCTCCTGGCGCACGCCGTACGAAGCGGTCAGCCGCTTCGAAAGAGACCAGTCGTCGGTCGCGAACCAGCCGACATGCCATTGGTTCAGGGTGACGTGCGGATTGCCCGTGACGATGCGGAAGCTCGATGCGGTGTAGCCCGGGACGCCAAGAAGCGTTCGGCGGTAATTTTCGATCGGCGAGATCGGTGTTGCCTGGCCGGCCGCGTTCAGCAACGGATTCCCCAACGCACTCCGCTCGACGTCGGCGCCAAAGACGAACGTGCCGCCAAACCCGGATCGATCGATGGAATGCTGACCGGCTCGCTCGAGTTCGCCGCCGATTTTCCAGTTATGCCGCGACGATTGAACGGTAAGAGTCTCGCTCGCCTGGAACCCGTTGACGGACAGTCGGGTTGACGCGTCCTGGTTGCCGCCCGCGTTGAACGCGTCGAGGACGAGAATCTCCGGCGACGTGGACAGCGGGACCGTCGAGGTGACGGTCCGCGACACCTCGACGCGGACGTCGTTGACCGCGTGGCGGCTGCCGACGTACGTCCACCAGAAGCGGCCGATGTCGTCCTGGGAAGAGCGGTCGTACGCATGCTCCGGCAGATCGAAGCCTCCCTGGAGCGCTTCGTTCCGATGCGTCTCGTCCGTCCGCCCGTACGAGAAATTGATCATCTGGTTGCGCACTGAAAAATCCGTCCGGATCAGGGCGGAAGTGATCCCGGTTGGGGCAGAGACGGCGGTGGCGAACCCTTCGGTACGAAACGTCGCCGGATCGAGCACCGTTGCGTGCACGAACGCCTGTTCGTCCTGCTTCCACTCTCCCGCATACGCGAAGAACCCGAAGCGTCCTTTCACGATCGGCGCCTGGAGATAGCCGTTGTAGCTCCAGTTCCGCGTCGGAGGTTTGGTCTCCGCCATCGGATTGCGTGCATCGAGCGCGCTGTGGCGTCCCTGCAGGCGGACGTCGCCGTGCAGGCTGTCGGATCCGGCCTTCGTGACGATCTCGACGCGTTTCACCGTTGGCTGCGAGAATTCCGCGGAATACGGATTCGAGTTGATCCGGATCATCTGTATCGCGCTTTTCGGCGGGAACCGCTTGTACTCACGAAAGCCGTTCACGTAGACGGTCACGTCGTCGGGGCGTCCCGTCGATCCCGCGAGCTCGAGGATCCGCTGCAGGAACCGCTGCGGATCGTCAGGCAGCGACTCGATGTCTCCGCCGCGGAGGACGAGCGCGGATAGGTTCTTTGCGGGATCCGTCGACAGCGCGCCGGGTTCCGCAACCGTGACGTCGGCCACAACGGCGAAGCCGATCTTCAGCGAGACGTTCAGCGAGGTCGGCGCACGCGCCCGGACCTGCGCGGGACCCACGTAGTCCAGAAAACCTTCGAAATGGACGGTGATGGTGTAAGCACCCGGCAGCAGATCGTCGAACGCGTATTTGCCTCCATCGCTCGTCAGCGTCGTCAACTGCGTGAGTCCCGGGCGGTCCAGGGCGACCGAGGCTCCGGCGATACCCGCGCCGGTCTGATCGCTGACGGTCCCGCGCAATCCGCCCCTTGTCGTCGACTGCCCGAACGCGACCGGGGCGAGAAGGCACACGTACAACGTGAGGATTAAGATGCGTCCGCTCATAGGACCTGCTGCAGCAATGCCGGCAACACCTTGCCGGAGTCGAAGAACTCTTCAGCGATCGCGCGCGCGGCACGAGCATGGAGACTGTAGTCAGCCGCGATCGAACGCGCGCCTGTCACCGCCTCGTCAACGGTCAGGAACGGCAGGAGGCCGCGCCCGGTCGGGTAGGTGCGGCCGAAACCGGTGTCCTGAACGAGGACGGGTTTTCCCGACGCGAGATAGCGAACCGTGCGGTCGCTGAACCAGCCGGATCGCGTATCGACGTAAATCCCCTGTGCCACGGAAAACTCAGCGCTCGATCCCTGGACGTAGCCGCGGAACCGATCCGGGTCGCAGGCGACAGACTTCGGATCGACGACGGTCCAGCCGTTCTGCCGCAGCGACTCAACGTCTGCACGATCCGCCCCATGCACGTTGAGGGCGATCTCGAAACGTTCACCCGTCTGCGCGGGAATCGTCACGAACTTCCTGAACTCGTGCGCCTTGACGCCGAACACGGCGCCGTCGTACTCGACGCGTCCAAATGCGCCACGCCAGTCCGCGACGGTCGTAAAGCGCGCGAGCGAGTCGTCGAATGATGCCGGCCACTCGCCGAGGAGCACGGGCTGCCGGATCGGCTGCCAGCGAATGTCGCCCACTGGGATGCTGCAGCCAGGCGTACCAATGTTCTCGCCAACGGTGAAGTAGAACTGATGCCCCTGAAGCTGCCGCTCGGCGAGCTGCTGCGCGTGCCAGATCTGCGTGTATCCCGGATCGAGGTCGATGAACACGCTCCTGCGGAAGCGCGGCTTGAGTTCCTCGAGCGTGAGGTGCCCGCTGATGTTGACGAGCAAATCGGCCGTATCGGCGACGTCCGCCAGCTCTGTCGCTAGCAGCCCAACGCTCTCCAGGTTGTCGTCGCACACCAGCGCCGCCATATTGGCGAAGCCGAATCGTCCGGCGACGTGCCGGAAATAGGCGGCGTTCACCGAGTCCGCGAGATCACACGGCGATCCTGCGGCATCGGCGCACGCATTCCTGGCGATCTGCTCGATGAAATACACCTCGTGCCCCAGACGTTTCAGGCCGAGCAGCCAGCTGAGACGCGTCCACGCCGCACCACCGTTGCCCGGCTTGTTCGCAAGCGCTCCGGAGACGACGATCAGCGCCATCGCTCGCTCAGCACAGGTTCAGCCTTCGACTCAGTGACCGGAGCACCGTCGAGGAATCGAAGTACTCTTCGGCCAGGCGCCGCGCGGCGCGGCGGTGCCGGGAATAATCCGCGTCGATCGCACGCGCCGCATCCGCTGCTTCTTCCACGGAACTGAACGTCAGCAATCCTTCGCCAGTCGGCAGCAAATCGCGAAAGCCGGTGTCCTGTGCGAGCACCGGACGTCCGCTCGCCAGGTAGCAGATGCTGCGGTCGCTGAACCAGCCGCTGCGCGTCTGTACGTACATCCCTTTCGCGATCATCACTTCCGCTGCGGAGCGCCGTATGTAGTCGCCGTAGCACTCGGGACTGCCGGCGACGCGGCGCGGCTCGACCAGCTGCCATCCCTCAGACGCGAGCAATGCGCGGTCGCGCTCGTCAGCGGCATGGATATCGAGCGCCAGTTCGAACCGGCGTTCTGCCAGACGGGGGAGCGCCGCGAATTTTCGGAACTCGTGCGGGCGCAGTTGATACGTCGTTCCCTCATAGTCAACAGGACCGTAAGCGCCGCGCCAGCTCGCGACGCTGGTGATCGCCGCATCGGCCGGAGGATCGTCTTCGACGGCTGGCCACTCGTCGAGCACGACGGGCTGAGGGGTCGTGATCCACTCGAGTCCGCACGTTGGAATGGAGCACTCCGGCCTGCCGACGTTTTCGCCGATGGTGACGAACGCCTCATGCCCTTGAAACGCGTCGTGAAGCCCCAGCGCCTTCCACATCTGGCCGAATCCCGGATCGATGTCCAGAAACACGCGCCTCGGCGCCGCGGCGAGAATCTCTTCGTCGCGCAGGAAGCCCATGACATTGATGAGCGCACTCGATGCGGACACGCGTTCGAGAACCTGCGAGCGGGTCAGCCCCACGGTGCTGTCCGAACACAGGAGCGCGTAATCGCCGTCGAGTCCGAAGCGGCGCATTACGTCCTCGAAGTAGCGGACGTTCCAGGATTTCTCGAGCGGCGCGCGCGCGCCAGACTCGCTGGTGCACATCTCGGGACTCAGCCAGTCGAGGAACAACACGTCCCATCCGAGCTTCCTGAACCCGAGCAGGTATTGAAGGAATACCCAGGTGTGACCGCCGCGGCCCGGCTTCTGTGCAACGGAGCCGGCGATGACGATGGAGTTGTTCATCTCAGCTGACTCGAGCGGCCATCAATTGCCGCGCGACATGTTCCCGCGATCGCCAGCGACTCCGCGATGGATCCCCGGCGAGATCCTCCAGGAAACGGATCATGTTCGCTGCGATATCGGTCCACGATTTGGGTCGTCCGTTATCAAGCGCCGTGCCCAATTGAAGTTCCGGGACGTCGCGTCCATGAAGCAGGCGACCCACGAGCTCGACGAGATCTTCGCGCCGGTCGAACGGCACCACACTTCCACTGCCCGCAGGGCAGCACGCCGCGATCTCATCGAGCAGCGGTGACCGCCGCGCCAGCAGCGGCCGTCCATACGCCAGCGTCGTCAGCACCGGAAAGCCGAACCCTTCGTAGAAGGACGGAAACACGACGGCGAGCGCGCCTGCGTAGAGCCGGTGAACGTCGTGCTCCGACAGCGTGCCGCTCTCGAGCACGGTGACGCGCGACGTGGAGTCAGCGGCAGCGCCGAGGCCGACGATTTTCTGATAGGGAAACGCGCGCGTCAGCAGATCGATCGTCCGCGCGACGTCCTTGTGATCGTAACCGTTGCCGACGACGAAAATGAAAGGGTCGTCATCAGGACAGGGTGCGATGTCCGGATAGACGTATTCGGAAAGATCGAACGAGTAGTGACAGACGAGACTCCGAGTGCCAGCGGCCGACGTAAATCGACGAACAAGCTGTTGCCGCGTGAACTCCGAATCGAACATCAACGCGTCGGCTTGATCCGCCATGAATCGCCACGTGCCATCGAGGTGGCGCGGCGCCGTGTAGGCGATGTCCCACGAAATCGTGTCGAGGAAGAAATAGACGTTGAACGCGCTAAGCGCGTGCAGGTCGAGCAGTTCCTCGACGTGCCAGGGCTGCGAGAGTCGAAGCGCCACCGTGAACTGACGATCGGGGACGCGCGTGTAGACCGGCCAGCCGGGAAAAGTCGCCTCCAGGTTGTGGAACCTGGCCGCGTCGCGCGACGCGAGCAGCGCGACATCCCAGCCCGAGCCGAGCGCATGCAGACCGCCGCCGATCCCGAGCGCCGCCATCGTCGTGCCGTTCATTCCAGAGACGATGTTGCGGACATCAAGGAGCAGCGATGGCCGCTCGCCGTACGCGCCGGGCAGCGCGCGAGCGAGACGCGTTTCGGTCGGCGCGACGCCCCGGGTTCCGAATTCCGTCTGGGCCCGCTCGATGTCGGGCAGCGCGTCGCGAAGGCGCACGCGGTCGGCGTCAGGGAGCCGGCGGAACGTCAATGCGCCAGGCGGAGAGGGGCGCTCCGCGGCTCGAGCCGTGACGACCGCGCGATTGCAAACGAGCGTGCGGAAACCGCAGCGTCGCGCCTGTCCGGCGTAA
>DASPXV010000136.1:0-5194 GCA_035637115.1 Vicinamibacterales bacterium
CGAAGTTTCGGGATTTCAGAGCCCAAGCTATCCGTATCCTGCGTACCTTTCCCCTCATCGACGGTCACAACGACATCCCGTACGCGCTTCGCGAACGGGGCGGCCTCGATTCAGTGGACTTCGCCGTCCGCCAGCCGAAGCTGATGACTGATATCCCGAAACTTCGCGCCGGGCATGTGGGCGGCGAGTTCTGGGCCGCGTATGTCCCCGTAACGACGATGGACTCCGGAACCCACGCGGCGATCTACGCGCTCGAGCAGATCGATCTCGTTCATCGACTGTGCGCAAAGTACCCGCGCTCGTTGGCGATGGCGTACACGGCGGCCGACATCGAACGCAACTTCGCCGCAGGCAAGATCTCGTGTCTGATCGGCATCGAAGGCGGCCACGCGATCGAGAACTCGCTCGGCGCGCTGCGCATGTTCTACAGAGTCGGCACGCGGTACATGACGCTGACCCATTGGCGCAGCATCGATTGGGCGACTGCTTCGACTGATACCGCCCGGCGCGGCCTGTCGCCGTTTGGCAGGGAGGTCGTGCTCGAGATGAATCGCCTGGGCATGCTCGTCGATCTATCGCACGTGAACGACCAGACCATGTCCGACGCGCTACATACCACACGCGCGCCGGTGATCTTCTCGCATTCGTCCGCGCGCGCGCTCGCGAATCACGCGCGCAATGTTCCCGACTCGATTCTCAAGCTCGTCGCGGTGAACCGGGGCGTCGTCATGGTCAACTTCAATCCCGGCTTCGTATCGGAAGCGGTGCGTGTCTCGGACGATACGGTGAACGCGCGCCTGGACCGGCTGCGGGCTGCCGGCGCGGATTCGGCGACGCGCGCCGACTCGCTCAAAGCATGGAACGCCACAGGGCCGCACGCGACGCTGGCGCAGGTCGCCGACCATGTCGAATACATTCGGCGAATCGCCGGGATCGATTGCGTGGGACTGGGCTCCGACTTCGACGGCATTACGGAAGTGCCGGTCGGTCTCGAGGATGTGTCCAAGTTCCCCGATCTGATCGCCGAGCTGCTGCGGCGTGGCTGGACCGAGGCGGATGTGAAGAAGGTCGCGGGCTTGAATACGCTGCGGGTACTGCGCGATGCGGAACGGGTCGCCAGGGAGATGCGGACTGTCAGATAAACAGTAGCGCTGGTTGTATCACAGCCCGCGCTCGACGCCTAGCGACACGCCGCTGCGCGACAGCACCGGCCGTGACCGAATCACGCTGATGTCGAACCGCAGCGTCGTGCCACTCACCGCGTTGTACCGGATCCCCGCCACTCCCGTCAGCGTCTCGAGCGATCGCACCGCTCCCGCGACGAGATAACTTTCGCGCCCCGCGGCGCCGAGCAGCGAGACTGCGGTGCGCCGCGTCAGTGAACGGGTAGCGCGAAGCGATACCGAGGTGTCAGTCCGCTTCGACGGGTTGCGCGAGATGAACGCGCCCAGGTTCCACACCATGCGGCTCGTCTCGGTCGTGATGTGCGGCATCACGACGTCCACCGGACCGACGCCGTAGTTCCAGCGGCGGTATCCGACTCCGACGGATGAGCGGGCAGCGACGAGGGCGGTCGCATCGACCTCCCAGGTGTTCTTCGGCGTGAAGACCGGACGCTTCGAAGACCCTGCTTCGGCGGTGAACCAGAACCGGGTCGTCGGATGTACGACGCTACCAATGCGCGCCGTGAAGTCGGTTTCGCCGTAGCGACCGTAGTATTCGGCCGCGACCCAACCGCCGGAGCCCCGCGTCGATGTCAGCGTGAGCTGCGCGCCCAGCGTGGACCAATCCTGACTCGCCGTCACGCCCTCGTACGATCCCCAACCGGAGATTCGCGCGGTCTGTCCGAGGCACGGCGTCGCGAGGCAGAGGGCGAGGAGCGCGGCGACGCTCGGTTTGCCGAATCCTTTGCGCGTCATGTCGCCCCAGGCGCGCACGCCTTTCGCCACGTTGGCGAACGCCTTGAGCCGCCACCACACGGTGCACTGGCGATAGCCGAAGTTTTCCAGCGATGCGAAGAGCAGCAACCGAAACAAGTCGATGAAGCGACGATAGCGGCGGAAGCTCACTTCCTCGAGCACGACGGCCCAGATGGACAGCAACATGCCGTATCCCCACGCGACGAGGAGGAACAGCAGCGCAAACGACACGTTCACGAGGCCGAATGACAGTCCGGCGATGGTGACCACGTAGCCCACGAGCTCGACGACCGGCGCCAGCATCTCACCGAAGGCGAAAAACGGCATTGCGAGGAATCCGATTCTGCCGTACCGCGGATTGAAGAGCATTCCTTTGTACTGCCACATCGCCGCAATCAGGCCGCGATGCCAGCGCTCGCGCTGGCGCGAGAGAATCTTGAACGACTCCGGCACTTCGGTCCATGCGACCGGATCAGGAATGAACGGCATCTCGTATTTGATCTTGTTGCGCCGCAGATGACGATGCATGCGCACGACGAGGTCGAGATCCTCGACGATGCTGTTCGTGCGATACCCGCCCACCGCCATGACGTATTCCTTGCGAAACAGACCGAACGCTCCGGAAATGATCAGATTGCCGCCCAGGCGGTTCCATCCCAGCCGGCCGAACAGAAACGCGCGCAGATACTCGACCACCTGAATTCCGGGGATCATCTTCCCGGGCACGCGCGCGTCCGTCACGCGCCCGTCCGTCACCGTGCAGTTGTTGGCGACACGCACCGTGCCGCCGACCGCGGCGATCTCGCGCCCGAGCAAAAACGGGCGCGTGAGGCGCAGCAAGGCGTCCGGCTCGATGAGCGTATCGGCATCGACCGCGATCACGAGCGGAAAGCGCGACACGTTGATCGCCGCATTCAGGGAGTCGGCTTTCCCGCCATTTTCCTTGTCCAGCACGAGGAGGCGTGAGCGGGAGCGCGAGCGATACAGGGCGCGGAGCGGCTTGGTCTCGATCGTCTCGGGATAGACCCGCGGGATTTCGTAGAGGTCGAAGGCGTGGCGCAGCTGCCCCATCGTGTCGTCCTTCGAACCGTCGTTCACCACGACGACTTCGTAGTTGCGATACTCGAGGGTGAGAATCGCGGTGACGCTGGCTTCGATGGTCGCACTTTCGTTGTACGCAGGCACGAGAATCGTGATCGGCGGGAGCGCGTCGCTCTGCATCAGGCGCTGGAAGTCTTCGTCCTCGGCCAGCCGTGTTTGCTCCCAGATCTCCGGAATCGAGAGGATCAGCAGCACGGCATAGAACGAGTTGAGGACCAGGAAGTAGACCAGGATCGCGAGGTCGGTGGTCCCGACGATCGAGGTGAGCACGCTCATACGGCGAACTCCGCGAGTGCCTGAGTCGGCAGACCCAGGACCATTTGCGCCATCGCCCGGGCGACGGGATCGCCTCCGACCTCGGCCTCGAGCAGCACGTTGCGGCCCGCCGCCGCGAAGCGCATCAGTGCCAGGGCGGCCCGCAGGCGCACCCACCAGACCTCGTCGCGCAACGCGGACTTCAGCAGCGGCAGCGTGCTCACATCGCTGATCATGCCGAGCGAGCGGACCGCCTGCGCGCGCGCTGCCCAAGCATCGTCGGTGGCCAGGCGCTTGAGCGCGGCGACGGATTCGCGGTGCGGAAAGCTTCCCAGCGCGCGCGCCGCCTGCACGCGGACCTCGGGATCGGCGTGGTCGGCCAGTGCCGTCAGGCGTTCGCGCAGCGCCGGCTCACCCAGCCGCGCGGCGAACTCGGCGAGGCGGGGCAGGGCCGGATCATCGGCGCGACGCAGGCGCTTCTGCAGGTGATCGACCACCACGGGCCGTGACCGGAGCAGCATCGCGGCGTAGTACGCCTGCACCGTTGGCGCGAGCTGCGGCAGGCGGTCCAATGCCGTCAGGGTGAGGGGAGTGTTCTCCATCCGCTCCAAGGACGCGACGGCGGCCACATGAACGGCGGGGTGACGGTCGTTGATCAAGCGAGTCAGGCGGGCCACATCGGCCGGCATGGCGGCGACGCTCAGGAAGCGCGCGCATTCCAGGCGTTTCCACCAGCGCGCCGACGTGCTGTTCGTGCGCACCAGCTTGGCCCACCACACGTGTTCGAGCGCCTGGGCGAGCTGGCGCCACCGCTCGCCCGGCACCCGCGCCGACCATTTGACGAGTGCGTCGATGGCGAGTGGGGTCGGCAGGCGACCCAGCCCGATCATCACTCCCGCGAGCGGAGCGGTCCCGGCCGCCCAGCGCCGCATCGACGCGTCCACGGCCTCGCGGCGCGGGTTGAGACGGGTGCTGCGGCGCAGCCGGAACCAGCGGTTGAGAACGACCAGCACGAGGAGGGCGGCCAGCAGCCCACCCTGCACGATGGCGACGACGATCAGGAAGCTCCGCGCGTTCATCGACCCACCCAGCGGCGGATCTTTTCCAGCGCGACCCTGAGGCTCATCGGCTTCACCATGTAATCCATCGCGCCCGCTTCGAGCCCGCGCAGCTGCTCCGTCTCGCTGCCGTGCACCGTCGTGAACACGACGCGAAACTTTCCCGGACAGTCCTGTGTCAGCGCTTCGAAGACCGAGTAGCCGTCGAGGGCGGGTAGATCGACATCGAGCAGCAGCAAGGGTGGCCGCTCCGCGCCCCTCGTCTCCATCACTTTGAGCTGATCGAGCGCCTCGCGTCCATTGCGGAAGAGCACGTAGCGATACCCGCGTGCCTCGAGACCAAAGGTGAGCAGCTCGGCGAGCGTGTCGTCGTCCTCGACAACGATGACTTCGGGGACGTCTGTCGCGCCTTCCGGCGCCGAGGTTGTCGAGGGCGGTGGAGGTTGGTGGAGGGTCAGTGGAGGTTCGGGCAGCGCAGGTGCCGGCGGGGCTGCCGACTGCTTTGTGAACAGCGCCGCAGCCAGCCGGCGGACGTATCCGCGCGCGGCCTGGCCTCGGTCCGCGACTCCATTGCCCGGGTGCTCGAGCCAGTGCTTGGCGGCTTCTTCGAGCTCAGCGGCGACCACGGAGGCTTGCGGGAAGCCGAAGGATCCGGCAGAGCCACGCAGACGATGAGCGTCGCGGCGCAGTGCTTCGATTGCGGCCGTGTCGTCGCCCGACGCGATCAGCCGTTCGGCCAGTTCTGCGATCGTCCCCAGCTGATCGCGGGCTCCTTGCAGGTACTCGTCACGCACTCCGGGGGGCAGCCCGAAGTCGTCGACCTGGGGGGGGCTCACGGGCTCCAAGATATAACTAGCTTGT
>DASPXV010000137.1:0-2658 GCA_035637115.1 Vicinamibacterales bacterium
CGAGAAACTCGATGGAAAGTTCCGCACCATCGACGTCAAGGTGAGGCGGCCGGACGTGACAGTGGCGGCGCGCCGCGGCTATTTCGCCGTTCGCGATTCCGGTGGTGCGCCCGTGAATGCGTGGGAAGCGCCCGCGCTCGGTGCGCTCGAATCGAATCCGCCGCCGAACGGCTTCGCGGTGCGGACGGCAGCGCTGCTGTTTCCGGAGCGCGAACGTCCCGGCCTCGTTCCCGTGCTCGTGGATTTCAAGACTGCGCCGCTATCATTCACACCGGCGTCCGACGGCAAGAACTACGCGTCGGACTTCGCCGTGCTCGTCCGCTTCGTCGACGGCCAGAATCGGGTCGTCAAGAAGGTGAGCCAGCACTACGAAATCCGCGGACCGATCGCCGATCTCGAACGCGCGAAGCAGGGAGAAGTCCTGTTCTATCGCGAGCCCGAGCTGCAGCCCGGCGTCTACACGATGGAGGCGATTGTTTACGACAATCCCACGGGGAAGGCGAGCGTTCGGCTGTCGACGGTCGACGTGGCGAAGGCCGATCTCTCGGCGGTGCGCGCGAGCTCGCTGATGCTGACGGGGCGCGCCGAGCGGATCGGCGGAAAGGATCGGCGCAAGGACAATCCTCTGCTCGTCGGCGACATGTTGATCTATCCGAATCTCACCGGAGCGGTGAGCAAAAAGAGCAAGGAAGTCGGCTTCTTCGTGACGGTTTACCCGGCGGTCGGCGCACCGCCGCAGGCGGTTCTTCAATTGCTCGACAACGGCACGCCGCTGGCGGAACAGCCGCTCGCGCTTGCCGCCGCCGACGCGCAGGGACGCATCCAGCAAACCGGCCGCCTGCCGATCGACCAGCTCACCCCGGGCACCTACGAGCTACGCCTCGTCGTTCAGCAAGGCTCGGCGCGGCTCGCGCGCTCAACGCTGCTCCGCATCGTGGAATAACTATGAGGATCGCCTGCATCGTGGCCGCGATTCTGGCGGCCACCATCACGGTCGGTGTACAACAGCCAGCCGCCCGCGGCACGGCGAGCGGAATGGAGCGGCCGACGCAGCGGCCGACGATCACGTCGACGGCAACGGCAATCCTCGTCGACGCCGTGGTCCGCGATAAGAATGGGAAACTGATCACCAATCTGTCCGCGTCGGACTTCGAGGTGTTGGAAGACGGCGTGCCGCAGACGGTCGCCTCGTTCACGCGCGTGTCGCACGGCGCCGGCATCGGCGTCGGCGTTGCCTGGCGCGTTCCCGAGCGCACGGTGGCCATCAACCCGGCGCGCAACGAGGGTCCTGCCGCCGCAGTGCCGCACGAAGATGCGGCAACGATCGCGCTCGTCTACGATCATCTGTCGTCCGACGCGCTCAGTCCGGCCAAGAAAGCGACGCTTGGCTACCTTCCGCTCAGCG
The DNA here is from genome assembly GCA_035637115.1 of Vicinamibacterales bacterium. Lineage (GTDB taxonomy): Bacteria > Acidobacteriota > Vicinamibacteria > Vicinamibacterales > 2-12-FULL-66-21 > JAICSD01. The sequence goes on from DASPXV010000137.1 coordinate 1,406, forward strand.
GCGACTCGCCGGTCCGCATTGGCGTCTTTGCCGGCGAGCCCGCGCCGCGCGTGCTGCAATACTTCACGACCGATCGCCACGCCGTCCGCCTGGCCGTTTCGCGCGTTGCGCCGGCCGGCGTCTCGATGGAAGAGCAGAAGGCCGAGCGGAGTGACACCCTCACCGCGCGGCGGCGCGAAATCGATGCTGAAAATGCCAGGACGATCGCGAGCACGGCGACCGCCACCGGCGCGCTGCGCAACGGCGCGGAGATCGGCGAGCGTGAGACCGAGCGGGCGCTCATACAGACAGAGCTCAACATGATGCGTTCGTTCGACAGCCTGGACCGCGCGCACAAGGGCTACGACACCGCAACCGTGTTGATGAGGGTGATCCAGTCGCTGTCGGTCTACCCGGGGCGCAAGACGATCGTGTTTTTCTCCGAAGGATTGCCCGTCACGCCATCGCTCACGTCGCGGCTCGAAGCCGTGATCGACGCGGCGAACCGCGCCAACGTCAGCGTATATGCCGTCGATGCGAAGGGGCTGCGCGCCGACAGTCCGCTCACGGCCGCGCGCAAGGAGATGACGAGCTTTGCCGAGGACCGCGAGCTTCAGACGTCGAACGGTACCGATCGCACCGATCAGCCGCTGACGATGGCGATGGAGCGGGTGGAGGACACGATCAAGCTGGATTCACGAACCGGCCTCGCCAAGCTCGCGGAAGAGACCGGCGGGTTTCTCGTCGAGCAGTCCAACGACCTGTCGTCCTCGTTCCGGCGCATCGACGAAGACAATCAGTTTCATTACCTGCTGACCTACTCGCCGAAGAACACCGTGTTCGACGGGCGCTTCCGCGCCATCAAAGTTGGCGTGCGGCGGTCGGGCGCCCGTGTGTTCGCACGGAAGGGATACCGGGCCGTGCGGACCACGCCCGGAGCAGATACCGGAGGCTACGAGCTGCCGGCGCTCGAGATGCTCGATCGGCCATCGCTGCCGAATGATTTTCCGGTCCACGCGGCGGCCTTCGCGTTCCCCGACCCTGCGCGCCCGGGGCTCTCGCCGATTGCCGTGCACGTCGGGACCTCCTCCTTCCTGTTCACGATCGACGACAACCGCGCCACGTATTCTGCCCAGGCGGCGGTGGTCGTGCGGATCCGCGATGCAAAAGCAAATCAGGTGCAGACGCTGTCGCAGCAGTATCTGCTGACCGGAGATGCCCGGGATGTCGAGGCGGCGAAGAAGGGAGACATCCTCTTCTATCGCGAGGCGGAT
>DASPXV010000138.1:0-14359 GCA_035637115.1 Vicinamibacterales bacterium
AGCACCCCTTGCCCGATGCGCGAAGCGCCTCTATGCCGACCTGCGAAGCACCCCTTGGCCGACGCGCGAAGCGCCTCTATGCCGACCTGCGAAGCACCCCTTGCCCGATGCGCGAAGCGCCTCTATGCCCGACGCGCGAAGCACCCCTTGCCCGATGCGCGAAGCGCCTCTATGCCCGACCTGCGAAGCACCCCTTGCCCGACGCGCGAAGCGCCTCTAAGTCCGACGCGCGAAGCACCCCTTGCCCGATGCGCGAAGCGCCGCTATGCCGACCTGCGAAGCACCCCTTGCCCGATGCGCGAAGCGCCCTTTGCCCGACGCTCGAAGCGCCCTTTGCTCGATGCGCGAAGCGCCCCTTGCCCGACACGCGAAGCGCCCTTTGCCCGACGCGCGAAGCGCCCTTTGCCCGATGCGCGAAGCGCCCTTTGCCCGACGCGCGAAGCGCCCTTTGCTCGATGCGCGAAGCGCCCCTTGCCCGACAGGGCGCGCGGTTAGGCCAGCCGCGCCTTCTCTTCGGGCGGCGCGGTCTTGCGCAGCTGCTTGATGCCGCGCTCGATCCGCTCTGCGAGCTCGCGCTCCGTCTGCAGCGATCGGAGCGTCGTCTGTGCTTCCTGCACCTTCTCAGTGAGCCGCGAGACGTTCTCCATCACGTGATCCACGACGGCCTTCTGTTCGCCGAGCGTCTCGAGGTTGATTCGGACGTCTTCGAGCATATAGGTGATCACGCTGGTCTTGAGCTGGACCTCGTCCACCAGCTTCTTGCGCGACTCGATGTGCGCGAGGCGCATCTCGGTCTCGCCGACGCACGCGAGCGCCTCGTCGACGCGCTCCCGAAGGGCGGCCACGTCGTTGCGGTGGGCCTCGACGTACTGCAGGTCCGACTTGCTGCGCGCGCTGACCTCGTGGACGCTGGCGACTTCCTTGCGGACCGCTTCGACGATGGCGTCGCGGCGAGCGATCTCGGCGATCTTTGCGTCGATCTCCTCGGTCATCTGGGCGAGCTCCGCGGCGCGCGCCTCGAACGCGGTGATTCGCTTCTCCGAGAACGCCAGCTGCGTGCGGCGCTGGTCGAGCGCCTTTGACGCCGCTTCGAGCCGCTTGAGCTGATCCTCGGACGCATCGAGCTGCGCGCTGACCTCGCGCTGCCGTCCCTGGACGCGCGCGAGCTCCTGCAGGAGTTCGTCCTTGATCACCGCCGAACGATTGACCTCCTCGGCCAGCCCCTCGACCTGCTTGAGGCGCTCCCCCGCCTCTCCCGCCGCGTTGCGGCTGGCGGAGAGCATCTCCGCGAGGCGCTTCTCCTGCTCGGCGAGCGTCGCCTCTTCCTGCTGCGCGGCCACGAAGCGCGCATGCACCTTCTCGATCTGGCTCTTGAGCATCGAGAGCTGCGTCGTGAGCGGCATCAGCTTGCCCTGGAGTGCGTTCACGCCTTCCAGCTTCTGGCGCGCATCCGTCACGGCGATGGCGACGCCATCGATCTGGTTGCGCAGCGCTTCCACTTCGCCGCGTCTGGCGATCTGTTCGTCGAGCTTGCGATCGACGTCTCCCGCAACGACGTTGAGATTGTTCAGGCGCGCTTCGACACGTTCGACGAACTGCTGCTGGCTCGCGATGCGGTTCATCTGGCGATCGAGATCGTCGGCGATGGTGACCAGGTTCGCGGCCTTCTGCGTCCCCTCGTCCACGATCGCGAGCTTGCTCGTGATCGCGTCCATGCGCGTCTCGAGCTCGGGAATCCCGGCGCTGAACGTCTCGGTGCGCTCGAGAAACCCTTCGAGGGCCGCGCGATCGGACGCGAGCCGGTCGCGAAGCTGCACCGCCGCGGCGTGCGACTTGTAGAAGTCCTGGATTTCCTTGCGCAGGGCGTCGAGGTCCTGGCGGCTCTGCTTGAGATTCTCGTACTGCCACGTCGTTCGCTTCGCGAGCTCGTCGACCTGCCCCAGCGACTCCTGCAGCGCGTCGAGCGTCGTCTGCTTCCGCGTCAGATCGTCGGCGTTTGCATTGAGCGCCTGCAGCTGCTTCGAGAGCTGATCGACCTTCTGCGCCATTGCGGCAGCGAGACGATCGCGTACGGCGAGCGCTTCCATCCCCTTTTCCGCCTCGGACACGGAGGTCTGCAGCCCCTTGACGCGCTGATCGAAGGCCTCGAACTCCTTCCGTTCGATCGCGAGCTTGTCGGTGTACGCCCGCACGAAGTCGGTGAGCGCCGCGCGGTCCTTTTCGAGTTTCGTGAGGTCCGTGGCGAACGCATCGCGCGCCTTGAGACCCGTGTCGAGCTGACCGCCCATTTCGCGCGCGAGCTTTTCGACGCGATCGATCAGCTCCTCGGTGCGAGTCGCCTGCCGTGCCCCTTCATTGAGCTTGTTGATCTGGACTTCCATCGCCCAGACCATCTCGTTCAGGCGGTTGGCTTCGACGACGGCGTGTTCGACCGTGTGCTTCTGGTTTTCGAGCGACTTGATCTTCTGCCCGACGTGCTCGGCGAGCGCATTGAGCGATGTCATGCGCTCCTCAGTCGTCTTGCTCATCTCCTGGAGCTGGGCGAGCGGGCCGAGGCGCTTCTCGACCTCCTTCACCATCTCGACGGTCGCGTTGGCCTCATCGTGCGTGGCGCGCGACGTGTCCTTGAGGCGCGAGTAGTCCTGCGTGAGCTGCGAGGACATCGAACGCAACTGGTCGAAGTCGCTCTTCAACCCTTCCGTCCGCTCGTGAGAGGTCTTGATTTCGGTCTGCGCCTGCCGCAGTTGCTCGCGCAACTCGTCGAGTGCCGCCTGGTCCTTCTTGAGCGTGTCGAGGCTGGCGCGCGTCTGCAGCGCCTGCGACGAGAGGCTCTGAAGGGCCTGCTTGTGTTTCTGCAGCTCCCCGTCCGGAGCGGTCAATCGGCCGGTCTCGTGCTCGGCGTGCGAGACGGCGTCGGTCAGCGCCTTGATGCGCGAGTCGATTGTCTCGAGCTCGGTCGTGCGCGTCGCGGCCTTGGCCAGGCGATCGTTGACCTCGTCGAGACGGGCCTGCGCCTTGCCGGCCTTCTCCTCGACTTCCTGCAGCGATTTGCTCGCCGAAGCGAGCTTTGCGCTGTGGAGCTGCACTTGCGTCAGCATGGTGCTGAGCGCCGCGCGCTCCTCCCTGGAGGCCGCAATAAGGGACTGCAGCTCATCGGACTGCTGCCTGGTCGCACCAGTCTTCTTAAAGGCATCGAGCATGACGGGGCACTCCTCCGGACGATCTATTCAGATGGGGGGCGATAAGGATAGCCCCTTCAGTGTCTTATCGCAACTCACGAGCCAAAACTGTAAGAGGGCTAGTGCGGCATTCGGGCGACTTGCACCGCATAATGTCCTGCAGAGACGAAGGTTATGGCGAGGGAGCCCCACAGGAGGCCGCGTACAACTTCGGACGGTTCCCCTAAATAATTGAAATAAAGGGCCGCGACACCCGTGAGGATGTAAAGCGCCGTGGCGACCTTCCCGTACATGGATGGCCGGAAGGTGCGCGGGCCGATGGCGAGATTGACGACGGCGACAGTGCCGACGATGGCGATGTCGCGCGAGATGACGAGTACGGTGAACCAGAGCGGAAGGCGATTCGGCCCGCCGATGTCGGGCAGCGTTAGCATCACGAACATCGTCACGAGCAGGAGCTTGTCCGCCATCGGGTCGAGCCACGCGCCGAGGACGGTGTTCTCCCCTGTCCACCGCGCGATCAAGCCGTCGAACAGGTCTGTCAGGCCTGCAGCCATGAAGGTGACGAGCGCCCATCCCGTATAGCTGTAAATCAGCAGGATCACGAAGGCCGGAATGAGGAGCATCCGCATCAGCGTCAGGTCGTTCGCCGGCGTGAAAATGCGACCGAGCGTCATTTCTTCGCGAGGGCCGCGAGTTTGGACACCGCATCGGCGGCCTCGGCGCCGGTCACGGGACGCGACAACTGGAACGTGTCCCCTTCGAGCGGCGAGAGGACGCCCGAGGACACCGCGCGTGCGGCGGCCGAATAAGCGAGGTGATTGGGCGCAAGGTCGGAGAACTTCGGGCGCGGATCGCGCCAACGGACCGCGAGCCGCGGTTTCTCCGCAGCGATCAGCGTGAGCACGCGGCTGATCGCCTGGGCGAGATCACCGCGTCTGACGGGACCGGCGGGTTGAAAGGTGTGGTTCGGGAACGCGTCCATCACATCCGCGCGCGCCACCGCGAGAATCCAGGGCGCGGCCCAGTTGCCGCGTACATCGGTGATGACCGCTGCATTCGCCGAGCGTGCGCGGCGCAGCAGGTCTTCGAGACGAACGCCGAGTAGCGCCGCGAGCTGCGCGCGAGTGACCGCGGGTGACTGATCGATCGAGCGGTACTCCGCCGGCATGGCCTCGAAGGCCGCCTGCTCCCGCATCTGATCGATCCTCGTGGCGGTGGCGTCCGTCGGCTCTATGGCGTTGAGCGCCGTGTATGCGTCCGCCGCTTTCGCCCATTCCTTGTTCGCCTCGTGGATCTCGGCGATCAACAGCAGCGCGCGCGCATCCGCGGAGTCGAGCGCGACAGCCCGCTCGGCGTGCCCGAGCGCGGCGGCCGCATCCCCCGCCTTCTGCTCCACCGCCGCCAGCTCGCGGTATAAAAACCCGCTCTGCGGCGAGGAGGCGATCACGTCGGCGTAGCGGCGCCGCGCCTCGTCCAGCTTTCCAGCGTCCGCGGCCTTTCGCGCGGCTTCGATGTTCTGCTGCGCGCCGCGGAACTTCAACACGTCCACGCGGCTCCGCACTGACGTCAGCGTCGCGTCGGCGGCCAGCGCGGCCTCGAACGCAGCGAGGGCCGCATCGTTGCGTCCGAGCAGCAGCAGCGCTTCGCCGCGTCCCGCCAGCGCTGGCGCGTACGATGCCGCCGTAGCGAGGGCGCGATCGAAGTATCCGGCTGCCGCCTGCGCGTCCTTGCGCGCGAGCGCGGAATATCCGAGGGCGGTCTCCGCAGGATAGAAGCCGGGCGACTCCTTGACGATCGCGTTGAACTCGCGGTCCGCGGCTTTGGTATCTCCTGCCTGCAAAAGGTCCCAGGCCACGGTGTACCGATCCCACGTGGGCTGCGGAGCCAGCGTCGCGGGGCCGGATGGAAAGACGAACTCACTGAACCGTGGCGCGCCCGGCACCGACGGAGACGTCGTCGCCGGCTTCTTCGCGCAGGACGCGGTCGCCAACACGAGGGCCAGCGCAACGACACCGCTAGGCGCGCGCACGCGAGTCTTCCCTGGCGAAGCGGTCCAGCATCCGCCGCGGCAGCTCCGCTTCCACGATGATCGATTCGTCGCTGGTCACGTGCCTGATGATCCGTCCGAAACGATAGAGATCCGAGATCTGCTGCCGATCCGCTTCGTCATGCGGATTGAAGGCGAACGTCACGGTTGCGGTATCGAGCGCCAGCTTCGTCTCCATTGCCGCGATGACTTCGTCGCGTCCTTCGCCCTTCAGGGCCGATACGCAGAGCCCCGTGGGATAGAGCGCCGTCAGCCGCGCCAGCTCGCCAGGCTCCAGGCGATCGACCTTGTTGAACACTTCGACGATCGGCACCCGCTGTGCCCCGACTTCGTGCAGGACCGACATCACCGCCGCCATGTGACGATCCCGATCGGGCGCTGACGCGTCGATCACATGAAGGAGCAGATCGGCCTCCGCCACTTCCTCGAGCGTCGCGCGGAAGGCGGCCACGAGCGAATGCGGCAGGCGATCGATGAAGCCGACCGTATCGGACACGAGCAGCTCGCGGCGATCCGGCAGCTTCACGCGGCGCACGAGCGGATCGAGCGTCACGAACAGCGCATTCGATGCGACGGCATGATCGCCCGTGAGCGAATTGAACAGTGTGGTCTTGCCGGCGTTGGTGTACCCAACGAGGGCGACCGTCGGCACCGCGGATTTGTGGCGCCGCTCACGGAGCTGGGAACGGCGCCGGCGCACGGTCTCGATTTCTTTCGACACCACGCTGACGCGATGGCGGATCCGGCGGCGGTCCGTTTCCAGTTTTGTTTCGCCTGGACCGAGCGTGCCGATGCCGCCCCCTGGACGTGACAAGGCGTCGCTGGATCCGACGAGCCGCGGCATCAGGTACTTGAGCTGCGCGAGCTCGACCTGCAGCTTGCCTTCACGCGTGCGCGCGCGCCGCGCGAAAATGTCGAGGATCAGTTGCGTGCGATCGATCACGCGGCAACCGAGCGCATCTTCCAGGTTGCGCAGCTGCGCCGGCGACAGTTCGTTGTCGAAGATCACGACGTCCACGCGCGCTTCCGCCGCGGCTGCCGCGAGCATCTCGACCTTGCCCTTGCCGACGAACGTCGCGGGGTCGGGCTTCGCGCGCTCCTGCTGGACTCGCAGCACGACGTCGGCGTTCGCCGCGCCGGCGAGCCCCGCCAGCTCTTCGAGCGCCTGTTCGGGATCGAAATGTCGAGGAGAGTCTTTGAAGAGGCCGACTAACGCCGCCCGCTCACGTACCACTGGAGAGAGATTTTAGCACGCGCTCCCACGGCACCGCGCCGGCGCGGATGAGCGCGACATCGGGCTCGGACGCGTTCACGATCGTCGACGGCGCGCCGCCGCGCGATGCGCCGGCATCGAGGATCGCGTCCACGTCCGGTAACGCGGACGCAACGGCGTCAGCCGAAGACGCCGCGGTTGCGCCCGATCTGTTCGCGCTCGTCGCGGTGATGCAGAAGCCGGTCGCGCGCGCGAGCGCGGTGGCGACCGGATGATCGGGGACGCGGACACCGACCGTTCGTCCTCCCGCCAGCGTTTCCGGCGCAATCACCGGGCGGGCGCGGATGACGATGGTTAACGGCCCCGGCCACCAGCGCTCGGCGAGCCGTTCGGCCTGGCGCGACATCTCCCCGATCGCACGCACCTGCGATACGTCGGCTGCAATCAAGGTCAGCGCAGATGTCTCGGGCCGCCCTTTGAGCTCGAATAATCGACGCACCGCTTCTGCATTCCGCGGATCGACGGCGAGGCCATACAACGTGTCGGTCGGATAGGCAACAACCAGCCCATCTCGCACCATCTCCGCGGCCTGAAGGATCACTTGGAGATCGGGAGTGCGCGAATCAAGCCTCAGAACTAGCGGCACTCAGCCATTATTCCTGAACGGCGGACGGCTCGACGCGAAGGCACAAAGACACGAAGTCACGAAGAACCAACAATATTTGGCTTTGTGTCTTTGTGCCTTCGTGCCTTTGCAACGCCGCAGGCCGTGACAAGCAGCTGCAAGCCATCGATACCTACAAGTTCTCCGGTACCGGCTCCTCCGGCGGAGTCCTCGTGCCCGCCTCGTTGCCGCCGAATTTGTACACCGCGAGGCCGAGTCCACCCAGCGAGATCACATCCAGCGCGAAGACCGCTCGAATCGAGCTGACCGCGAGAAAGCCGCAGACGATCGGACTGACGGCCAGGCCAATCAATGACGCCGTCGTGAGAAGGCCGAAACCGGTTCCGCGGACATTCGCCGGAATGACCGCCGCCGCCGCGGTGTAGGCCGCCGTGGTGGCCACGCCGATCGCGAGGCCGAAAAACGGCGTCGCGAGAAACAGCCAGCCGACGTCGTTCGCCGCGACATACCCGACCGTCGAGACGGCGCCGGCAACACCAGCTACCGCGATCAATTGCGCGGCCGTGCGCGTCTTGAGCATGCGCGCGCAGTAGTGATGCCCGAGTGCGCCGGCTCCAGCGGCGATGGAGAACAACAGGCCGGACACGAGCGGAATCCGCGCCGCGCCCGTTCCGAGCTGCCCCACGTATAAAGGCAGCACCGGGCCGAAGCTCCGATCCACGAACTGCAGCCCGAAGATCACCAGCGCCATGAGCAGGAAGTTCTCGAAGGCCAGAACATCGCGGAACGTTACGGATCGGTCCGACACGTCCTTGCTGCCGCTCACCAGCTCAAACCGCTGCGCCTGCACCAGCCGCTCGTCGTACATCAGAAATACGACGACGAGCGCGATGACGTAGCACGCGGCGGCGACGAAAAACGCGCGCTGCAGCCCGACGAGCGCGGCAACGCTGCCTCCGAACACCGGCCCGAATGCGGGGCCCAGCCGCTGCGCGGTCTGCACCGTTCCGATCGCCTGCGCCATCTTTCCCTTCGGCGCCGAATCCGCCGCCATCGTCAAGGTCAGCGCACCGTAGCCGGCGAACAGTCCCTGCACGCAGCGCAGCGCGAACACGTGCCACGGTCGCGAAGCATAGGCCATGGCAGACATCACGACCACGAAGCTGGCGAGCGAGCGCTCGATCATGATCTTGCGTCCGAACCGATCGGCGAGACGTCCCCAGAACGGCGCAAGTAGCGCGGTGAGCGCCGGCGTGACGCCGAGACTCAGCCCCGACCACATCGCCACGCGCCCGACGTCCTGTACGCCAAGCTCGTTGAAGTAGAGAGGAAGGAACGGCATCACGAGCGTAAAGCCCATGAAGCCGATAAAGGAGGCGGACGTTACGGCAAAGAGGTTACGCCGGTAACCCATTGGCGAATGGCGACTGCAGAATGGCGATTAACGAATTGGCGATTGACGAGTGCCGGTTGACGGATTGGAGATTGACGATTGGAGCCAGTCGCCGCGAGTTCCACCGATCCAATCGGCAATCGTCAATCAACAATCCGTGAATCCTCAATCTGCAATCGACAATCGGCACTGCTAGAAGCGGATCCGTACCATCCGCTTCTGCTCGACGTGAATGGTGTCGATGAAGCGGATGCGCGCGGGATCGCTTTGCATGACGATGGAGCTGGTGCGTGTGCCATCGCCGAAGAAGCGAACGCCGCGCATGAGCGAGCCGTCGGTGACGCCGGTAGCGGCGAAGATGATTCCCTCGCCGGACGCGAGGTCTTTTGACGTGTAGACGCGGCATGGATCCGCAATCCCCATCGCACGGCTGCGCTCCTCGTCTTCCGGCTTGTTGATCACCAGCCGCGCGAAGATCTCGCCGTTCAGACAGCGCATGGCAGCCGCGGTCAATACACCTTCGGGAGCGCCGCCGATTCCCATGACCGCATGCACGCCGGTGCCGACCACGGCGGCGGCGATGCCGGCGGAAAGGTCGCCGTCGCCGATCAACCGGATACGCGCGCCCGTCGCACGAATGTCGGCGATGAGCTTCTCATGTCGCGGACGATCGAGGACGACGACAACCAGATCCTCGACATCGCGTCCGAGAGATTTGGCGATCGCGGTGAGGTTCTCGGCCGGCGGCGCGTCCAGGTTGACCGAGTCCTTCGAGCTCGGGCCGACGACGAGCTTCTCCATGTACAGGTCGGGCGCATGCAGCAGCCCTCCCTTGCTGGAGGCCGCGAGGACGGCGATGGCGTTGGCCGCGCCGGTCGCACAGAGATTCGTCCCCTCGAGCGGATCGACGGCAATGTCCACGTGCGGCAGCGTGCCCCATGGAAACTTCCCGCGCGCCGCCATGCCGACCTTTTCGCCGATATAGAGCATCGGCGCCTCGTCGCGCTCCCCTTCACCGATCACGATCGTTCCGTCGATCGGGACGCTGTCGAGCGACTCGCGCATCGCTTCGACCGCTACCTGGTCCGACCTGTGGCGATCGCCCTGGCCCATGGTGTGGGCGCAGGCGATCGCGGCCTGCTCAACGACGCGTAAGAAGTCGAGCGACAAATCAGAGTTCATCGAGACTCCGTCGACCATTTCCGATTGCAGATCGGTGATTGCCGATTAAACGGACTGACGATTGTCGATTGCCTATTGGATCCTCACTTCACCGGCTGAACACGCCAATCGGCAATTGCCACTCGATAATCCGTTAATCTTCAATAGCCAATCGCCAATCGCCAATGTCAGCCCTTGTACGGAGGAAGCTCGCAGCGCGTCGGCTTGTCCTGGCGGTAGCCGAGAACGTAATCCGCCTGCATCACCTTGTGGATCTCGCGCGTGCCTTCGTAGATGACCGCCCCCTTGCAGTTACGGTAGAAGCGGCCCGCCGGGTATTCGTCGGAATAGCCATTGGCGCCGTGCACCTGGACGCAATCGCCGGCCGCGCGTTCGGACGCGACGGTCGAAAACCATTTGGCGAGCCCGGTTTCGCGCGTGTTGCGCCGTCCGTGGTTCTTCAGGAATCCGGCGCGCATCCAGAGCAGGCGCGAGGCCTGATAGTCGCTCTCCATCTGCGCGATCATCTCCTTGACCAGCTGGTGCTGGGCGATCTCCACGCCGAATGTCTTTCGCTGCTTCGCGTACTTGATGCTGGCATCACGGCAGGCCCGGATCAGGCCCGTCGCGCCGGCGGCGACGGTGAATCGCCCCTGGTCGAGCGCGAACATCGCAATCTTGAACCCCTCGCCCGGCTTGCCAAGCATGTTCTCCTCAGGCAGTTCCACATCGTCCATCTTGAAATAGCCGGTATTGCCCGCGAGGATGCCCCACTTCTCCTTCAGCGTCCCGCTCGAGAACCCTTTGAATCCGCGCTCGACGATGAACGCGCTGATGCCGGACGGATCCTTCTGCTTCTTTTTCTCCTGGTCGGACCAGCCGAAGACGAGGAAGTTGTCGGCCACGTCGGCCAGCGAGATCCACATCTTCTCGCCGGTGAGATGATAGCGATCTCCCTTCTTGATCGCGACGGTCTGCATGCCGCGGACGTCGCTGCCGGCCGCTGGTTCGGTCAGGCCGTAGGTGGCGATCTTTTTTCCCTGCGCCTGCGGGACGAGATACTTCTGCTTCTGCGCCTCGGTGCCCCAGGTGAGCAGGGACAGGCAGTTCAGCCCTGCATGCACGGACATGATCACGCGCAGCGACGTGTCCACGTATTCGAGCTCTTCGCTGATGATCCCGAGACTGACGTAATCCATCCCCGCGCCGCCGTATTCGGCCGGCACCGACGCGCCGAGCAATCCCAGATCCGCCATCTGCGGAAAGATGCCGCGATCGAACCGATGCTCCCGGTCCAGATCGTGGATCTTCGGCAGCACTTCCCGCGCGCCCCACTCCCGCACCGACTGCTCGAGCAGCCGCTGCTCTTCGGTCAGGTCGAAATCAAGCATGAAGCCGTCCTTCTGAAAGTATAAAAACGGCCTATTCTGTCATATTCACTCGAAGGTGTCGAAGGAATCGAAGGCGGTCGAAGGAGCATCGAAGGAGCATCGAAGGAGCATCTGAAGCAATCCTTCGGTCCTCGAAGCTTCGAAGGTCGAAGGAGCATCTGAAGCGGTCCTTCGAACTTCGAACCTTCGACCACCGAGTCTGACTGCTCCTTCGAGACGTCTTCGATTCCTTCGACTCCTTCGAGTGAATACTCAGGCGCGGGTGACGGTAACGACGGCGCCGCGGGTGAGGCCAAGACGGTCGGCAGCGCTGGAGGAAGGGGCCGCGAGTTCGAGGTGGTCGGTGCCGCCGAAGAGCGCGCCGACGCCGGTAGGAGAAAGTTCCGCGTACGTCGCGACCAGGCGCTCGATGCGCTGGCCGGCGGCGTCGATGGTGATGGCGCTGCCCTGGCCGAGACGTTCGACTGATTTACGATCGATGTTCGTTACGAGGTTGCCGAACCGATCCACGCGGACGATGACGCCGCGGACGGTGTCGGCGTCCGACTCGGGCAGGGGGATGTCCAGCTTCTGGATGTCGGCCACGGGACGGCCGAGCGCGGGCAGCAGCGTTCCTTTGGCGAGCCATCCGGCGGCCGGCGCAAAACGATCGCGCCCCTCGAACGTGCGGCTGACCGTCGGACGGGCATAGCGGCGCTCGGTCAGCTCCACGATCTTCTTCGCGGGACTCTCGCGCAGTACCTGCGTGAGCACGCCGTTGTCGGGTGCGACGAAGCGGTAGTCCCCCGTATCCGCCGCCACGCCGCGGCGCGCGGAGCCGACGCCTGGATCGACCACCGCAACGAAGATCGTTCCAGCCGGAAAGTACCTGTAGGCGGCCGCGAGCTCCAGCGCCCCCGCCATGACGTCGTGCGGGGGGATGTCATGCGTGATGTCGACCAGCGTCGCGTCCGGGCAAATCCCCAGGATCACGCCCTTCATCGTCCCCGCGTAGTGATCCTGTGAACCGAAGTCGGTCAGCAGCGCGATGACGGGACGCACGTCACGCTCGCTTCCGCAGCAGGATTTCGCGCGTGTTGCTCTTGAGGAGGAAGGACTCCGAGACGAACAGCCCCTCGAACATCTTGATGATGTCGCGGTTCTGCAGCACGAACTTCGGCCCGCCGGTGCCCGGATGGTGGCGGTGCCGGAGCGACGAGGACTCTTCGATGATCTCGTATTTGGTGAACGGCGAGCGATCGACCGCCTTGGTGCAGAAGAAACCCATCACCGCGCCACCTGGACGCAGCACGCGGACGATCTCGCGCGCGAGCCGCTTCGCAGCCGGAGGGTCGAGGAAGTCGAAGATGTCCCAGCACAGAACGCCGTCCACGGTCCCGTCCGCCTGCGTGAAGCGGCCGGCGAGCGTGTCCGCCAGCTTCTCGCGCGTTCGCGCGCGGGTGTGCCTGTCGACTTCGGTCGCGAGATCTTCGATGAACAACTTGCATCCGAGACGCTCGCCGAAGAAGGCGACGTTCGTGCCGATCACCGGACCAAAGTCGATGAGGACGGGCGCTTCCCTGTTCGAGAGCGCGCCGATGAACTTGGACAGCGCCTTCGAAGGAATGACCGGCTCGGGTCCTTTAGGTACAGGGGCATCGGCCCGCGCGTCAGCAGGCGCCGGCTCGCCGGGACGTTTGCCGCCGAATTTCAGCAGGTCGGAAAGGGCCACGGAAGTTCTGAAGTTCTGGTGTTCTGATGTTCTGGAGTTCGAACTTCAGAACTTCAGAACGTCAGAACTCCAGAACTAAAAGCTAGCGCTGTCCGGCTGCCGCGGGCTGCGACGCCTGTTGCGCGGCCGGCTGCGACGCGGATGCAGCGGCCGGCGCTGCGGCAGCCGCGCCCTTCGCCTCCGGCTTGGCCCCTCCCGCGCGCTGCATGTCGATGCTGCCGCGGAAATGCGCCCCCTCGGCAATCGCCACGCGCGGCGCCGCGATGTCGCCATCGACCGAACCGTTGTCGCGCAGGTCCACTTTCTCGCTCGCGGTCACGTTGCCCGTGACCTCGCCGAGAATGATGACCGACTTCGCGAACACCTGCGCCTTGATCCGCCCGTTGGGGCCGATGGTCAGGATGTTCTGGCGCAATTCGATCTTGCCTTCGACATGCCCCTCGATGGTGAGGTCCTCGCTGCCGGTCAATTCGCCTTTAATGACGACTGATTTACCGATATTCACGGGCCCCTTCTCCAATCCGCGAAGCGAGTCGCTGCTGCGCACTGGCTCTGCGGCCGGCGCGGGGTTAACGTTCTGGTTTGTCTGAATGTTCGAAGGCGATCCCCCAGGGGTCCCGCCTGGCGGCGTCGGCTTTACCGCGTCATCCCGTTTCCACATGGCACACTCTCCACCTGTCCGAGGCCTCTTTTTCGCAGGGTATCCCGGTTTGACTCGCTGGGGCAGCAGATTCTGGTCAGTATACGCACGGCGTTTGGACCCTGTCTAGTCCTTTTACTGCTGAGACTTACGGTGGATGGTACAATTTGTAAATCGAGTAATTGGAAAATTGGGAAATTGACCGTGCGAGCCTACTTCGACCATAACGCGACTACCCCTCCTGACCCGGCGGTCATCGACGCGGTCGCACGCGCGCTCGCGGATGACTTCGGCAATGCCTCGAGCGTGCATCACTTCGGCCAGCGCGCGAAGGCCGTCATCGACGAGGCGCGCAGCGCCGTCGCCGAACTCATCGGTGCGGAGCCGACGGAGGTCGTTTTCACGAGCGGTGGCACGGAGTCGGACAATCTCGCGCTGCGCGGCGCGGCCGAGGCGCTCGCGCCTGGCGGCCGCCGTCACATCATCACCAGCAGCATCGAGCACGAGGCCGTGCTCAACACAGTCAAGGCACTTTCGAAGCATGGCTGGACGTTCACCCTGCTGCCAATCGACGCGACTGGGATCGTGTCGCCGTCCACTCTTGCTTCCGCGATCACGCGCGAGACGGCAATCGTCTCTGTGATGCACGCGAACAATGAGATCGGCACGATCCAGCCCATCGCCGATCTCGCCGCGATCGCGCACGAGTTCGGTGCGGCGTTTCACACCGACGCCGTGCAGTCCGTCGCGAAGATTCCGGTGAACGTCCGCTCACTCGACATCGATCTGCTCGCGCTGTCCGCGCACAAGTTCAATGGTCCCAAGGGAGCGGGCGCACTCTGGATCCGTCGCGGCACGCGCGTCGTGTCGACGATGACGGGAGGAAAGCACGAGCGAAATCGCCGCGGCGGCACGGAGAACGTGCCTGGCATCGCGGGCATGGGCGTGGCCGCACGCCTTGCGCGCCAGAAGCTCGCGTCGGAGGCACCGCGAATC
>DASPXV010000139.1:0-78701 GCA_035637115.1 Vicinamibacterales bacterium
GGGGCGGGACGGATGCCGCGGTGCTTCTCGTGGTGGAGATCGTCGGGAGCGATCGTCGCCGGATCCGGGTGCCCCCAGTCGTCGCGCACGCGCGCGTGCAGATACGTCGCGAACGCCTCGGCGAGGCGATCCGCCAGCGCCCTCACCATGATCGCGCTGTAGTCGTCGTGGTCCGCCTCGAAGCGCTTCACGAGCTCGCCGGCGCCGATGCCAGCGGTGACGGCGAACATGCCGACGTAGTCCGGAATGCCGCTGCCCGCCGGCGCGATGTAATCGGCGAGCGACAGGTTGGCGCGGTCGTCCGGCTGCGCCTCCTGCTGGCGCAGCATCGGAAATCGCGCGAGCACTTCGCGGCGATCCTCGTCCTTGTATGCGACGATGTCGTCGCCGTCCGCAACCGCGGGCCAGAATGCGTAGACGCCGCGCGCGCGAATCAGCTTGCCGTCCATGATCTGCTTCAGCAGCTTCTGCGCGCTCACGTAAAGATCGCGCGCGGCCTCGCCGTACTGCGGATGCTCGAGAATCGCCGGAAAGCGCCCCTTCAGCTCCCACGCCGAGAAGAAATACGTCCAGTCGATGTACTTCGCAATCTCCTCCAGCGTCACGTCGTCGACGAACCGCCGGCCGACGAAGGCGGGAGTCGCGGTTTCGTGTTCGTCCCAGTCGTACTTGAGGCGGTTCGCGCGCGCCCGTTCGTAGGACAGCAGCGGTTTCTCCGTCCGCGCCTTGTACTTTTCGCGGATCTCTTCCTGCGCCTCGCGGTTGCGCTGCTCGAACGCGCCACTCCGTTCCTTGCTCATTAACGACGAGACCACGTCGACCACGCGCGACGCGTCGAGCACGTGTACGGTGGACCGTGAAAACTCCGGCGCGATCTTGACCGCCGTGTGCTGCCGGCTCGTCGTCGCACCGCCGATCAGCAGCGGTATCGTCATCTTCCGCCGCTCCATCTCGCGCGCCACGCTGACCATCTCGTCCAGCGACGGCGTGATCAGGCCGCTCAGGCCGATCATGTCCGCTTTCTTCTCGATCGCCGTCTCGAGGATCTTCACGGCCGGCACCATCACGCCGAGGTCGATTACTTCGTAGTTGTTGCAGCCCAGGACGACGCCGACGATGTTTTTGCCGATGTCGTGGACGTCACCCTTGACGGTCGCCATCACGATGCGCCCCTGCGCACCGCCGCCAGAGGGATTCGCGGCGAGACGTGCGGCTTTCTCCTTCTCCATGAATGGCTCGAGATACGCGACCGCCTTCTTCATCGCGCGTGCGCTCTTCACCACCTGCGGAAGAAACATCTTCCCCGAGCCGAAGAGGTCGCCGACGATCTTCATGCCGTCCATCAGCGGCCCCTCGATGATGTCGAGCGGCCGCGGATACTTCTGGCGCGCTTCTTCCGCGTCCTGGTCGATGAATTCCACCGAACCATGCACGAGCGCGTACGCGAGCCGCTCTTCCACCGTTCCGCTGCGCCACGCGAGATTCGACTGCCGTTCGGTCACGGTGCCCTTGACCGTCTCGGCGAAAAGAACGAGGCGGTCGGTCGCGTCGGGACGCCGGTTGAAAATCACGTCCTCGACGTGCTCGAGGAGATCCTCCGGGATGTCTTCGTAGACGACGAGCTGCCCGGCGTTGACGATGCCCATGTCCATGCCGGCTTTGATGGCATGGAACAGGAAGGCCGAGTGCATGGCTTCACGGACGGGATCGTTGCCGCGGAACGAGAACGACAGATTGCTGACGCCGCCGCTGATCTTCGCGGCGGGACACGTCGCCTTGATGATGCGCGTGGCCTCGATGTAGTTCACTGCGTAGGCGTTGTGCTCTTCGAGCCCGGTCGCGATCGCGAGGATGTTCGGATCGAAGATGATGTCGGCCGGATCGAAGCCCGCCTGCTCGGTGAGCAGCTTGTACGCGCGCCGGCAGATCTGGACCTTCCGATCGATCGTGTCCGCCTGCCCGGCCTGGTCGAACGCCATCACCACGACTGCCGCGCCGTAGTGCTGGATGACACGCGCCTTCTCGAGGAAATCCGCCTCCCCTTCCTTGAGGCTGATCGAGTTGACGACCCCTTTGCCCTGGATGCACTTCAGTCCCGCCTGGAGAACCGACCATTTCGAGCTGTCGATCATCACGGGGACGCGCGCGATCTCGGGCTCGGTCGCGATGTAGTTGAGAAACGTCGTCATGGCCTGCTCGGAGTCGAGCATGCCTTCGTCCATGTTGACGTCGATGATGTTCGCGCCGCCGCGGACCTGGTCCAGCGCCACCTGCGCGGCCTCGGCCCAGTTGCCGGACTTCACGAGGCGAGCGAATCGCGCCGAGCCGGTCACGTTCGTCCGCTCGCCGATCATCTGGAAATTCGAGTCCGGTCGGATGACTAGAGGCTCCAAGCCGGATAGCTGCGTATAGCTTGCTTCACCGTCCGATGTCCGATGACCGATGGCCGATGTGCCTGACTTGACGCGGCGGGGTGGAATACCAGCGACAGCCCCGGCAATCGCAGCGATGTGGTCCGGAGTCGTGCCGCAGCAGCCGCCGACGATGTTGACGAAGCCGCTGGTGGCGAAGTCCTTTACGAGCTCGGCGGTCTCGTCCGGGAGCTCGTCGTAGGCGCCGAAGGCGTTTGGCAAACCGGCGTTCGGATAGCTCGTGACGTAGCACTCGGCGATCTTCGCGAGGTCGGCGAGGTACGGGCGCATATCGCGCGCGCCAAGCGCGCAGTTGATGCCGATGCTGAACGGCTTCGCGTGGCGCACGCTCGTGTAGAACGCCTCGAGCGTCTGTCCCGACAGCGTGCGGCCGCTCTTGTCCGTGATCGTAAACGAGATCATCAGCGGCAGCCGAAGACCCTTTTCCGCGAAGACGTTCTCGATGGCGACGATCCCCGCCTTGGCGTTGAGCGTGTCGAAGATCGTCTCGAGCAGGATGAGATCGGCACCGCCGTCGATGAGGCCGCGGACCTGCTCTTCATAAGCCTCGCGCAGCTCGTCGAACCTGATGGCGCGAAACGCGGGATTGTTCACGTCGGGGGAGATCGACAACGTCCGGTTCGTCGGCCCGATCGACCCCGCGACGTAGCGCGGCCGATCCGGCGTCTTCGCGGTCCACTCCGCACAGGCGGCCTTTGCCAGCCGCGCTCCTTCGACGTTCAGCTCGTACGCAATGTGCTCGAGCTGGTAGTCCGCCTGCGCGACCGTCGTGCTGCTGAACGTGTTCGTCTCGATGATGTCCGCGCCGGCCGCGAGATACTGCCCGTGGATCTCGCTGATCACGTCGGGACGCGTGAGGATCAGGAGATCGTTGTTTCCCCTCAGATCCTTCGGATGATCCTTGAAGCGCTCGCCGCGGAAATCCGCTTCCGTCAGCTTGTGCCGCTGGATCATGGTCCCCATCGCGCCGTCCAGGATGAGGATGCGCTCCGCGAGCGCACGAACGAGCGCGCTCGCAGCCGATGTCCGATGTCCGATGTCCGATGTCGGCAGGCTCTTATCCAGCATCATCAATATCTCTTCGCGGTCTTGGTGACCTTTGTGGTCTTCGTGCTGTGCGCTCCGCCGTCGGCTGTTTTAACGCCCGAGGCGATGAGTACTGTGAACGGATCGCGCTGGCGGCGCGCGCCGACCGTGATTTTGACGCCGGCCAGGCCGGCGTCTTCCATGAGCGCCCGGAGCTGGTCGTCTTCGAAGCCGAGCCACTTGTCGCCGAGCCGCTCGCGCACCCACTGTTCTTCGTGCCGGCGCAGCTCCAGCAACAGTACGCGGCCGCCGGGACGCACGATGCGCGCCGCCTCGGAAAGCGCTTTCGCCGGATTCGCAGCGTGATGCAGCGCCTGCGAGAGCAGCGCGACGTCAACGATCGCATCCTTCAACGGCAGCTTCTCGATGTCGCCGCGCTTCCACTCCACGTTCTTCACGCGCCGGCGTTTCGCGCTCTCCCGCGCCTTCTCGAGCACGGCCTCGGAACGATCGATCGCAATCACTCGCTTCGCGAAGCGGCTGGCTTCGATCGTGAGGTACCCCTCGCCGCACCCGAGGTCCGCGATCTCCAGCTCCGGCAGCAGGTGGCCGAGCGCGCGCGCCCACGCCGCCCAGCTGCGGCCCGGAACAATCTGGCCACGTTCGGCCGCAGCGCCGTGCTCGTCGAAATTCTCCTTGCGGACGCGGCGGACTTCTTCGAGCCGCGCGGCGTCGGCGCGTCCTTCGGCTGTCGCAGCGGCCGCATCGAACTGCGCCCGCAGCAGCGGCCAGACCGGGCCGAATCCGTTTTCGTCTGACTGCACGCCCGGCGCGAGCTGGAAATACGTAAAGCCGCCGTCCCGCCGCTCCTCTACCAGCCGCGCATCCTTGAGCAGACCTAGATGTCGCGATACCCCGGATTGCGCGATTCCCAGGATTGACGTCAGTTCAGTGACGTTCAGCCGCTCCGCGTCCAGCAACCGCAGGATGCGGAGACGCGCGTCGTCGCCGAGAAGACGAAAGAGCGCGGATCCTGCCTGCATGACATCTATAAATCTATATGCATTGATGCCTGCTTGTCCAGCGACAAGTCAAACGCTGACCGTCACTTGCAAGGAACGGGATATAATGGTCCGCCCGGTCACACCGGCCGAGACCTTTCTTTTTCAGCAGGAAGCACGCATCATGAAATCCCCGCGACTCTTCGCGGCATTGACCGCGGCCGTGCTCGCGTCCGCCACGTCGTTCGCCCAGACCCAGGCCCCCGCCGCGCCCTCCGCGGCGCCGCTCACGATCCAGCAGCAGAACGACGAAATGCTCCGCGAGCTGCGGGCCATCCGCATGCTGCTCGAGCGCCTGACGACGCCGCAGCAGCAACAGCCGGCGGCGCCGCCGCAGCCAACGAGCGCGAAGGTGACGAACCTGAAGGGCTACGTCATGGGCCGCCCCGACGCGCCGTTGACGATGGTGGAGTTCACGGATCTCCAGTGCCCGTTCTGCCGGCAGTTCATGCTGACGTCGTTCGACGAGATCAAGAAGAACTGGATCGACACCGGGAAACTCCGTTACATCAGCC
Source organism: Vicinamibacterales bacterium (assembly GCA_035637115.1). Taxonomy (GTDB): domain Bacteria; phylum Acidobacteriota; class Vicinamibacteria; order Vicinamibacterales; family 2-12-FULL-66-21; genus JAICSD01. Next base: position 5,035 of record DASPXV010000139.1, read on the forward strand.
GCGACTTTCCCCTCGACTTCCACGCACAGGCGATGCCCGCCGCGCGCGCCGCGCGCTGCGCCGGCGAACAGGGCAAGTTCTGGGAGATGCGCATGACCCTGATGCGCAACGCCAACATGCTCACGCCCGAATACATCACGAAGACGGCATCCGATCTGAAGCTGGACGCGAAGCCGTTCGCGACCTGCTCGGCGTCGACGAAGTTCGACGCGGAGATCCAGGCCGAGATGCAGGAGGGAGCGAAGCTCGGTGTCGGCGGGACCCCGACGTTCGTCATGGGACGGACGACGGCGGCTGCGGTGGAAGGCCCGATCCTCGTCGGCGCACTGCCCTACGCGCTGTTCGATGCCAAGCTGAAGGAGGTCCTCGGCGCGGGGACGAAATAGGACGCGCGACTGCGGTAAACTGGGACAAATCCGGAGGAAGCGGAATGAAGAAAGTCGTATGGACCCTGGCCATGCTGGCGCTCACGTGCGGCGCGGCGTCGGCCCAGGATGTGAATGAACAGACCGCGCAGGCGATGCCCGAGCGTCAGATGTCCACCGCCAACACACTCGACAAGGCGCTGATCGCGAATGAACGCAAGATCAATGACGCGGTGGCCAAGGGAGACAAGGCGGCCTTCACGGCGCTGGTCGCGCCGAACGCCTGGTCGGCGGACGGCAACGGCTTCATGAAGGTCAGCGACTTCGTTCCCATGCTCGATCAGTACAAGGTGACGAGCTGGGAAATCGCCGACGAGAAGGTCAGCTGGATCGACAACAACACCGCGATCGTCACCTACAAGTGGACGGGCGCCGGTACGTTCCAGGGGCAGCCGCTACCTTCGCCGGTCTACGCGTCGTCGGTCTGGACGAAGAAGGGCGACAAGTGGCTCGTGGCCTTCCACCAGGAATCGGAAGCGTCGAAGAAGTAGATCACCACACGCGGCAGACCGGCTGCTGCACCATCTTCGCGGTCGCCGGGCAGCTGAATGCCGCGGCGAATTCCGGCATGTTCGATACGACCCCGTTCGTCCGGTATTGACCGGGCGAATGCGGGTTGGTCTGGGCGTGCAGCCGCGCGATCTCGTCGCTGCGGTTCTCGCACCACATCTGCGCCCAACCCACAAAGAACCGCTGCTCCGGCGTAAACCCGTCAACGGTTCCCAGAGCGTTCGTCTTCAGCAGCTCCATCAGCGCCATCCACGCGAGCCGCATCCCGCCGTTGTCGGCCACGTTCTCGCCCAGAGTCAGCTTGCCGTTCAACTTCACGTCGTCGACCGCCGTGTAGCCGCTGTATTGCTTGTCGATGCAGGCGGCACGCTCTTCGAACGTCTTCGCGTCGGCCGGCGTCCACCACTCGCGCATGTTTCCCTGCGCGTCGAAACGGCGCCCCTGGTCGTCAAACCCATGGGTGAGCTCGTGACCGACGACGGAGCCCGCCGCGCCGAAGTTGACCGCCTCGTCCGCCGCGCGATTGAAGAACGGCGGCTGGAGGATTCCTGCCGGGAAGTTGATGTTGTTCTCGAACGGGTTGTAATACGCGTTGACGGTCGGCGGCGTCATCAGCCATTCCGTCTTGTCCACGGGCTTGCCGATTTTCGCCATTTGTCGGCGGTAGGCAAACGCGTTGGCACGCTGCGAATTCCCGTACGCGTCGCCGCGGACGATGCGAAGCGATGAGTAGTCGCGCCACCGATCGGGGTAACCGACTTTGTTGGCGACGGCGCGCAGCTTCACTTCCGCCGCTTTCTTCGTCTCGTCGGACATCCACGTGATCTCGTTGATGTCGCGCGACAGCGCGGCCTCGATCGCTTCGACCATCGCGACCGTACGCGTTTTACCCTCGCTGCCGAACGTGCGGTCGACGTAAATCTTCCCAAGCGCCTCGCCGAGGTCGCCGTCAGTGGCGTCGACACAACGCTTCCAGCGCGGCCGCTGCTCCGCGGCGCCCGTGAGCGCCTTGCCGTAGAACGCGAAGTTCTCGTCCACGAACCGCTTCGGCAGCATCGGCGCGTTCGAATGGATCACGTGCCAGCGCATGTAGGTCTTGAGATCCGGAAGGGGCGTATCGGCGATCACCTGGTCCACGGCCTTGAGGAACTCCGGCTCGGTGACGTTGGCGCTGTCCCCCGGAGGCGCTTCCGCGCGCTCGAAATACTGCGACATGTTGAAGTTGGGCGTCAGCTTCTTGACGTCGTCGCGCGACATCTTGTGGTAGATGTTCGTCGGGTTGCGCTGCGATACGCGGTCGAGCGCCTTCTGCGCGAGCGCCGTCTCGATCTTCATCACCGCTTTCGCGCCTGCGGCGGCCGCGGCCGGCGTGCTGCCGCCAAGCTGCAGCATCTTCGCGACGTGCTGCTCGTACTGTTCTCGGAGCTTCACTGAGTTGGCGTCGGTCTTGAGGTAGTGGTCCCGATCGGGAAGGCCGAGGCCGCCCTGGCCGACAATGAGCATGTACTGCGTCGCGTCCTTGAAATCAGGAGCGGCGCCGAAGCCGAAGAAACCGGACATGCCGACAGTGTGCATGTGGCCGACAACGCCGGGAATCTCGGTTTTCGCCGTGAGAGCATCGACGCGGCGCAGGTCCGGCAGCAGCGGCGCCCGCCCCTTCGCGTCGATTGCGGATTCCGCCATGCAGCTCGCGTAGTAGTCGCCGACTTTCTTCAATTCGGGCGAGGTCGCGCCTTCCGGCGTCGCCGCGTTCTCGAGAATGTCCTTGAGGATTTCGTTGTTGCGGTTCTGCAGCTCTTCGAAACGACCATAGCGCGGTTGATCCGGCGGCGGCGGATGCGCCGCCAACCAGCCGCCGCAGGCGAACTTGTAAAAGTCGTCGCAGGGATTCGCCGAGCGGTCGAGCGCGTTGAGATCGATGCCGGAGCGACTCGCCATCGGTTGCGCAGTGGGCTGCTGGGCGCGAAGGCCCGATGCCCCGATCGTTATCACCGCAATCACGACTGGCCCGAACGCTCTGCTGCATGTCATCATGCGTCTCCGAATGCTGACAGTCTACCGCAGCGAAACGACGTCGTTTACGGGGGCCGGTCTGGTGCTCGCGCACGGCGCCGGCGCGGGACAAACGAGCCGCTTCATGATCGAGGCGGGGCACGCGTTCGCCGCCCGCGGAATCACGACGGCGACGTTTGATTTTCCGTATGTCGCCGAGGGACGAAAGGTCCCGGACAAAGCTCCGGTGCTCGAGACAGCGTGGCGCGCGGCGATCGCCGCGGCGCGTGCGGATCGCGCGTTCGCCAGGCTGCCGCTCTTCATCGGCGGGAAGTCGATGGGAGGACGAATCGCGTCACACGTCGCCGCGCAAGGGATCGAGGGAATCCGCGGGCTGCTCTTCCTCGGCTACCCGCTCCATCCGCCGGGCAGACCCGAGCAGCGGCGAGACAAGCACCTGCCGGCGATCCGCGAGCCGATGCTGTTCGTTCAGGGATCGCGTGATCAATTCGGAACGGCGCAGGAGATCCGCGATCTGCTGCCCCTCCTCAATCCGCGCGCCACGCTCTTCGAGGTCGTCGACGGCGACCATTCCTTCAAGATACGAGTGAAGATCGCCGGGCGGAAGCAGGACGAAGTGCTCGCCGGCATCTTCGACGCGGCGTCATCCTTCCTTCTTGGCATCGCTCGGGAGTAACCTGCGCTTCCGCGAGTGGCGCGCCTCCGCTTCGTCCAGGGAGTGAGACTCGCCGAGCGCACGGTCCTTCTTCGCCATCACCACGAGGTGTCGATAGAACTCGTGCAGCACTTCCAGCTCGTGCTCAGACAGATCTTCGACGTCGATGAGCCGGTTGCTGGCCCCTTCCATCGCGGCGACCAGCTCGTTCAGCTTGAGCTGCACCGCGCGCGACTCCTTGTTCTGCGAACGCTGGATCAGGAACACCATCAGGAACGTGATGATCGAGGTCACGGTGTTCATCACCAGCTGCCAGGTATCCGAGAATCCGAACGACGGACCCGTCATGAGCCAGATCAGAATCATCAGCGCCGCGAGCGTGAACCCCATGGTGCTTCCCGTCATGGTCGTCGCCCACGACGAGAACTGCGCGAGGCGCCCGGCCAACCCCGTCTGCGTGCGTGCCATCGAACCTCCGGCGCGAATCATAGTGAAAGGTGAGTAGAATCACGAGATGGTTCCCCAGATGGCAACCCCGACCGCACGCAGCCGCAATCGTCCCGAGATCCCCGACCGCTTCAAGTGGAATGTCACAGATATCTTCGACAGCTGGGACGCGTGGGACGCCGGGTACAAGAAGCTCGAGGCGGGCGTCGATCAGTATGCGACGCTCAAGGGTACGCTCGCGCGCGGACCCGAACAACTGCTGACCGCGTTTCGTCTGTCCGAGGAGCTGGGGCAGCTCGCCTATCGCGTCTGGTATTACCCGTCGCTTCAGTACGACGAGGACCAGCGCGACAACACGGTCAACGCGCGCCGGCAGCAGGTGCAGATCCTGTTTGCGAAATGGAAGCAGGCGGAGTCCTGGTTCAGTCCCGAGCTGCTGCAGATCCCACTCGCCATCGTTCGAGAGTGGATGCAGCGCGAGAGCGCGCTCGGCGTCTACCGGTTCGCGATCGAGAATCTCTACCGCCAGCAGGAACACGTCCTCGACGAGGCCGGCGAACGGCTGATGTCGCTTGCGAGCCGCCTCTCCTCATCGCCGAACGATGCCTACTGGGCGCTGTCGACCGCCGACGCGAAGTTTCCCAAGGTCACGCTGTCGAACGGCGAGGAAGTGACGGTCTCGTACGGGCAGTACCGCGCGATCCTGGCCACGCGCCACGAGCAGGCGGATCGTGAGAAGGCGTTCACGGCGCTGCACGAGACGTATAAGTCATCGCTGAACACGTACGCGACGCTCTACAACGCCGTCTGCCAGAAGGACTGGTTCCAGGCGCGCGCGCGCGGCTACAAGAGCACGCTCGAGGCCGCGCTCCACGGCGACAACATCCCAACCTCCGTCGTCGAGAACCTGATCGAGACGACTCGCGCCGGCGTCGGGCCGCTGCGGCGCTATCACCAGCTGCGGCGGCGCATGCTCAAGGTCCCGTCGTACCACGTCTACGACTTCGCCATCCCGCTCGTCACATTCGATAAGAAATACAACTACGAAGAAGTGCTCGACTGGATCGTCGAGGCCGTTGCGCCGGTGGGGCCCGATTACCAGATGCTGATGCGCCAGGGCTTCGCGAGCCGCTGGATCGACGTGTACGAGAACGAGGGGAAACGTTCGGGCGCGTACTCGGCTCCGGTCTACGGCGTGCATCCGTACATGCTGCTGAATTACACCGACACGATGGACGACGTGTTCACGACGGCGCATGAGATGGGGCACTCGATGCACACGATCCTGTCGCACGAGACGCAGCCGTTCATCTACTCGGACTACACGATCTTTGTCGCGGAAGTGCCATCCACGCTGAGCGAGGCGCTGCTCCTCGAATACATGCTCGCGCACTCGACAGATGCGATCGAGCGCATCGTGCTCCTTCAGCACGCGATCGACAACATCACCGGCACGTTCTACACGCAGGTGCTGTTTGCCGACTACGAGCTCCGCGCGCACCGGCTCACCGAGCAGGACCAGCCGATTACGGCGGAGATCCTGACGGAGATCTACACGCAGCTGTTGAAGGACTACTACGGCGACGCCGTCGATCTGAATCCCCATACGGGGATCACGTGGTCCCGCATCCCGCACTTCTTCAACTCGCCGTACTACGTCTACCAGTACGCGACGTGCTTTGCATCCGCGGCGAAGATCGCGAAGCAGATCACGGGCGGCGGCAAGGAGTCTGCGCAGGCGCGCGATCGTTTCCTGAATCTCCTGCGGGCGGGCGGCAGCGACTACCCGCTGGAGCTCCTGCGCACGGCCGGTGTGGACCTCGCACAGCCGGATACGGTCCTCGCCGTCGTCGATCAGCTCGACGATCTCGTCACGCGCCTGGAGCGAGAGCTGGAGAAGAACCGTCCCTGATCGTTCGACGTCTTCGAACGCGATAGAGGCTGTGAAATGCGCAGTTTCACGATCGGAACGCTTCTCATCTTTACAGCACTCCCAACGTGGGTGCCCCCGTCGAGAGCCCTGGACGAGACAAGTAGTGGAAGAGAGGTGACGCGTGCGTCACAGGGCGACGGCCTCGCCGCCTGGCAGCAGATATATTCCGTTCTGACGCATCCACGGTGCATCAACTGCCACACCGCTACGAACTACCCGCAGCAGGGTGACGATCGCCATCGTCACTTTGCCAACGTTGTGCGCGGTCCAGAAGGCAAAGGTGTCCCCGCCCTGAACTGTGCGACGTGTCATCAGGAATCCAATGCCAGCACCGGAGTTCCCGGCGGACACAACTGGCACCTCGCGCCGCTGTCGATGGCATGGCAGGACCGCAACGACAATGCGCTGTCGAGCGCAGCGATCTGTGCGGCGATCACCGACCGTTCGAAGAACCACAACCTCGACGGACCTGGCCTCCTGAAGCATCACGAGGAGGAGCCGCTCGTACTCTGGGCGTGGCAGCCTGGCGAGCGGCTGGATGGAAGCCACCGCAGCGTTCCACCGCTTTCGCACGCAGAGTTCGTGGAGGCCACTCGCCGCTGGGTCGAAGCTCGAACGCCCTGCCCGCAAAAGTAAAACGGAGACCAGACATGGCCACATATCAGCTCACCGTGAATGGCCAGCGCCGCGATGTGAATACCGATCCTTCGACCCCGTTGCTGTGGGTGTTGCGAGATGATTTGAAGCTGACGGGGACGAAGTACGGTTGTGGGATCAGCGTGTGCGGCGCGTGCACCGTCCATCTGGGCGGTGTCGCCACACGGTCGTGTGTCGTCCCCGTATCGATGATCGGCGATCGACCTGTCGTTACCATTGAAGCGATGGCGCAGGACCCCGTCGGTCGCGTTGTGCAGGATGCGTGGGTCGCCGCAGACGTCGTTCAATGCGGCTACTGTCAAAGCGGCCAGATTATGAGCGCCATCGCGCTTCTGAAGCAGACGCCCAAACCGACGGACAGCAACATCGAGGAGTCGATGGGCGGCAACATTTGCCGCTGTGGCACCTACGTCCGCATTCGCGAAGCGATCAAGGCCGCTTCGTTGCAGCTCAGGTAAGGAGGCGCACGATGGACTCCGCCACCAGCTCTGGGACCAGCACGCTGCTCAGCCGCCGGACATTTCTGCACGCCTACGCAACGGCGGCCGGCGGACTCGTCGTGGCTTTGTACCTCGATTTTCCGGCGACGGCGCAGGAACCCGCCGGGGTCAAGCCGCAGATCTATCGACCGGATGCGTTCATCCGGATTCAGCCGGACGGCAAGATCGTCATCCAGGTAAACCGGCTCGAGTTCGGCCAGGGCGTCCACACCTCTCTGCCGATGTTGCTCGCTGACGAAATGGACGCCGACTGGTCTCGCGTCGTTCCCGAGCTCGCGCCCGCCGCAGACGTGTATCGCGACCCGATTCGAGGTCTTCAGCTGGTAGGCGGCTCCGGATCGATCGCCACTTCGTTCCAGCAGTACCGCGAACTGGGCGCCCGTGCGCGCGCGATGCTGGTCGCGGCCGCCGTAGACCGGTGGAAGGTTTCTGCTGACCAATGCCGTACGGACGCCAGCGTCGTCAATGGCCCATCCGGACAAAAGGCAACGTACGCAGAATTGGCCGCCGATGCCAGCCGCCTTCCCGTGCCCGCGACGGTGCAACTGAAGAGTGCCGCAGATTTTCGTCTCGTGGGCAAGAAGGTGCGCCGCGTTGACAGTCGCCCCAAGTGCGACGGCTCGCAGAAGTTCGGACTCGACCTCGATCTACCCGGCATGAAGGTCGCGCTCGTGGCGCGTCCGCCGGTTTTTGGCGCATCGATGAGGTCTCTCGACGACAAGGCGGCGCGAAGCATTCCCGGCGTGAGCGACATCTTTCAGATCCCCACGATCCGCAAGGGGACCGGGGTAGCCGTTGTCGCAGACAAGTTCTGGACGGCCAAGCAGGCGCGCGATCGGCTCCAGATCGATTGGGATCTCACAGCGGTGGCACGTGCGGATAGTTCGCAACTCCGGGAAGAGTTCAGGAAGCTTGCGCGCACTCCCGGAAACGTCGCCGCTGACCATGGCGACGCGAAGGCGCTCGATGGCATCGCCGCTGGCAATCGGATCGTCGCCGAGTACGAGTTTCCATACCTGGCGCATATGCCGATGGAACCGTTGAACACCACGGTGCGATTCGACGGCGACCGTGCCGAAGTCTGGGCGGGCTCACAGCTCCAGGGCGTTGATCAGACAGCGATCGCCGAGGTCCTTGGTCTCAAACCCGGGCAAGTCACTTTTCATACCGAGATGGCCGGCGGAGGCTTTGGTAGACGCGCCGTTGCGGATTCTCATGTGCAACGTGAGGCGGCTGAAATCGCGAAGCGGCTGCGCAGCACGCCGGTCAAGCTCATTTGGACCCGGGAAGACGACGTCCAGGGCGGCTATTACCGCCCGATGCAGCAGCATCGTGTCGAGATCGGTATCGGCGCGGATGGGATGCCCGCGGCGTGGCGATACGTGATCGTCGGCCAGTCGATCGTGGCCGGCACCCCGTTTGCCGCTCTCATAAAGAAGGACGGCGTTGATCCAACGGCCGTGGAAGGCGCAGCCGACACTCACTACGACATTCCCAACTTCCACGTCTCGGCGCACCATCCCACGACGAATGTGCCGGTGCTGTGGTGGCGCTCAGTCGGTCATACACACACCGCGTACGTGATGGAGACGCTGATCGACGAGCTGGCCACTCGCGCCAGAATGGATCCGATCGCCTATCGCCGTAAGCTCCTCAAGTCTGACGCCACGAAACTTCTCGCCGCGCTGGGCTTGATGGAAGAAAAGAGCGCCGGGTGGCGCCACTCGATTCGCAGCAATCACGCTGTTGGCATCGCGTGTCATGAGTCGTTCGAGACCGGAGTGGCCTGCGCCGTGGATGTCTCGATTGAACACGGGCGTCCCCGGATCCACCGCGCGACGGTCGCGGTCGCTCTGGGTATGGCCGTCAATCCGCAGACCATTGAAAGTCAGTGTCAAGGAGGCCTCGCCTTCGGTATGTCGCAGCTCGTACCACATGGCGCGATCACGCTGAAGGACGGTCGAGTGGAGCAGCGGAACTTCGACGCCCACACGCCGCCCTACATGATCGATGCGCCGATGGCGGTTGACGTCCATATCGTCCCGAGCACCGACAAGCCCAGTGGATGCGGCGAGCCCCCCGTTCCCGTGATCGCGCCAGCCGTCGCCAACGCGCTGTCGAAACTCACAGGAAAACGCTATCGCAGCCTTCCGCTCGTGACCGTTTAGTCGATCAGCTCGACGATCTCGCCACGCGACGCCCATGGTGTGAAACAGATGGCTTGACGTCGAGAAGATGCCGTTCATGAGGAATAGGTGGCGGCCGTTGCGGCATCGGCTTTTGCTGGGAGCTGGCCTGCCTGCACGGAGGTGTGTGATGACACGTGGTCCGGTGCATCGATTGGTTGCTCACGCGATCATGCTGCTCCCGCCAATCCTTGGATTCTGTGCAGCCAACGCGCAGGCGGTCATGTCGTGTAACTGAAGTCGGTGAACGCTGCCGCTTCGCGCGGCAGAACCAGCTCAACGGCTGCCACATTTTTTTCATTCGGGCGTGGATGACCGGCCGCGTACGCTTTGGAGATGAAGCACAGGGACGATCACGACGACTTCGGCGGACTCCAGCGCGATCTTGTCGCGACGGGCGCGGCGATCGATCGACGCGGGCTCCTTCGCCTCGCCGCGATGCTTGGCGGCGGTGTCGCCGCATTCAATCTCCTCGGCTGCGGAAGCACGGCGACCGCGCCGAGCAGCGACACGACCACTGGCGGAACCGGAACAGCCGGTACGTGCAGCAAGATTCCCAACGAGACCGGGGGACCTTATCCGGCCGACGGCTCGAACGGGCCCACAGTCCTCACCGCATCAGGCGTCGTGCGAAGCGACATCCGATCGAGTTTCGCAGGTCTTTCGGGAACGGCGGACGGTGTACCGCTGACGATCGCGTTGACCATTGTCTCCGCCTCAACGTGCGCCGCGCTCGCGGGACGGGCCGTGTACCTGTGGCACTGCGATCGGCAGGGGCGGTATTCGCTGTATTCGGCGGGGGCGCAGACGCAGAATTACCTGCGCGGCATCCAGGAAACGGATGCGAACGGCAAGGTGACGTTTACCTCGATCTATCCCGCGTGCTACTCCGGCCGGTGGCCGCACATTCACTTCGAGGTGTATCCGGGCCTCGCGCAGGCAACGAGCGTCGCGAATAAAATCGCCACGTCGCAGATCGCGCTGCCCAAAGCGACGAACGATCTCGTTTATGCAACCGCGGGGTACGAACAGAGCATCGCGAACCAGGCCCAGGTGTCGCTCGCGACCGACAACGTGTTCAGCGACGGCTCGTCGCTGGAACTTGCGACCATCAGCGGCAGCGTGGCGAGCGGTCTGACCGCGACGCTGACAGTCGCGGTCTAGTCAGGACGCTCGTATCCGGTCGTGAGCGCGGCGGTTGCCAGGAGCACCAGCGCGGCCGATCCGTATGCCGCTCCCTCGCCGAGGAACTGCAGCGCGCCGTTTCCCCACACAGGACCGATCGTTCGTCCGAGGCTCTCGAGCGCGCCTGCCGCCCCCTGCACGCGCCCCTGCTCGTGCCTGCCCGCCGCACCACTCACGAGCGATACGAGCGACGGGTTGCAGAGGCCGATACCGATCGCGCCGGGCACGAGCATGAAGATGAACACGGGCAGCGAGTGCGTCATCGCGCTTCCACCCCACCCGATCGCGGCGAAAATCAGTCCGATCATCAGCGTCCGCTTCTCGCCGAGTCGCTTGACGATCGGGCCGACGAGCACGACCTGCACGATGACTCCGAGGAAACCGAACGTCGCCAGAAGGTATCCGGTCCGCGTCGCGTCGAAACTGAAACGATGCGCGCCGAACAGCGCGAACGTCGTCTGGTAGACGCCAAACGAGCTCCAGTAGAGGAAGTCGATCGCGAAAAGCCGGCGCAGGCTGGGGCGGCCGCTCAACTCGCGCAACGCTTTCCAGGGGGAGCCGGAGACGGCGTTGACGCGATGCACCGTCTCGGGCAGCCAGAACCAGGCGAACAGCGTTGCAACGACCGTGATTGCCGCCGCGGCCCATATCGGCGCGGTGTAGCTGATATGCGCGAACAGGCCGCCAAGGGCGGGACCGATGATGAAGCCAAGCCCGAACGCTGCACCGAGAATGCCGAATGACTTCGCGCGATTCTCTTCCGTCGCAATGTCGCCGATGTACGCGCGCGCTGTGGTGATGTTCCCTCCCGAAAGGCCATCCACAATGCGGGCGGCGAAGAGCATTGCGAGGCTCTGGGCGACGGCGAGCATCACAAAACTGATGACGGTCCCGATCAAGCTGAAGATCAGGATCGGCCTGCGGCCCCACTTGTCGGACCACGCGCCCAGCAACGGCGAGGCGACGAGCTGCGCGAGCGAAAACGACGCGAACAGCAGCCCGACGACGAGCGGTGACGCGCCGAAGGTGGTGGCATAGAACGGCAGCAGCGGGATGATGATCCCGAAGCCGATCAAGTTGACCAGAATGGTGAGAAAAATGATGAGAAGCGGACGGCTCACAGCTTCTCTATCATGACTTCTTTTCTGTCACGCTCTTGATGAGCACTGGTTCAAGCGGGACTTCATCCATCCCGTCTCGCGTGCCGGTCTTCACGCTGCCGATCTTGTCGACGACGTCCATGCCCTGCAGCACGCGGCCGAACACGGCGTAGCCGAAGTCGTCCGGCGCGAAACCGCGATGATCCAGGGCCGCGTTGTTGGCGAGGTTGACGTAGAACTGGGAGGTGGCACTGCGCGCCGAGCGCAGGCGCGCCATGGCGACGGTGCCGCGGCGGTTGCTCAGGCCGTTGGTCGCCTCGTTCTGGATAGGGGGGCGCGTCCCCTTTTCCACCATCTGCGGCGTGTATCCGCCACCCTGAATTACGTATCCCGGAACGACACGGTGCCAGATCGTCCCGTCATAGTGCTTGTCCCTGACATATTGCAGGAAATTCTCGACGGAGACGGGGGCGCGATCTTTGAATAGCTCGACGGTGATCGACCCGAGGGAAGTCTCGATCACGACCACGGGGTTCCCCGGGGCGGGCTGCGGCGGGGCCGTCGTGGCTGGCGCCTGGAGAAGGAACCCAAGCAAAGCGAAGAAGATAGACATCACGGTTGACCGGTGACGGACCCTGGCCGCTGCCGAACACCGACTGTTCGGAAGCGCGCCAGCGCCCAAAAGATTGTGCGCAACGATTCAAGCGAATGGATCATCGATGTTAGAGGCGACGGCTCCGCACGTCAATGACGCTGCGCTACAATTGAAGTTCTTCGCCGGAGGGCAACGATGGTAACGGAACTCCAGAGCGAGCAGCGCGAACTGGCCGATTACATTCGCGCGGGTTCGACACGCGGTCCGCAGTGCTTCGGCAGTTACTTCGATGAGAAGGGCGGATCGTGCGCGCTCGGCGCGGTGTACGACGCCGTCTACCACTTGCCGCGCGATCACGGGAAGCTGGTTCCTGATCATCTCGAGCGGCTGTTCCGCTGTCTCGACGAGGTCACGAAACGCTGTCCCCATGAAGGATGTAAGAAGCGATTGCCGCTCGCCCCGATGCTCGTCCACTTGAACGACGATCACATCTGGACGCGAGAGCAGATCGCCGACTGGCTCACGGCTGAATCAACATAACTAATGTTTGCAATTTGAGAATTGGGAAATTGATAAATTGGAAATCTAACATTTCCAAATTTCCACATTTCCAAATTGAGTAAGGCTCCCCATGTCTTTCCTCGATCGCTTCAAGATCCAACCCAAGTACAAGTCTGCTGATCCGGAAGTCCGCGCCGCGGCCGTCGCGGAATTCGGGCCCGGCCCGGTCAGTGAAGACGATGCCGCCGTGCTCGTGGCGCTCGCGCGCGAGGACTTGGATGTGCGGGTGAGGCGCGCGGCGACGGCGCGGATCGAGGACGTGGGGGTACTGGCCGCGATTGCGACAGCGGATGCGGACGCGGGGATCCGCGAGGAAGTGATCGAACGTCTGGCAGTTATCGCCGCAGGCAGCGACGCGGACGCGGCCACCCGCGCCCTGGAGGCGCTGACGGATCAGAAGCAGATTTCCACGATTGCGAAGACATCGCCGATTGAGAGCGTCCGCACGGCCGCCGTCGAACGGCTGACCGACATCAAATCTCTCAGTTCCGTCGCGCGGCGCGCGACTGACGCGAAGACCGCGGCGCTCGCGGCGGAGCGGGTTCAGGACCCGGCCGAACTGCTCAACATCGCCGCAAAGACCGACCACAAGGATGCCGGCGTCAGCGCGCTCGAACGCGCCGTGGCGCTGGTCCCGGCGGATCGCGAGACGCTCGATGGCCTGGCGAATCGCGCGCAGCACAAGTCCGTCGCCAAGCGGGCGCGCGCGATGGTGCAGGCGATCGACGATGCCGAGACCGCGAAGAAGGCCGCCCTCGAAGCGCACCAGCAGCGCGTCGCAAACGCCATCGCCCACGTGGAAGCGCTGGCCGCGTCCACGACGGTGCCGGGCGCCGAGGACCAGCTGCGCAAAGCCGAATCCGAATGGACGCAGATCGAAAACAGCGCGACGCACGACATCTCGGCCGCTGACCGCGGGCGCTTCAATGCCGCCGCCTCCGCCGCGCGCGCGATCTTCGCACGCGAAGCGCAGGAGCGCGCCGAACAGGAACGGCGCGCAGCCGAGCTCACCGCCGCTCGTGGCGTTCGCGCGTCGCTCTGCGAGCGGATCGAGGCGCTGCACGGCGATGACGCGCTGGACCGCCTCGCCCAGGCGCGCTCTGAATGGGAGGGACTGCCCGAGGATCCCGAAGCGGCGACGCACGCTGCATTCATGGCGCGCTTCGACGAAGCGTGCCGGCGCGCGACGACGAGATACGAGAACCTGCAGGAGAGCGCCAGGACGAACGCCCGCCTCGCGGAGCTCGCGGCCGAGGCCGAACAGCTGGCCGCGCAGGAAGACAGCCCGGCGTACGCCTGGGATTCGATCTCGCGCGAGTGGAACGCGCTGCGCGGCAAGAGCGAGTCGCTGGACGAGGCCGTCCAGTCGCGATACAGGGCGGCGGAAACCACGATCCGCGATCGCGCGGAGGCGAAGAAGGCCGCCGCCGAAAAGGCGCTCCGCCAGCAGGTCCAGCGCATCGACCAGCTGATCGAGCGCGTTCACAAGCGCGCGGAGGCGGAAGACCTCACGCTGAAGGAAGCGGACAAGGCGGCGCGCGATCTCCGCGCCACCATCGAGACGCCGCTGACGATTCCGCACCACGAACGCGAGTACCTCGTCGAACGGCTCAAGGCGGCCCTCGCGGCGCTCGCGCCCAAGCTGCACGAACTGCGCGAGATGGACGAGTGGAAGCGGTTCGCCAACGCCGCCGTCCAGGAGGAGCTGATCGCGCAGGCGGAAGCGCTGAGCAAGAAGTACGACCTCGACAAGCCCGAGGACATGGAAAAGGCCGCGCGCGAGCTGCACGACATCCAGGAGCGCTGGAAGACGGCCGCCGAAGCGCCGCGTGCGCAGGCGCAGACACTGTGGCATCGTTACCGGCAGGCGGCCGATCCGATCCAGGCAAGGGCGCGCGAGTTCTTCGCGTCCCGCGCCGCCGAGCGGGAGGCCAACCTCAAGATCAAGATCGCGCTGTGCGAGCGCGCCGAGGCGCTCGCGGATTCCACCGACTGGATCAAGACCGCCGAGGAGATGAAGAAGCTCCAGGCGGAATGGCAGGCCTCGGGTCCGGTTCCCCGTCCGGAAACGCGCGTGGTCTGGAAGCGGTTCCGCGATGCGTGCGACAAGTTCTTCACGCGCAGGAACGAGGACCTCGCGCAGCGCAAGGAAGTCTGGTCCGCCAACCAGGCGAAGAAGGAAGCGCTGTGTGCGCGCGCCGAGGAGCTCGCCGAGTCGCGCGAATGGGAAAGGGCGGCGTCGGAGATGCGCCGGCTGCAGGCGGAATGGAAGAACGTCGGTCCCGTTCGCCGCAGCAAATCCGAGGCGTTGTGGCAGCGCTTCCGCACTGCCGCGGATCACTTCTTCGAGCGGTACAAGCGGCGCGACGAGATCGAGATCGAATCGCGGCAGGCGGATCGCGAGGCGCTCATCACCGAGCTCGAGGGGCTGTTCCCCGGCGAAGGCGCGGAGCCCGCACCGGACCTCCTGGAGAGAGTCCGCTCGCTGCGGACGCGATGGAACCAGTCCACGACGGCCGTCCGTTCAGGCGCCGATCCGCTGAGCGCGCGTTTCGTCAGCGCAATGGAGCGGCTGCTCACGTCGTTCCCGGAACCGTTCCGCGGAACGGAGCTCGATGTGGAAGCCAGCCGGCAGCGCATGGAAAAGCTCGTCTCGCGGATCGAGGCGCTCGTCGCCGACGCGGAACCGCGGCAGGATTCCCCGCAGGATCTCGCCGCTCGCCTTCGCGAAGCGCTCGCCTCGAACACGATCGGCGGACGCGCGGGCGAGGACTCGAAGTGGCGGACGATGGCGGAGGAAGTGCGGCAGGCGCAGTCCTCGTTCGCGCGCCTGGTGCCGGTGCCGGGTGAAACGGGCAGGCAGCTCTCGGATCGGTTCCACAAGGCGTGCAACCGCTTCTTCGATCAGTATCGCCGCAAAGTCCCGCAGACCTCTGGTGCGCCGCAGCGCGGCCGGCCCGTGGGGGCTAGATAGCACGAGCGCTACGGCTTAACTCGAAGGCACAAAGGCACCAAAGCACTGAGCCATTTTAGGGTTTGGTTTGGTGTCCTCGTGTCTTCGTGGCTTCGCGCGCAAGCCTACTGTCGCTTGTACGCGATCTTTCCGCCCACGATCGTGTACGACACCTTCGCCGTCGGAATCTCGTCCTCAGGAACCTTCAGGATGTCCTTCGACAGCACGGTGATGTCCGCGTACTTGCCGGGCTTCAGCGAGCCGCGGTTCTGTTCCTCGAAGCCGGCGTAGGCCCCGTTGATCGTGTAGGACTTCAGCGCTTCCATCCGCGACATCCGCTGATCGGGGAAGAAGACAGAGCCGTCCTTCAACTTCCGGCTGACGCTCGCGTAGTAGTTCGCGATTGGATCGACGTCTTCGACAGGCGCGTCGGTGCCGTTCGCGACGATCGCGCCAGATTTCATCAGCTTCTGCCAGACGTATGCCCCTTCCTGCGCGCGCGCGCGGCCGAGGCGCTCGAGCACGTACGGGGCATCGGACGTGCAGTGGATCCCCTGCATCGACGCAATCACGCCCATCCTGCCGAATCGCGGAATGTCGGCGGCGCTGATGTGTTGTGCGTGCTCGACGCGCCATCGCAGATCCTTTTTGGAAGGGTTGGCCTTGAACGCACGCTCGAAGATGTCGAGCGTCTCGCGATTCGCGCGATCGCCGATCGCGTGGACCGCGAGCTGGTAGCCATTGGCCATCGCGAGTCTCGCGGTCTCCTCGATCTCCGCCGTCGTCGTCGTCTGCAGCCCGGTCGATTCCGGCTTGTCGGCGTAGGGCGCGAGCAGCCACGCGCCGCGGGAGCCCAGCGCGCCGTCGATCGCCTTCTTGATCGCCCGCACGGTGAGGTAGCCGTTGCCGTAGTCCACCATCCGGTACTGCGCGAGCTTCGGCGCGATCGACGCGTTGTCCTGCCGGACCATCACCCACAGGCGGATGGCCATCTTCCCCTCATCGACCATCTTCTTCATCAGGTCGATCGTGGCGAGCGGCGATCCTGCGTCCTCGAACGTCGTGATGCCCTTCGACAACGATTCCTGCGCCGCGAGCTCCAGCTCCTTGCGCGCGCGCGCCTCGCGATCGGCGCCGGTTGGCGTGGGTTCGCCGGCGCCGCGCTTGATCAGCCCCTGCGCCCTCTCGCGCAGCAGACCGGTGGCATCACCGTTCTTGTCGCGGAGGATTTCGCCACCTGCGGGACTTTCCGTGGGGCGCCGGATGCCCGAAAGCTCCATCGCCTTGCCGTTCACGAACGCTGCGTGACCGCTCGCGTGCACGAGGAGGACGGGATTGTCGGGCGACACCTTGTCGAGGGATGCATGCGTCGGGAAACCTTCCACATTCGGCACCGGTCTCGCGGTCCACTTCTCCTGGTGCCATCCGCGGCCGTAGATCCATTGTCCGGGCTTCGCGCGTGACACCGCGTCCGCGACCATCCGCACGATTTCGTCCCACGACTGCACGTTCATCAGGTTCAGCTCGAGCTGCGCGCCGCCAACCCCCGTGAAGTGGCCGTGGCTCTCGACGAAGCCCGGGATGGCGAGCTGCCCCTGCAGATCGATAACCTGCGTGGCGGGGCCGATCATCCCCTTGATTTCCGCTGCCGTCCCGAGCGCCTGGATGCGATCCTTGGTGATCGCAATCGCTTCTGCCTCCGGCCGCGCGTCGCCCACGGTGACAATGCGGCCGTTGGTGAGCACGAGATCCGCAGCTGGCGCCGCCGCCGTCCCGCCGCGCTGCGCCCGCGGCCCCGCCGAGAGCATCGCGATGCCAGCCGCGCATATCACGACCAGAAACTGGAGCTTTCGCATGCCGGGAATTATAGGCCACGCGAGCGCGGGCCGCGGTTAGTCCTGGAACAGGCGATCGAAGTTGTCGGCGAGCACGGCGTCGCGGTCAATGTCTCTCGCGGCGATCGCGCGCAGGATGCGGTCCTGCTCTTCGTAAATCGGCCGCTGCCAGCCGCGCGGAAAGAAGGACGAGTCGGAGCCAAACAGGATGCGTGACGGACCGGCGACGGCGAACGCCTGTTTGAAGACAGATTGCAGCGTGAGGCCCGGGTGGTACCGAATCCAGCTGTTGGAGCTGGACGTGTCGAAGTGAATCGTCGGGCACTGGTCCGCGGCCATCAGCGCTTCGCGGAAGTAGCCGGCGCCGAAGTGCGGAATGATGACCGGCACGTCCGGGTAGCCGAGCGCCGTGCGCGCAAGCGCGAGCGGATCCCCGAGGCGCAGGTCGAAGCGGCTGGGAAGCCCAAGCTTCTTGCGCACGCCGACCGTCAGGACGCCGCAGTGGGCAAAAACGACCGCCTGATGCGCCGAGGCGGCTCGGAAGACTCGGTCCACGATGTCGTCGTCGAGCCGATAGCCGTGCATCGCGGGGAACAGACAGATGCCGCGAAGGTTGAGATCCTTCAACGCGCGCTCGAGCGCCGCGTCCGCGGCCGGCGCCGCGGGGTTGTGCATGAAGAACCCGACGAAACGATGCGGATGGTGAGCGACCGCCTCGGCGACCGATGCGGCGTCACCCGGAATGCTTGCAATCAGCGTCGCGCGTGAGACGCCGTGGCGATCGAGCTCGCTGATCCACCTGTCGCCAAGCTCCGTTGCCGTGCCGGGTGGTTCCCACTCGAGATGCGACGCAACGGCGTCAGCGCCGCCAGCGTCCGGGGCGAGCAGCTCGAGAAACCGCGACGAGAAGAAATGGCAATGGACGTCGTTAATCATGCAGGGATGGCTAGTGTCCCGTCCCAGTGGATCGTGGCATAAGTCCCAGGCGCGGCGCCCGGATCGCAAGGCGCGACGAGCGAGGATACCGGGAGTATCTGAGCGAGGAGCAACGCCGCGAGGCGGGATGCCCCGCCCGGGAATTATGTCGCGAACCACTGGGACGGGACACTAGAACCACACGATCTCCACTTCTATCCCGGCGGCGTTCACGGTCATTCTCGCAACGCTTGGTTTCAAATTGAAGCGTCGGGGTCCAGCCGCACCTGGATTGACGACCAGGCGCTTGCCTGCGCGCTCGACGAGCGGCTTGTGCGTGTGGCCGAACACGATCACGTCGGCAGTGTAACGCGCCAGCAGCTTTTCCGGTGTAGGACTACCACCGACTTCATGGCCGTGGCTGACGTGGATCGAAACCCGATCGATTTCCATCAGTAGCTGTGCTTCGAGGCCGGGCTCGCCCGATGCGTCCGTATTCCCGAAGACGGCGCGCACCGGCGCAATTGCCGACAGTTCCGTAATCACGGAGCGTCCGCCGACATCACCCGCGTGGAGGATCAGTTCGACGCCTTCGAGTGCGCCGAAGATTTCGGGGCGGACTAAGCCGTGAGTGTCAGCGACGAGCCCGACGATCACCCGGCGAACTTATACCCCATTCCGTGGACGGTCAGGATGAATTGCGGGTGACGCGGATTCGGCTCGATCTTCTGACGCAGCCAGGCGACGTGGACGTCAACGGTGCGCGTCGATGGCATCGAGTTATAGCCCCAGACCTCGTTGAGCAGTTCCTCGCGGGTCAGCGTGGCGCCGCGATGTTCGAGGAAGTAGCGGAGCAGCTGGAACTCGCGGGCCGACAGCTCTATAGGCTGCCCGTCCCTCGTCGCTTCCGCCTTGCGGAAGTCGACGCGGATGTCGCCAAACGCGTGGCCTTCGGTGGGATGCGGTGTGGCGGGCGCACGCCGCAGCTGCGCCTCGATGCGCGCGAGCAATTCCGCCATCTCGAAGGGTTTCGTGACGTAGTCGTCGGCGCCCAGCTTGAGGCCGACGACCTTGTCGACGACCTGGCCGCGCGCGGTCAGCATGATGACGGGTGTTTCGATGCCGCGCTTGCGCAGCTCGCGACAGACGTCGAAGCCGCTCATCCTCGGAAGCATCAGGTCGAGCAACACGAGATCGAATGCGTCGTTCGTGGCGCGCTCGACACCACTCTCGCCGTCCGGCGCATTCTCGACGCTGTAGCCCTCGCGGGACAGGCGATCGGTCAGCGTCAGGACGATCCCCGGTTCGTCCTCAATGAGCAGGATTCTCTTCACGGCTTACTTAGCCGGGGGGTTCGCCCCGCCGGACCCCCCCTGCACGCTCGCTCGCGGGGGCCCCTGAATCCCCCGCTTCCGCCTCTGCTGAAGCTACGGCGGACGCGCCGAAGCGCCTCCGGCGCGAAGGCGGGCGGCTCGCGTGGCTCACTCGCTGCGCTCGTTCGCGTCACGAAGGCTGTGGCGCCGCATGGCCGACGCCGTTTTGGCGCTCCGCAGGGTCTCCGCCAAGCACGGGCAATGTCACCGTAAACGTGCTGCCCTGACCCGGCGTGCTGGTCAGCGTAATCCGTCCCGCGTGCGCGTCGACGATCCGCTTGACGAGACTCAAACCAAGACCAGCGCCCTGGATCTGTGCGGCAACGACCGCGGGCGCGCGGTAGAAGGGATCGAAGATCTTCGCCTGGTCCGCTGCGGCGATGCCGATGCCGCGATCGCTGACACTCACGTCGACGCTTCCGCCTGACGCGGTGGCGCGGATGCCGATCCACCGCGCGTCAGCCCCGTACTTGATCGCGTTTCCGACCAGGTTCTGGAACACGCGGCGCAGCGCGGATTCGTCACCCGCGACGGCAGGCAGGTTGTCGTCGATCGCAAGTTCGATGTCGACGCCCGCCGCGGCCGTCGCTTCAGCGGTGGCCACATCGCGCAGCAGCGCACCAATCGCCACGGGCGTCGGCGTCAGCGTCCGCTGCCCTGATTGCATGCCCGCGAACTCGAGGATCTGCTCGACGAGATCCGTCAGGCGCAGCCCTTCGCGGCGGACGAGCTCTCCGTACTGCCGGATGCGAGCCTCGTCGTTCACGACACCATCGGCGAGATTGTCCCCGGCCGATCGAATCACCGCAAGCGGCGTCCGCAGCTCGTGCGAAACGGTCGCGACGAATTCGAGCTGCTGCCGCGCGAGATCGTGTGCGCGTCGCGTCGAAAGCACGAGGAAGCCGACGCTCAGACCAAGGATGCCGAGAATCGAGCTGCTGATGACGAGATTCCGGCGGCGCGCTGTATTCACGGCATGCTCGAGCGATCCCGACGGATGCTTGACCATCAGTCGCCACTGTCCCTGTGGCTGCTGGCCCGCCCGCGCGCCGAACGAGGCGGCCGCCCCCGACAGCATGGCGCCGATGCGCTGCTGCGTCGCGGAAGATGACTCACCCCGCCGGCCGCTCTGCATGACGATCGATAACGGCGCGGACGTGATCGCGACGTTGCCCTGCGGCGCAGTGATGGACTGGCGGACGAACGCCTGTGTGTGCCGCCCCTGCGCTCCGGGTGGAATCGCGGTGAACGTCGTGAAACGCGTGACCTCCGCAACCAGCGGTTCGAAATCTTTCACACGCACCTGGAAGAAATCGACGTGCGCGTCGACATTTGCGTCCGGTGCAGGCGCGAACTCGCGGACCGAGTGATACAGCGGCGGCTCCCCCGCGGTGGAGGGGACGACGGCGAGCTGGTAATCGAAGCCATCGCCGGTCCCCTGGAAGTGCAGCTGCGCGAGAGCGGGCAGCATCTCCTTCTTCATGTAGTCGGCGTCGAGCACGACGATCGAGTAGCGAAAGCCTGACGGCATCTGCATCGGCATCGCTCGCGCCGATTGACGCATGTCGATGTGACTGAGCATCAGCATCGGCGCGGGAATGACGAGCGCCGGCACGGACGCCCAGACCGTGGAAATCGGCGGTCTCACGACGAATGATGCAGGAACCTGAGAGGGCGCGAGCGGCGCCGTCACGGCGGACCGATCGACCGCCTTCTTCACATCAGCAAGCGCGTCGGGCCAGTCGGCCGGCTCGAGAAACCGCGTGGACGCATTGAGCCGCTGCAGCACGCTCGAACCGTGGCCGTCCTGCACGGTCACGACGTACACGTCCTTGAGCATCCGGGGAAATCGCGCTGTCGCCTGCCAGCGATCGTAGCGCGCCATGAGCGCGGCGACGGTTCCCTGATCCGGCTGCATCGCGTCGAGCTGGAACATCAGGTAGGCACGGGTCAGCTCGCGGTCCACATCCTGCGAGAACGCCGTGGCGCGGGTGTTCAGCGTCGCCTTCATCCGATCGCGTTCCGCGCCGCTGATCTGTCCGAGCCACTGGTACTGCAGGGTCGCGAGGAGCGCAATCAATCCCAGGAGCGCTCCCGCGATCACCGGTATCGGCAGCCGGAAATGCCGTCGCATGGGCCGAGTCTAGCACGCAGATTTCGATGCTTTTGCTGAGGAGCCGCAGGTTTTACGTGCTTAACAAACTCTTTGCGTGCCCTTAACCATCTCCGCCGCCGATCTCGCGATGATGACTCGTCTCATTCACGAGAGAAGGGGTTTGCAGATGAATTATCGAGTGCTCGGATCCGTGACAGCCGCGGCGGCCATCGCGTTCGCACAACCGGTTGCCTACCTCGCTCAGGAAGCGGCCAAGGCCACCGAGATCATCGCGGCGGCGCGCAAGGTAATCGGCGGCAACAAGCTCGACGCGCTGAAGACGTTCAGCGTCCAGTCGTCCGTCGAGCGGAACATCAACAACATGCAGATCGCTTCGGACGTCGAGATCGTACTCGACCTTCCGGACAAGTACCTGCGGAGCGAGACGCCGAGCGGCGGAGGCATGGTCATCATGGCCGGCGCCGGCGCGACCGGTTTCAACGGCGATCGCCCGCTGCAGAAGATCCAGAACGGGACGACGATGTCGGCAGGCGGCGGAATGATGATCCGCATCGGCGGACCGGGAGCGATGAGCGGCAGCTCGGGTGAGAAGCCGACGCCCGAACAGCTCGAGCAGATCTCGAAGGCAGCGGTGCGCAACAGCCGCATCGAGGCGTCGCGCCTGATGCTCGGCTGGTTCGCGAACGCTCACCCCACCGCCAAGGCGGAATACGCGTACCTCGGCGAAGCGGAATCGCCGGAGGGCAAGGCATACGTGATCGACGTGAAGAACGCCGACAACTTCGCGGCGCGCCTCTTCATCGACGAGCAGACGCACCTGCCGCTCATGGTCACCTACAAGGAACCGCAGCCACGCACGGTGACGTCGAGCAAGTCGACCGTGCCGGCGGGCGCCGCGGCCGGTGGTCACGGTCACGTCGTCACGCAACCGAACGAGCGGCCGATGACTGAAGAAGAACGCAAGAAGGCGCAGGCGGAGGTCGAGAAGCAGATCCAGGAGATGCAACGTCAGCCCCCGGTGCTGGTGGATTACGCCATCTACTTCGAGGATTGGCGCGACGTCGAAGGGATCAAGTTCCCCTTCAAGATGCGTCGGGCGATGGCGGGCACGACGACCGAGGAATGGTCGGTCGGCAAGGTCAAGGTCAACCCCAAGGTGGACCCGAAGCGGTTCGCCGGCGAGAGCTAACCATCATGCGCACCAGGAAATCCTTCACCGCGTTGCTCGCGCTCGCCGCCATCGTGGCGGCGGGCGTCGTCCCCGCACAGGCCCAGGCACGCCAGACCGGCACGTTGCGGATCGTCGTGAAAGATCCCAGCGGCGCGGTTATTCCGAACGCCGCGGTCATCGTCAAGGGGGAAGAGCCCGCGACGCAGGATTTCGTGGTACCTGCCCTCACGTCAGACGGCCAGGGAGTCGCGACCGCGACGAATCTGCGGACCGGTCGCTACACCGTCAGCGCGAGCTTCCCCGGCTTCGAGAGTCGCACGATCAACGACGTCCGCGTGCACGCGGGAGATAACAAGCGCGACGTCACGCTGGCGATCGAAAGGGTGGCGGAGAGCGTCGCTGTGGGCCGCGACGCCGCTACGTCGGCGTCGGATCCGAAAAGCGATCGCTTCAGCAATGTGTTGTCGAGGGATCAGATCGAGGCGCTGCCCGACGATCCCGACGAGATGGAGAAGGTCCTGAAGGAAATGGCCGGTCCGGGCGCGACGCTTCGCGTGGACGGCTTCCGCGGCGGCAAGCTGCCATCGAAATCGCAGATCCGATCGATCCGCTTCTCGGCGGCGATGTTCGCGGCTGAGAACCACAGCGCCGGCCACACGTTCGTGGATATTTCTACCCAGCCGGGGCTTGGCCCGATGCGCGGCGGGATGGACTTCTCGTTCCGCGATGGTTCGTTGAACGCCCGCAACGCATTCCAGCCGACGAAAGGCCCCGAACAGACCCAGCAGTACAACATGAATCTGAGCGGCACACTCTTGAAGGACCGGACGTCGTTCTCGCTGTCCGCAGGTGGCGCGTCGCTCTACGATTCGGCGAACATCTTCGCCGCGGTACCGGGCTCGTCGGTCGCCGCGCCCGTACGGCGTCCGTCGGATCGCGTGAACTTCAACCTGCGCGTGGACCACGCGCTGAACAAAGCGCACACGCTTCGCGGCTCGTTCCAGCAGAACGGGACCGACTCGAGGAACCTGGGTGTCGGCAACTTCGATCTCGCCGATCGCGCATATACGCGGACAACGGCCGAGAGTGTCCTGCGATTGTCGGAGAGCGGACCGATCAACAAGCTGTGGTTCGCCGAGTCACGCCTGCAGGTCCGCCGCGCGACGACCGACAGCTCGTCTGCCTTCGAAGCGCCCACCGTTCGCGTGCTGGATGCCTTTACGTCGGGTGGCGCGCAAGTGGCTGGCGGCCGCGAAAGCACTGATGTCGAGTACGCGTCCGACATCGACTTCGCGAAGCGCGGCCATGCGATGCGGATGGGCGCGCTTGTAGAAGGAGGCTGGTATCGCAGCGACAACCGCTCGAATTATCTCGGCACGTATACGTTCCCGAGCCTCGCGGATTACGACACGGGGCGTCCCGCAACGTTCACGCAACGGACGGGCAATCCGCTCGTCGACTACTCGCAGTGGCAGGCCGGACTCTATTACCAGGACGACTGGCGAATCCGCAAGAACTTCACGCTGAGCATGGGCGTGCGCGAGGAGGTTCAGACGCACCTGCCGGATCGCTGGAACTTCGCGCCGCGCGGCGGCTTTACGTGGTCGCCGTTCAAGAACGGAAAGACGACCGTCAGGGCGGGCGGCGGTTTGTTCTACGAATGGCTGGAGTCGGAGACGTTCGAGCAGACGTTGCGCGTCGATGGCTCGCGACAGCAGGACCTCGTGATCGTGAATCCCGGCTACCCGGATCCTTTCGCCGGCGGCGCCTCGCAGCAGATTCTGCCCACGAGCAAATACCTGCTCGCCGATTCACTCGTGATGCCGAAGCGCGCCGTGGGCGTGCTCGCGGTCACCCGGCAGGTGTCTCCTCTGCTCTCCATCAATGCGGGTTACAGCCATACCAAAGGATGGGACCGTTTCCGCGGGCGGAACGTCAACGCGCCGCTGAACGGCGTCCGGCCGAATCCTGCCTTCGGCAACGTCACCGAAGTGGAATCAACCGCGCGTCTCGAGGCGGACTCGATCAACGTCGGAATGAACTTCAATTTTCCGAAGACACGGACGTTCATGTTTGCGAACTACGGGTATAACAACCAGCGCAACGATGCGGACAGCGCGTTCAGCCTTCCCGCGAACAGCTACGATCTGGCGGCCGAATGGGGCCGCGCGAGTGGCATCCCGCGCCACATGACCAGCGCGGTGATGAACACAAATCTCACCAGGAGCCTACGCCTCGGCGTTTCGACGACGGCCCGCGCGGGCGCGCCGTACACGGTTACGACCGGCCGCGACGACAACGGCGACACGGTGTTCAACGATCGCCCTGCCGGCACGCGCCGCAACAGCGTCACCGGCGCAGCCAACTGGGACATGGCGGCACGCCTGACTTACGCCTTCGGCTTCGGCGAACGGACCCAGTCCGGCGCAGGTCCGGGCGGGCAGACGGTCATGATTCGTATGGTGGGCGGCGGCGCCGGCGATCTGCTCGGAGGGCTGCCGGGCGGCGGCGCCGACAGCAAGCGCGTGCGGTTCGAGCTGTTCGTCTCCGCCTCGAACATCTTCAACAACGTCAACCCGATGGGCTACTCCGGCGTCATGACCTCGCCGTTCTTCGGCCTGCCGACGGCCGCGGGCCCGGCAAGAAAGATCGATGTGGGTATGAAGATTGGTTTTTAGGCTACCTGAAGATCGTGATCGGGAAGTTTCCGCCGAGGCGTTCGTCCTTGATCAGGCCGCGCATCTGGCGGGCGTCGTCCACGTGGCAGTCGATCGTCAGGATGGTGGTGTCTCCCCCGTCCACACGAAGGACGATCGCACCATCCGCGTACCTGCCCGTCAGCTTCGTGCTGTAGTCGCGATTGTTGCGGTACACGCCAGAGAGCGTCGTGCCCGCGGCTAGGAGTTTCCACGTATTCCGCGGCTATGCAGCAGGCGATCGGCAACAAGAAAGTATGGCAGCGCGAAAGCCGCCAGAATCGCCGCGGTCGCGAAGGCGCTCGCAAAGCCGTAGCGGCCGATGATCCACCCCATGCTCGTCGAGCCGGTGCCGATGCCCGTGTCGAAGCACGCGAGGATTGCGCCGAACGCAGCGCCCCGGCGCTCCGCGCCGACGTGGCGCAACACGTAACCTGCGAAGACCGGGTACGCCGTTCCGAAGCCTGCTCCGAAGATCACGGCCGACAGCACCAGCCAGAACCGCGATCCGCCGATCACCAGGCACGAGAGGCCCGCGACGATGAGGATCAGGCACGGGATGAAGATGCGGCGATAACCGAAGCGATCGCCGAGGCGGCCTGACAGCGGTCGCGTGACGAGAATAATCAGCGCCAGCGTCGTCAGGTAAATGCCCTTCGGCGATACGCCGTTTGCGTCCGCATACAAAGCCGTGAAACTCGTGATCCCGCCGTAGCCGAACGCGTAGAGAAACAGCGTGAACGACAGGATGAGGACGCGCCACTCGATCAGGCGGCGGCCCGGGGACCCTTCATGGCGCGTGGCGACAGGCTGGGGAGGAAGACTCCACGCGATCACCGCCATGACGGCGTTGAGCGAGGCGGCTTCGAGGCAGAGCGCGCGCCAGCCGTAGTGGAACACCCAGAAACCGATCGAGGGGGCGACGGCGATCGCGGCGATGGTCGCCAGGCCCCAGTAGGCGATGCCTTCAGCGCGACGCCCTTCGGGCAGGATGTTGGTCATGTACGCCGCCGATCCAGTCAGGAGACCGGACCAGAAGACGCCGTGCACCAGCACCAGCGCGAGCATCATCTTGTAGCTTGGAATCAGCGCGTAGGCGATCGAAAAGAGGGTGATCGCGATCCCCGCGATCACCAGTACTCGTCGCGCTCCGAAACGATCGGACATCGTTCCCGTCACTGGCGCCGAGAGCGCGGACGCGTACGTCAGGAACCCGAGAAAGAGTCCCGCGGCGGACGTGCCGCCGCCGAGCGCCAGGATATGAAACGGCGCCGTGGGCAGCAGCTGGAACGCGGAAAGAAAGACCGTGAACGAGAAGCCGCACATCACGAAGAAGCGCGGCGTGAACAGGCGATCGGGCAATCACTCCGATTTTAACGCGAGGACCGGGTCGACGCGCGAGGCACGCCACGCCGGGACCGCGCTGGCGATACTCGCCACGACGGTCAGCATCACCTCTTGTCGAAAGCGGTCCAGCGGCTCCAGATCATCACGGCGCGATCCGGTTCGCTCCACGGGAGCGGGCGCAGCAGCACCGCGTT
Source organism: Vicinamibacterales bacterium (assembly GCA_035637115.1). Taxonomy (GTDB): domain Bacteria; phylum Acidobacteriota; class Vicinamibacteria; order Vicinamibacterales; family 2-12-FULL-66-21; genus JAICSD01. Next base: position 32,402 of record DASPXV010000139.1, read on the forward strand.
CACGACGCTGAAGATCGCCGCGTTCGCGCCGACGCCGAGCGCGAGCGTCAGAACGGCGATGCACGCGAAACCGGGATTGCGCGCGAGCATCCGGGCACCGAACCGAAGGTCCTGGAGGAAGGTTTCCATAGCGAGCTTAGACGGCGCTCAGGGTCGCAGGGTTTGACCATATGATGATCAGATGGACCGGGACCTTTCGAACTTCAGGCCGTCGAGACTCTGGCGGCGGATGCCTCTCGAGCGTCGCGTCGAAGCGGCCGATCTCTTCTGGAATGACGAACATTCGGCGGATCAGCAGATGGAAGCCGTGGCTTCCATCGCGACGCACATGAAATTCCGGCCGCGCAGCGTGCTCGCGCTCGCCCCGGAGAAGCGCGCGAAGTACCTGGCGCAGCTGCCGACGGTCACCGATGCGATCGCCGCGCGCGCGCTGGTCAACTATCACCTCGAGCGGCAGAGGCCGATGATGGGCGCGTTCCTCGATTTGCTGGGCATCGCGCACGAGAACGGATTGATCGCCGAGGAGAACATCGCGAAGCCGGACGCCGCAAAGGTGAAGGCCGCGGCGAAGGACCTCGCAGCGAAGTATCCCGCCGAAGATGTGTCGCTGTATCTCTCGACGCTGGTCTCGCAGGACCCCGAGACCTGGGAAGCGCTAATTGACCAGGGCTGAGATCTCGGCGGCGGCACGCAGACCGGTCTCGATGGCGCCGTTCATATAACCCTGCGATTTGACGCTCGTGTGCTCGCCGGCGAACACGATGCGTCCGGCAGGACGCGCCAGCCAGGCGCGCCACAGCGGATCGAAACCCGGATCGAAGTACGCATAGCCGCCTCGGGCCCAAGGGTCGTGATCCCACGCGATTGAGTGCGACTTCAAGAGCTTCGCCGGCTTACCGAGCCATTCGATTTGTCGCACGACACCCGCTTCCCCTTCAGTGTGGAGGATCTCCTGTAATGCCTTCGAAGCGTTGCCTCCCGCGAGAAAGGTCAGCACACCGCCCGGGCCGCGCTGGTGCTCGTTTCCGTCCCACACGGCACCGGTGGGCAGATCCGTTCCGAAAGCGATGGGGCGTCCCGCCTTGCGCCAGAAGCGGCGCTCGAACTGCATGAGGAGGCGCGTCGCGCAGCCGTAACGCAGATGCGCGATCGCATCATGCTGCGGCTCGGGCAGCGACGGCTCGAACAACACGCCGCGCGCGGTCGACGCTGGCAGCGCGCACACGAAGTAATCGGCCGTCAGTTCCGTGTGCGGCTCACCGAGCGCCTGGATCGTGACCGTCACGCGATCGTCGTGCCGTACGACACGGCGGACGATCGTGCCGAGCAGCATCGCTCCTTTCAGCCGTTTCGCCACATCGGTCGTCAGCCGATCGTTGCCCTCTGCGATTCGGTAGATTCTTCCCCGTCCGGGCGGTCCTGACTCGGCGAACTGCTCGAGCAACGGCAGCATGGAAAGATCTTCGGGATCCGCGAGGAAGAACCCGCGGAAGCCGCGCATTCCCGCCTTCACGTCCGCCGGCGCCTTCACCTCGTCGAGCCACTGCGCGACTGACGTGCGGCCGTAGCGCGCGCCAATGGCGCCGTCCCACCGCTCTTCCGCGAGCTTGAAATCACGAACAGCGGACGCGATCAGTTTCCCCACCGCCGCCATGCCCGCGGGACCGGAATGAATTTGCCGGCGGCCACGTGCGTCCGGGCCATAAAAACCAAAACTCTCGCGAAGGATACGGACGGGCTTGAGCCCGAGCTCACGGGCCAGAGCGAGGACGTGCTCCTGCTCGTCTTCTATGAGATCGGCGCCCGCCTCCGCGTGCTGGCCGCCCGCGAATTGATGGCGCAGCGTCCACACGCGGCCGCCTACGCGGTTCCGGGCTTCGACGACGGTCACGGCGGCGCCCCGTCTCTCGAGCGCCCGCGCCGCGGCAAGGCCCGCGAGCCCCGCACCCCCGACGATGACGCTCTTTCCGGCCAGCTCTCGCGAAGACATCTCAGAAGGATACACTTTGGACATGCCGTGGCTCCTGATCTCGCTCCTCCTGGCGCAGGGGCCCGCCGATCGGCTGGACGATCGACTCAAGCAGCTCATCGCGGCGAGCGGCGCCGAGGTGTCGGTCGCGATCCTGACTGTTGACGGCAGTCACGAGCAGTTCATCGAAGCTGACAAGTCGTTCCACGCGGCGAGCACCATGAAGGTGCCCGTCATGATCGAGTTGTTCCGACAGGTGGACGGCGGACTCTTGAAGCTGGACGAACAGCTGCCCGTGCGCAACGAGTTCCACAGCATCGTCGATGGCAGCGTCTACCAGATGGACGTCAGCGATGACTCGGATTCGGGCGTGTACAAGTCGGTCGGCAAGACGATGACGTTGCGCGAGCTGTGCGAGGCGATGATCACCGTCAGCAGCAACTTCGCGGCGAACCTCCTCATCGAGCGCGTCGGCGCGAAAAACGTTCAGGCAACGGTCGATCGGCTGGGAGGCGCCGGCGTGCGCGTGCTGCGCGGCGTCGAAGATCAAAAAGCGTTCGACAAGGGGCTGAACAACGTCACGACGGCACGAGGGCTGGCCGTCCTGCTCGGCCGGCTGGCGACCGGCACCGCGGTGAGTGCGAAGGCGGATGCGGAAATGATCGCGATCCTGAAGCGTCAGAAATTCAACGACGGCATTCCGGCTGGTATTCCGCCCGGGACGGCCGTGGCGCACAAGACCGGAACGATTACCAAGATCCACCACGACGCGGCGATCGTCTTCGGCCCGCGACCTTACGTGCTCGTCGTGCTGGTGCGCGGCATCCAGGATCAGAAGGTCAGCGGCCCACTGATCGCGTCAATCTCCCGGGAAGTCTGGAGCGACCTCTCCAAATAGCGCGGATATGTCCGAGCCGTCGGTTCCTCAGGCGTTCGCGGCCGCGCTCGATGCGCTGATCGTCCAGGTCCAGAAGGACCGATCCATTCTCGCCGCGATTCTCTGCGGCAGCCTCTCGCACGACACGGTCTGGGCAAAGTCGGACATCGATCTCGTCCTGATAACGATCGACGACAAGAAAGTTGCGGTCTCGGACGTCCCGCTGTATGCCGACGGCGTCAACGTTCACGCGATGCTCCTCCCTCGAACGGAGTTCCGAAAGGCGGTCGAGGGTTCGATTCAGAATTCGCTCATGCACTCGTTTCTGGCGAAGGGGCGGCTGCTCTACACGCACGACGAGACGATCGCCGCCCTGTGTGCGCGGCTGCACGCGCTCGGCAGCCGGGACGCAACGATCCAGAAGCTGAGCGCCGCCACCGCCGTGCTTCCCGCGCTTTACAAGGCTCGCAAGTGGTTCGTGACCCGTAACGACTATTCGTACACGGCGTTGTGGCTCCTCTATGCCTCGATGCCGATCGCGAAGCTCGAGGTCATCAGCGCGGGGCGGCTTGCGGATCGCGAGGTGATTCCGGAAGCGGCGAAGCTCAATCCGCCATTGTTCGAGACGATCTACACGGACCTTCTGCGCACAGGAACACAAAAGGAACCGGTCGAAAAGGCGCTCGAGACGATGGAAGCGTACATGGCCAGGCGCGCACCGGAGGTGTTTGCGCCTGTACTCGAATACCTGCAGGAGGCGGGCGACGTACGATCCAGCCGGGAGATCGAAGACCATTTCCAGAAGAACTTCAATGTCAGCGGCATCACGACCGCGTGCGAATACCTGGCGGATCTCGGCTTAATCAGCAAGGCCTCGACGCCGGTGCTCCTGACGAAGCGGAGTAACACGTCGCTCGAGGAACTTGCGTTTTTCTTTTCGGAACCCGCCGATGGGCGCTAGGACAGCAAAGCCGCGAAACGGACCGCGAACGACGATTTCCGTGCAGGGCGCGCGGGTTCACAACCTGCGCAACATCTCCGTCGAGCTCCCCCGCGACAAGATGATCGTCATCACGGGACTGTCAGGTTCCGGCAAGTCGAGCCTGGCGTTCGACACGATCTACGCCGAAGGACAGCGGCGGTACCTGGAATCGCTCTCGAGCTACGCAAAGAGATTCGTCGCGCAGGTCTCGAAACCGGACGTCGACTTCGTCTTCGGACTCTCCCCTGTCATCTCGATCGAGCAGAAAACGCTCGCCAGCAATCCTCGCTCTACGGTGGGGACGATGACGGATATCGCGAGCTATTTGAATCTGCTTTTCGCGACGATCGGCGAACCGCATTGCCCGCGCACGGGAGAGGCTGTCCCAAGCCGATCCTCCAGTCAGATTCTCGAAGCCATCCTGTCTCTCCCGGAAGGCGCGACGATCGAACTTCGCGCACCGGTCTTCAAGGTTTACGGCGAAGAGCTCGAGTTCGTGTTCACCGAGATCCGGAAGAAGGGGTGCCGCACGCTGATCATCGACGGGAAGCCCGTTGACATCTCAGAAGAGACGGAACTCGACGTCGCGGATGTCGTCAACATGGACGCAGTTGTCGATCGATTCGTCGTGAGCCGGCGGCACGAGAAGGCAATCAAAGCGGGGATTGCGGCGACGCTGCTGGTCGGCGACGGCCTGATGCAGGTACACGTTACGAAAGGTGCCAGCAAGGCGGAGGCGGACCGCTTCTACAAGGGGCTCTCCAGCACGACGCATCACTTCGTGTACGGAGACATCGGGCCCAATTTTTTCGTCTTCAACGATCCGGAGAGCGCCTGCCGTACCTGCGGTGGACTCGGCATAGACAAGGTCACCCACCCCGAGCTGCTCATCCCCGATCCGAAGCGCAGCATTCTCGGCGGCTGCTTCGTACGCGAAGCATTCAAGTACAACCCGGACACGTGGGACGGGCGCGTGATGTACAGCCTGTCTGTGGCGCTCGGTTTCCCTCTCGATTCGCCATGGTCGATGCTGAACGACAAGGCGAAACAGGGCATTCTCTACGGCATCGAGCCGAAGAAACTGCGAATGCTCACGCCACCGGATGCCAAAGTGCCGCTCCGCGCCGGTGACGAAGGGCGCGAAGTCGGCTGGACCGGGATAGCCAGGCGCATCGAACGGCACTATCGGCGCTACCGGCAACGCGGCGAAGCGAACTCGAGGATGGAAGCGTGGCTCGAGAAGGTGATGGTCGAGCATACGTGTCCGGACTGCCAGGGCGCGCGGCTCAGGGCCACGCGATCGCTGTTTACGGTAGGCGGAAAGTCGATCTACGACGTCGGCCAGTTGAACTTCGACGAGCTGCAGGCGTTCCTCGGCACGATCAAGCCGGTAGGCCGCGGCGCTGACGCGGGACGTCAGGTCCTCAAGGAGATCCGCGGGCGACTCGACCTGTTGCTCGGCATCGGTCTCGATTACCTGAATTTCAATCGGCGGTCGGGCACGCTCTCGGGCGGCGAGTCCCAGCGCATCCGCCTGTCGACGCAGATCGGATCTGGACTGATGGGCATGCTCTACGTGCTCGACGAGCCCAGCATCGGACTGCATCCAAAAGACAACGTGAAGATGATCGGCACGCTCGAAAGTCTGCGCGACATCGGCAACACCGTGATCGTCGTCGAGCACGACGAGGATACGATCCGCGCGGCAGACCACCTGGTCGAAATGGGTCCTGGCGCCGGCGTGCACGGCGGCTGCGTCGTCGTCGAAGGGGATTTCGACGATCTGCTGAAGTGCAAGGCGTCGCCGACCGGCCAGTTCCTCTCCGGAAAGCGCTCGATTGCAACGCCAAAGAAGCGGCGCGAGGGAAACGGCCACACGCTCGTGGTACGCGGCGCTCGCGAGAACAATCTCAAGTCGATAGACGTCACGTTCCCGCTCGGCATGGTTGTCGCGATTACCGGCGCCTCGGGATCAGGCAAGAGCACTCTCGTCAGCGACGTGCTCTACAAAGCGCTGTGGAAGCGGCTCGTGGACACGCGCACGCTTCCCGGAGCGCATGACGCGATCGAAGGCATCGAACACGTCCATCGCGTCGTCAACATCGATCAATCAGCCATCGGACGGAATAGCCGGTCGAATCCCGCGACCTACGTCGGGTTCTACGATGCGATCCGCGACCTGTTCGCGACGACGCCGATCTCGATCGAGCGCGATTACAAGCCGGGGCGCTTCAGCTTCAACGTGGCGGGTGGACGCTGCGAGGAATGCCAGGGGGAAGGCGCGATCACGACGCAGCTGTACTTCATGCCGGACGTCGAGGTCACGTGCGGCGTCTGCAAAGGCGCGAGGTTCAACAGCGACACGCTCGAAGTCACCGTGCGTGGCAAGACGATCGCGGACGTGCTCAACATGTCGGTCGAGGAGGGAGTCACGTTCTTCGCGCCCGAGCCGCCCATCTGCCGGAAGATCGAAGTCCTCAACGACCTTGGGCTCGGCTACCTGACGGTCGGCCAGTCGTCGACGACGCTTTCGGGCGGCGAGGCGCAGAGGATTAAGATCGCGACCGAGCTCAGCACGCTGCAGCGTTCGAAGCACACCGTCTACATCCTCGACGAACCCACGACCGGGCTGCACCTGGCAGACATCGAGCGCCTGCTCGAGTCGCTGAACCGGCTGGTCGACGCCGGACATACGGTGCTGCTGATCGAACACCACATGGACGTGATCAAAACCGCCGATCATGTGATCGATCTCGGACCGGAGGGAGGACACGCGGGTGGCGAGGTCGTCGTGACCGGCACGCCGGAAGACGTTGTTCGAAGCAAGGCGTCTCACACCGGCAGGTTTCTGAAGCCACGCCTGCGTCCTGCGTAGCCGCGCGTTAAGATGCACGCATGAATCGACGCCGTTTCGTGCAGTCTCTTGGCGCGCTCTCGCTCGCGTCGCAGCTTCCCACGCCGAAGAGCATCGCGGCAGCATCATCAACGATCAAGCCCAGACGGCTCGCGCCCGGCGACACCGTTGCGCTCGTCAGTCCTGCCAGCGCGACCTTCAATACGGTCGATCTTCAGATTGCGAAGGAGTCGCTCGAAGCGCTCGGCTTCAAGGTGAAGGCAGGCGAGCACATGATGGAGCGCCACGGATATCTTGCCGGCGAGGACAAGGCGCGGGCGGAAGACATCAACAAGGCATTCGCCGATAAATCTGTTGCCGCGGTGCACGCCATCCGCGGAGGCTGGGGCAGCGCGCGGGTGCTGCCCTCCCTGGACTTCGACACGATTCGGCAAAATCCGAAGGTCCTCATTGGCTACAGCGACATCACGGCGCTGCTGCTCTCGATCCAGGGGAGGACGGGTCTCATCACTTTTCACGGCCCGATCGGTCTCGGCCGGTGGGACCCGTGGTCGCTCGATTACTACAAGCGCGTGCTGTTGAATGGCGAGCAGGTCACCTACACGAACAAGCAGGGGATTTCCACAGAGCGGAACAGCCTGACGCAGGTCGAATTCCGCACGCAAACGATCACGCCTGGAAAGGCGCGGGGCCGCCTGCTGGGCGGGAACCTCACCGTCCTCACCACGATTCTCGGCTCTCCGTACTTGCCCGACTGGGACGGCGCGATCCTGTTCTGCGAAGACGTTCGGGAAGATCTGTATCGCGTCGATCGGATGCTCACGCAGCTCAAGCTCGCGGGGATCCTGGGCAAGATCAAAGGGTTCGTGTTCGGTGGCTGTTCCGAGTGTGGACCTGGCGACGGCAATTACGGTGCGCTGACGCTCGAGGAAATCTTCAACGATCACATCAAGCCGCTGGCGATTCCCGCCTGGCAAGGGGCGATGATCGGGCACGCGCAACCCCAGTGGACGCTCCCGGTCGGCGCGCAGGTGGAGATCGATGCGGCGGCGGGCACGATCGCCCTGCTGGAGCCGGTGGTCAGCTAGGGATTAGTTCGGCCACACCTCGTCAAATTGATCGACGTCATCACATCCCCTTCCTGGATCCTGTCGATCGCCGGAAGATCCACGGGCATCACGTGCGCGAAGATCGTGTAATCACCGTTCAGCCGGGGATTGTCCACGAGATTGATGAAGAACTGCGCGTCCCCCGTGTTGCGCCCTCGGGTCGAAAGGCCGACCGTTCCTCGCGAATTACTCCCCGCAATCTCGTCCCGCATGAACTCTTTGGCGCCGGCGTACTCGTTGGCGCCAGGACTTCCCCCCTGGATCACGAAATTGGGGGCGACGCGATGGATCGTGAGGCCGTTGTAGTACTTGTCCTTTGTCGCGAGCTTCAGAAAGCGATCCACGGCGATCGGCGCGAGCGCAGGATCCATCTGCATGCGGAATGACCCCCCGGAACGCAAATCGATCGCGACGCACTGACGAAGGTCCCTGAACTCCTGCGGCCATCCCCGGCGGTAGGGGACCGGCTCGGGCAGCGCGATTCTTCCACTCAGGCCGATGACGATTTGCGCCGCCTTCTCGGCGACCTTTGGGTCGAAGTCCTTCAGCCAGGGGAAGAGCTCGTTCGCGTTGTCCGGCTGCGCATGAACCGCGATGGCGTCGAGCAATGCCGTCCGCGCATCGCGCGACGTTTCCCTTCCCTCTTTCGTCAGCCGTGTGAGCGCGCCGAGGAGCGGGCGGTAGATGCGATCGCTGCGCGGGGAATCCTTCAGCAGGATGGCGGCCGTCCGGAGCAACTGCACGTCCATGCTGTCGAGCGCGCCGACGATTGCGGTGTCCGCATCCGCTTTCCTGAGCCGCCGCCATGGCCCGAGGGCCGCCTCTCGCACGTTGTCGTTCGGATCGAACGCGAGCTTCTCCAGGTGCAGCAGATCGCCGGCGACGGCAGCGGCTCCTGCCGCATACATGCGAACCCACCAGACAGGATGCGTGACGAATGCCTCCATGGAGGGCGCGGCCTTCTCCGCCGAACGTTTCGCGAGCGCGACGAACGCGTGCGTTTCGCGATGCCATGGGCCAATGGTGGACGGCACTCTCGCTTCGGCGGCAATGCGCTCCGTCAGGTCCGAATCTTCCTTGCAGAGATCGCCGAGCGCGTCCAGCGCCGCGAGCACGACGTGCTGGTCGGCATCACTCAGGAGTCTCTCGAGGGGCGCGCACCCGTGAATCGGGGCTGCGCGCCTGACGTAGGCGCGCAGCGCTTCGTAGCGAACCTGCGGCGACTTGTCGTCGAGCAGGTCCTCGATCGCTTCAATGCGCTCGTCATCTTCAAGACCGCCGCCACCGCCGCCGAGCACCGCGGCGGCAACCCGTCGCACCTGCCAGTAATCGTCTTTCAGCGCTTCCTCTTCCGTATCGGCTTCGAGGGATCGTCCCGTGTTCAGCGCCATGAACGCATGGAACCTGACGTCGTCCACATCGTTAGTGGACAATTTCCTGACCATCTTTTTCAGGCGCGCAACAGAGTCCTCGTCGAGCGCCGTGATCTTCTGGTTGTTGCGCGCCACCGATTCGAACCCCTGGGCGGCGGCGACGTAGTACGACTGGAACAACGGATCCGGCGCCGTGAAGTTCGCCACCTTGAGGAGAATCTCCTCGACGCGGTGGACCTGTTCCGGCTTGGAGTACGCGATCCGGGACAGCGGTCCCATGACAGGCGCGATAGCGCCCAGCGTTTGCGGGCCGGTAATGGACGCAGAGCCGATGTTGAACATCCAGGAGGTTGCCGACGCCACCAGGCCGGGATCAACCGCCGGGTCGAAACCGTGCAGCGATTGGGCGATCGCATCACCGCGCGTCGCTGTCGCGATCGGGCCGCGGAGCGCGAGGAGCTGCGGAACGACACGGGGATCTTCGAGACGGCCCAGCGCGCGAGTGGCGGCAGCGCGGACGGGCGCATCCTGATCCAATGGCACCGCGAGTTGCAGGAGCGGTTCGACGCCGGCCCACGCCTTTTCCGCGTCGAGCACCTCGACGGCTTCCGCGCCGATCGGCTGCGCCATCTGCCGCAGCGTCTCGAGCGGAATGCCGCGCGGCGGCCGCCCTTGCTGATGCAGCACACCGAGAGCCGCGAGCGCCGCCAGCAGCGTGGACACTCCCTTCATGGAGATCTATCGCCGGCCTGAATACTCCAGCATTTGCGCGGTCAGGTCCAGCGGATACGAGATTTGGACATCGATAATCTCGCCGTGGCCGTCGCGGACGGCCTCGAGCTTCGGCTGGACGAACCCCGTATAGGACGGCATGCGCAGGCGATCCACACGCGCGACGATTTCGTCGCGCAGCTCCGGATCGAAGTGGACGCCATAGGTTTCGAACAGCGCCTTTGCCGCGTCGTAATCACCTTCCGCCTTGATGCGCTGCACTTCGGCGAGCAGGCGGCCGACGCCTTCCTGGAATGCCTTTACGTCGACCATGACGTAGTAGGTCTTGTTGTCGCGGCGACGGATCTCGATGGCGGACGAATTGGCGATGAGCCAGTTCACGATCATCTGGCGGTTGCGCATGTGGTCTTCTTCTATCTGAGATCCTTCGCGTACGCGCCGCAGCTGGACGAGCGCGTTCCGCGCGTATCCTTCGTACTCCGCCCGCACGATGTCCGCGTGGTCCGCCTCCTCCACGAGCCCGAGCTCCACGAGCTTCGGATTCGGCACGAAGTACAACGCGACGAGATCCGCGCGCGACTCCTCGAGAGCCGAGTACTGCTCCTTGAGGAACGCCTGCGGATTTCCCTGCAGGTGCTCGCCGATCCGGCCGGAGCCGTGCCCGATTACCTCGTGCATGTCGGTCGTGAGCTCACTCGCGACGCTGCTCCACTTTTCGGCGCGCTCCGCCTCTTCGGCGCTCCAGGCGAACTCGCGGCGGAACTCCGGCAGTGTGGATTTGTCGTACGCCTGGTTCGCGTTCGACAGCGACACCGACTTGCTGCCGTGATGCTCGCGGATCGTCTGATCGTTCGGCAGGTTGATGCCGACGGGCGTCACGGGCCCGGAGTCGCCGGTTTCGACCACGACGTCGATCGCATTGGCCGATACGCCTCGCACCCCCTGCTTCTTGTACTTGTCGGCCCATGGCATGCGGTCTTCGAACCACTGCGCCGCGTCGGCCAGCTTCCGAATTCCTTCCGTCTTGTGCGGGTTGACGTAGTAGACGAGCCCTTCCCACGCTCCCTTCGTCCCGCGTGGGTCCATGTAGACTTCGACGAAGCCGTTGATCGTGTCCACGGGTGAATCGCGATCCTCCACCCAGGCGATGTCGTAGGCGATGCGGTCCGCCGTCTCGCCGGTTTCGTAGAACCGGATCAACGCTTGCAGCGCGTGCGCCATCTTTTCCGTGGCAAACGGGATCGCGGCACGGAGGTGCCGGACGATGTCGCGGATGTAGGCGTCGTAGCGGCCGCCGATGCGATAGACCTCTTCGATCAGGCGGCCGTCCTGCTTCACGAGACGAGAATTCAGCGGGTAGCGCTCCTGGAAGCCGTCGAGGTCGAGCATCGACACGCCGGCGTACAGATTGTTTGCGCTCGCCTGCAGGATGTCCCTGCCCTCACCCGGCGTCTTGTTCGTGACAATCGGATCCACGTTGACGTCGAAGAACAACGGCTCGAGGCGGGCAAGATCAGCCGGGATCCGCGCGCCGTTCGCCGCCGCCTTCCGCGCGGCCGCTTCGAACGCCGCGGCCGTGCACTTCAACACGAACTTCCGTGCCGTGAGGTTGTTGTACGGACCCGTGTTTATCCAGAACAGTTTCGTATAACGCGTGATCTCCGCGAGCGTATCCGGATCGATCTCATCCGCATGGGTCAGGATTTCCTCCAGCACCTCACGCATCTCGAGGTTATGCGCGTAGCGCTGGTCGTAATAGATGTCGCGCCCGGCAATCGCCGCCTGATACAAGTGATAGATCAGCTTCTTCTCGCCCAGGGGCAAGTCGGCGAAGCCGTCCGCGTAAAGCTGCACGACCGCCGCTTCATCGATGCGCTCGAGCAGATACGGGCGCGTGTCGGCGTGCAGCGCAGACGAGTGGCTGGGTGCGCTCATTTCGCAGCCACGCTCGGGTCGTACATGGCGCCGTACTCGAGGTACTGGCGGACCGCGTCTCTCGAGTAGCTGGCGACGATCACCGGCAGGTTCTTCTTCGGTCCGAGTTCCGCGGTCAGCTTCACGTTGATTCCGGCCCAGTAGGCGGGCAGGTTCAGCGTTTTGTAGCGCGCCACAACCTGATCGCGCAGCTTCGGATCGAAACGGACGCCGTACTTGTCGACGAGCGACTTGATCGCGTCGTAGTCCCCTTCCGCCTTGATGCGCATCAACTCCGCGAGAAGCGCGCCGACGCCTTCGCGCATTTTCGCGTAGTCCTTCACGCGCACAAAGGTCTTGCCGTTCCGATCGAAGTATTCGATGGCGCCGGTCGTGTCCCTGACGTAGTGCGCGATCAGCTGGCGGTCCCGCTGGTGGTCCTCTTCGATCGTGTCCCCTTTCGGAATCCGCCGCAGCTGCGTCAGCGGAGCGCGCGCGGCACTGTCGAACATCGTCTTTACCACCTCGTCCTGCGCCTTGACCAGGCCCAGCTCGCTCAACTTGGGATCGCTGACGTTCCACAGGCCCATCAGGTCGGCACGCGCTTCTTCGAGCGTGGAGTAGTACTCCTTGAGGTACTTCGCGGGGCTGCCCTGCACCTTGTCCGAGAGCTTTCCGGAGCCATGACCGATCACCTCGTGCAGCGCCGTAAGCAGGTCTTCGGCTTCGTCGCCGTACTTCTTCGCGCGCGCGGCCTCCTCCGGCGAAGCGGCAAATTCGTCGATCGACGAAGCTGACGCGCCGCTCAGCGCATGGCTGCTGCCGAGCAGGAGGAAGTTCTTGGTCCCGTACTTCGCGTGAATCTCCTGTTCGTTCGGCAGGTTGTCGCCGATCGTGTTCACGTGGAAGTCACCCGTCTCGATGAGGACTTCCACCGCCTTCACAACCGGCGGCGTGAAGTCGCGCTTCTTGTACTTCGCGTCCCACGGTGCCTTGTCTTCGAAGTACGCGGCGTTCTTCGCCAGGTTGATCATCACGTCGGTGACCGGCTTGTCCGTTACCGTCACGAAGCTCTGTGACGTGCCTTTCGCGCCGCGGGCGTCGCGATACACCTCGATGAAGCCGTTCGCGAAATCGACCGCGGCGTCGTTTCTGACCCAGTCGCCGCCAAACTGGAGCCAGTCCTTCGGGTCGCCCGTCTCATAGAACCGAATCAGGTCGGTGATCACGTTGGCCTGCGCCGGCTCGGCGTAGCCGCGCGCCTTCTCGAGGAACCCGATCGCCTTGCGCAGGTACGTGGCGTAGAGTCCCGGCGCCACGCGTCGATCCAGCGTGCCGGCGCGGTAGACCTCTTCGCGTATCCCGCGGGCGTCCTTCACGACGCGCGAATTCAGCGGGTACGATTCCTGGAAGTTCTTCAGATCCTCGAGCGACACGCCGTCGTAGAAGTTGTTCGAGCTCGCCTGCAGGATGTCCTTGCCCGCCGGCGGCGTTTTCGCAGTCGTCATCGGCTCGAATTCGGGGTCGAACACGGACGCGCGAAGCTCCGTGACTTCTTTCTTGACCGCATCGGCCGTCGTGAGCGCCGGAAGATCTCCCGACAGCGTCCGAAACGCGCCAGCCGCCTGCGCCTTGAGCGCCGCGTCCTGCAGCTCCTCGAAGGTGAACCTCGGCGTCCGCTTCTGGCCGGTAATCTCATTGTGATTGCCGCGGTTCGCCCAGAAGAGCAGCGCGTATTCGCGCAGCTTTGCAAAGGTCGCCGCGGGGACGTCCGCGTGGTGGGAGACGATGCCTTCGAGCAGTCGCTTCTGCCGGAGACCGAAACGCGACAACTGGTCGTAAACGATCGGATCGATCGCAATAGCTGCCTGCGTGAGCCAGTACGCGACCGCCTTCTCCCGTTCGCTGAGCTGCGCGAAGCTCGGCGATTGCAGCTGGATGAAGCCCGTATCGGCCACGCGCTCCACCAGCGGCGACGGCGGCGACGGCCCACGCTGTGCCGCCGCGACGTGCGACCACAGAGCAAAACAGAGAGCGCCGGCAAGAATTCGTCGAGTCATCTATGAATCATAGGCCACAGTCTTGGTCTGTGGCTTTTCCGGAACCGGTGGCGACTACAGCTGAACGGACTCCCCGTGTTCGGGAGCCCTGTGGGCCCAGCCGAACTCTTTCTGGATCCGCTCGCCGAGCGCATCCTGCGCGGCTGGCTCGCCGTGGACGATGAAGGTCTGTTTCGGCGGGCCGGTGAAGCCGTGCAGCCAGCGCATGATCTCGTTCGAATCGGCGTGCGCGGACATTGAATCGATCCGCTCGATGCGGGCGGCGACGGGAATCCACTCGCCGTGGATCTTCACGCTCTTCTCTCCATCGACGAGCCGCCGGCCACGCGTGCCGACCCCTTGGTACCCCGCGAACAGTACGGTGTTCTGAGCGTTCGGCAGCGCGGCCTTCAAATGATGGAGAACGCGGCCCCCTTCGGCCATTCCGCTCGCCGAGATGACGATAGCGGGCGCGCGCGAGGCGGTGAGCTGCTTCGATTCGTCGGCGGAGGCAATCACGCGAAAGCGCTCGGTTGAGAACACGCACACCTCGCGTTCCTGCATCGCGGTCCTGCGGCGCACGTCCGCAGGACTCGGGGCTGCCGCGTCGTGCGGCGCGCGATCGTCGGACTGTTCCGGCTGCATGTCTGGATCGAGCTCGTGGACGCGCTCCGTGTATCGGGCGAGCGCGGCGCCGGCCATCGGACTGTCCACGAAAACAGGAAGCACGGGAATCCGTTTGTCAGCCTCGAGCCGCTTCAGCCAGTAGAGCAGCTCTTCGACTCTCCCGATCGCGAAGGCCGGGACGATCAACTTGCCGCCACGGTTCGCGGTGTCCTTCACAATTTCCGCAAGCCGCGAACCATCGTCATCCTGCTCGTGCACCCGGTTGCCGTACGTCGATTCAACGAGCAGGTAATCCGCTTCCGCGACCATCGTCGGATCGGGAAGGACCGGCCGGCCGAAGCGGCCCAGATCGCCGCCGAACACGATCGTTCGTCCGTCGACCCGCATGCGCGCGTACGACGAACCAAGGAGGTGGCCGGCATTGATGAAGTCCACCTCGATGCCGCGGGCGACCGGCATCGGGCGATCGTAGCCGCACGGCTGCAGCTGCGACACGGCGCGCTGCGCATCGATTTCCGTGTAGAGCGGCAACGCCGGCTTGTGCTTGCTCGTCTGGTGCCGGTTCGCGTACGCGGCATCTTCTTCCTGCAGCCGTCCGGCGTCCGGCAGCACGATCCTGCAGAGGTCCTGTGTGCCTTGCGTGCAGAACACCCGCCCGCGAAAGCCCTGCGAGACGAGCCGCGGCAGGTACCCGCAGTGATCGAGATGGGCGTGCGTCAGCACGACCGCCTCGATGCTCGACGCGGGAATCGGCAGGTCCTGCCAGTTCCTGAGCCGCAGCTCCTTGAGCCCCTGGAATAATCCCGCATCCACCATCACGCGGGTGCCGTTTGCCTCGACGCCATATTTCGAGCCGGTGACGGTGCGCGCCGCGCCAAGAAACGTGAGATTGATCATGCGAAGAGTCCTACCTGGCCGCCCGTGTGCCAGAACAAAACGCGATCGACCGGCAGATCCCGGCGACGCACTTTCGCGATCAATGCGGCCATGGCCTTCGCGGTGTACGTGGGATCGAGGAACAGCGCCTCGCGGCGCGCGCACAACTCGATTGCTTCGGTTGATTCCGCTGTCGCAACTCCATACCCGGCGCCGACGAACGTATCGTCGATCTCGATCGGAGCGCCCGCGAAGACTCCCGGTGCCTCGAGCAGCTTCTCCAGATCCGCGAGGATGCGTCGAATCTCGCCTGCGATCGCCGGCGCGGGATCATCTGCGCTGATGCCAATCACGCGCGTTGGCAGTCCGTGGAGCACACAGCCTGCAAGGATCCCGGCGTGCGTGCCTCCTGAGGACGTGGACAGTACGATTGCGTCGGGCGCGGACATCTGGTCCAGCAACTCCCCCATCGCGAGTGCGTAAGCCGCGGCGCCATGTGCGGTGGAAGCGCCCAGGGGGATGATGAATGGCTTACGGCCGCGTGCCCGCAGTTCCTCTGCTGCGGCCTGCATCGCCGGCGCACGCTCTTCACGGGACGAGACGTATCGAACATCCGCGCCAAGCAGACGATCGAGCAATGCATTCGCCGTGGGCTTGTCCTGCGGTTTTCCATTCGCAATCAAAACGCTCTGCAGCCCGAGGCGCGCAGCGATCGACGCTGTGGCGCGCGCGTGGTTCGACTGCACGCCACCGGTCGTGATCAGCGTGTCGGCACCGTCCGCCAGCGCCTGCGCCGCTACGACGTGGAGCTTGCGGATCTTGTTGCCGCCAAACCCAAGTGGAATCGCATCGTCGCGCTTGACGAAGAGCGAAGGGGCGGAGCCAAGTGCCTCGCGCAGGCGCGCAAGCTCCTCGATCGGAGTAGGGGTGAGCGCCAGCGGCAGTCGCGGGATCTTCTCGAGCTTCCCGATGACGGCTCGGTGGGCGGGCACAGAGACGCTAGTATAAGAGGGGTTGGTGTGATCAGCAGCGAACTGGTTGAAAAACTGAAGGCGCCCGCGCGAGTCATCGCGGCGGAGCTGAGGCCGCCGCGGGCGGAGCTCGAGGCGGCGGCGAGCATGGACGCGTGGATTGACACGTACCACGCCGTCCGCGGACTCACGCGCGACGGAACGTTCGTGTTCCTGACCGACAGCGCGGTCGGCCTGAAGGAAGAAGACAACCTGCGGCACCTGGTCATCAATCTCGGCAGCGACGTTCCCCGATCGCGTGTCGTTCCCTTCCTGACCTGCAAGCACTCGGCGGACTACTGCCTGGCCTACGCGGACCGCGCGAAACATCATGGATTCGAGTCGCTGGTGGTTCTGGGGGGCGACAAGCATGTCGGTCCAGTGCGCTGCGTCGAACATGCATGGCAGCTGCGTGAAATGATTCGCGCACGCGAGGATCACCTGGCCCTTGGCGGATGGGCGAATCCGCATGCGAGCGCGGCGACGCAGGTACAGCACTTGCTCGAGGACCGCGTCACCGCGGAGTTCTACCTGACCCAGATCGTCTCGCACCACACCCGTCCGGCTGTCGAGCGGTTTCTCGCAGAGGCGGCTCGGCGCAAGCTCGATCTGCCCGGTATGTTTGGCGTGTTCTACTACCGCTCGGCAAATCCGAAGACGCTCGCGACTCTCAGCCAGTTCCTGCCGGTGCCCGTAGAAGAACTGCGGCGCGAGTTTGCCAATGGGGGCACGCCGGATTCAGTCTGCGCTCGATCCATTCGCGAATTGGCTGCTTCCGGCGTACGCCATTTCTATGTGAGCAATCTGCCGGTAAGCCGTGCCGCTGCGACTTTGACCCGGATCCTGAATCTGGTCTGAACGTCGAACTGCCAACCGCAGACTGCAAACTGCTAACCGCAGACCGCAAACTGTTAACATCTTCTCAATGGGCCAGTTTCTGGACGACGTTCCGTTCTCGGGGATCATTCGCATCCGCGACATGATGTACAGCGTGAAGGATCCCTTTCGCCTCGACCAGGGAGACGTGAGCTTCGACACGCCCGACACGGTGAAGACGGCAATGCACCGGGCGATCGACGAGAACCGCAGCCACTACCTCCAGACGACAGGATTGCCGCGGCTCCTGGAACTGCTCGCGGAGAAACTGCGCGATAGAAATGGAATCCCCGTCGGCGCGCCGGACGAAGTGATGGTGACGACGGGCGGCATTCATGGCCTGTTCATCACCTGCCAGGCGCTGCTCGAGCCGGGGGACGAAGTGATCATCCCCGATCCCGAGTGGCCGCCGTGCGCGGGAAACATCAAGCTGGCCCATGGCGTCGCTGTGCCGTGTTCGCTCCACGAAAAGCTTGGATGGCGGTACGACCTCGCCGAGCTCGAGTCGAAGATCACGACAAAGACGCGCGCGATCTACATCAACTCGCCGCACAATCCGACGGGTGGCGTGCTGACGCGTGCGGATATCGAAGCGATTGCCGCGATGGCGGAGCGTCGCGGTGTGTGGATTCTGTCGGACGAAGCCTACGAGGACGTCGTATTCGATGGCGGGCAACACGTCAGCCCGGCATCGCTGCCCGGGATGTACGACCGGACCATCTCGCTATACACGTTCAGCAAGACCTACGCGATGACCGGGCTGCGACTCGGCTACGTCGCGGCAAAGGACGCGAAACTGCGCGACCGGATGAAGAAGGCGCTGTTCTACACCGCGAGCAACATCGCGTCGGTGGTGCAGTTCGGCGGCGTCGGAGCGCTCGAAGGATCGCAGGCGGCGGTCGCCACGTTCCGCGACGAGCTGCAGGCCCGCCGCGATCTGTTCTATGCGGGAATCCGGGCGCATGCGGGTGAAATCTTCAGCGGGGAGCCGCCACGCGGCGCCTTCTACGCGTTCCTTCGCATAAATGCCGACTGGTCGCACCCTTCACGGAAGAACGAGTCCCTCTCCTGGGCAATGACGGAGTACCTGATTTCGGAAGGACGGATCGGGTGCGTGCCTGGGGTGGACTTCGGGGCGAACGGGGAAGGCTACCTGCGGTTCTGCTTCGCACGCGATCGACGCGAGCTCACAGGGGCGCTCGATTCGATGCGCGCGCTCTTCAGTTCAGCTGACCTGCCTATTTCACGTGACGTCCGCCATCGACGCGAATCGTTTCTCCCGTCATGAAGTCCGTTTCGATCAGGAACATGACGGCTCGGACGATCGCATCGGATCCTCCCCATTTGCCCAGCGGCGTGGCCGCTTCGACCGCACGCAGTTCTTCATCCGTCGTCCCTGGCGGCGGAATGATGGGACCTGGTGCGACGGCGTTGACAAGGATGCTATCGGCGGCCAGCTCGAGCGCGAGCGCTTCCGTCAATGCGATCGCTCCGGCCTTCGCCACGTAATAAGGAAGATATCCCGCGTATCGCGGCCGGCCGCTTGCGGCGACCCAGTCCGAGAAATTGATGATTCGGCCGCCGCCGGTGCGGCGCATGTGGGGAATCGCGGCGCGCGCGCATAAAAATGCGGCGCGCAGATCGATATCGATCGCGGCATGCCAGACGATCTCGTCCGTCTGCTCCAGGGGTACCGACGTGTAGACGGACGCCATGTTGATCAGCACGTCGAGCCGTCCGAGTGCGGCGGCAGCGCCGTCCACGAGCGCGCGGCACTCGTCAGGGTCGCCAAGATTCGCACGCGCGACATGCGCACGGCGGCCCGCTGCGATCACGTCCGACGCGACCGATTCCGCTTCAGATTTCGACGAGTAGTAGGAAACGGCAACGTCCATGCCGGCCGCTGCCAGCGCGCGCGCCACAGCCGCGCCGATCCGCTTGCCGCCGGTAATGAGCGCCGCCCCTCCGGCTATCTGCATCGATCAGGCTTCGATCTTTCCGACGAGGACCAGCCCGAAGCGCATCACGCCTCCCTGGACCGGAACCTCCATGACGATCGCCTTGTGACCGAGCTCAGTGGTGTGGACGCTCAACGTGGCCTCGGACGCGACGGGAGGATCGATGCTCCACACCGCAGGATGCGATCCGCCGATCGTCTCCTTGGAGATCTCGACGGTGCCCTTGTGGCCGCGCGGCGCGGGGTCGGTATCGGCGGCGGCGGGAGAGAGGAGCAGGAACTCGCGGAATGGTGAGACGCCGAGATGATCGCCGTTCGCCGGCTGAATGCCGTATCTCAGCGTATAGGTTCCCGGCTTGATGACGCGGCCCCGGATGTCGCGGAAGTCCTTCTCGATCTTTACCGCACCGACCAGCGATCCTTCCGCGAGGTCCGCCCATCCCGCCGCTGCGGACTTGATCCCCAGCTCCTTCACCCACCAGAACGTCAGCGTGTTCGCATTCACCGACACGCGGACGCCGCCGGGGGACAACAGTGCAGAGACACCGGACGCGATTTCCGCTGGAACCGGATCGCTGTGCTTTGTTCCGACTGGATCGGCGGATTGGAGAAGAACGAGCGAGACAAGTACTATCAGCATGTGCGAAAAGGAGCCCGCAAAGAACACTTCATGAAAATGATCTCTGCGAGCTCTGCGGCCTCTGCGCGATGTCGTGCGTGGCTGTTGTCGCTACTTGAGCTCGAACGTGCCATAGAACGACGCGCGCTTGTCGCCCAGCGACCACTGCGTGCCGAGCGATGAGCCAGACCACGCTTCAGATTTCGTGTGACCCAGCGCCGAGTTGGTCACCCTCGCGAGCGGGGTGTACCACTGAAGCGCGCCGCAGGTCGGCGAGTGGTCCACCTTCGTGGCGACTTCGAGCGACGCTTCGCCGGCGGTGACAGCGAGACCGTCCGCGTCACGGTGGAACGCGATCGGAACCGCCTTCACGTCTACGACCTCGCGAACGATAGGTGACAGCGATTTCGCGAGCGTGACGAGCGCCTCGCGCTGCGCCGCATTCGCGCGATCGTCGACGCGCAGAGCCGCGCGGATCTTCGTCGGCGCGACGCCGCCGATTTCGTGGGTGCCGAGGTTCACGTCGGCGGCAACGACCGCAACGACTGAGAGGCCGTCGATCGACACGCCGTTGACCGTGCCATGGCCGACGCGCCACGCGAGGATCGCCTCCCGCCCCGCCGCTTCGCCTTCGCTGCCCTGGATGCAGCCGCCGGCGAAGACCTCCGCGGTCCGGGCCTCGACGTAGTCACCATTCACGATCGTGGCGCCGCTGGCCGAGAGGAACGCCGGAACCGCCGCTATCATCACTGCGAAAAGAGTCTTGCGCATATCCACCTTCTTGATCTCCCGCCTGAAGGCGGAAGCTACAAAGCTCTCTCTTGGAGCCACTAAAGCTCTCTCTTGGAGCCACTAAAGCTCTCTGTTGGAGCTACTCAGTCTCTCTATTGTAGCTTCCGGCTTTAGCCGGAAGTTAGTGCTCGCAGCAGCCTCTGCCGTGACCGCACGCTTCGGCATTCACAGGAAGCCCATCCGGGCCAAACGCCTTCTGCGTGCAGGCGCACCAGAAAGCGGTCGCCTCGATAGGGTCGCGGTAGAGCGCCATCTCCTCCGGGTGCGAGTCCGCCTCAGCGTACATCCCCTTGTGCCGGAGCTTCACGCAGTGTGACGGCCCGACATGGCGCGAATGCAAGGTGTTCATGCCCAGTTCCCCTTCAGCCCGGCGGCCAGCATGATTGCGCGCTTCACCGTGGTGCGCGCGATCTGGATCTTGTAGGCGTTTAGCGTCATCGCCTTGGCGCCCTGCACCGCGGCGTCCGCCGCTTCCATCGCGAGCTGTTCGGTGATCGCCTTCCCGGCGAGCGCTCGCTCTGCGCCAGATGCGCGCCACGGAATCGGCGCCACCGCGCCCATGACGACGCGGGCGCCGCGAATCGTGGTTCCGCTCATGTCGAGCGCGACGGTTGCGGTCGCGAGCGGCCAGTCGTGCGACTGCTTGTAGCGCACTTCGTACGTCGCGCTCTTCGCACCCCCGGGCGCCGGAAGGATCATGTGCGTCATCAGCTCGTTCGGCTGCAGCACCGTTTCCCCGAACAGGTTGCGATCCGGCATCAGGAAGTACTCGCCGGCTGGCACTTCGCGTTCGCCCGCTGGCCCCGCCACCCGGAACTTCGCGCCGAGCGCAACGGCTGGAACCGCAAGGCTCGACGGATGCACGATGTGACACGGACCATCGCCGAAGATCGCGTGGTACTGGTTTTCGCCGTCGACGGCGAAGCAACGCGAACCGCCCTTCTTGAGGCAGTCGAATTCTTCGTTGCGGAAGTACCAGCAGCGCGGACGCTGGTTGATGTTCCCCCCCACCGTGCCCGCATTGCGGATCTGTGGCGTACCGACTTCGGCCGCCGCCTGCGCGAGCGCCGGATACATCCGCGCGACGTCCGCGTGCGCGGCGAGATCCGCGACCGTGACAGCCGCGCCAATGCGCAGCCCGCCGTCAGCCGTTTTCGCGATCGCCTTGTCGAGGTTCTTCACGTTGACGAGCCGATCCGGCTGCGCGATGTAGTCCTTCATCAGCGCGAGCAGATCCATCCCGCCAGCCACGGGCAGGAACTTGCCGCGCTCGGGGCCGAGGGCCGCGATGGCTTCCTTCTCGTTCGCGGCGTTGACGTATGCAAAGGGCTTCACAGCGTCCCTCCCGCGCGCTCCTGCTGGAGTGCCGCCAGCACCGTATCGGGTGTTACAGGCAATTTCCTGATGCGCACGCCGGTCGCGTTCGAGACGGCGTTGGCA
Source organism: Vicinamibacterales bacterium (assembly GCA_035637115.1). GTDB lineage: Bacteria > Acidobacteriota > Vicinamibacteria > Vicinamibacterales > 2-12-FULL-66-21 > JAICSD01. The sequence continues at coordinate 54,448 of DASPXV010000139.1, forward strand.
ATCGCCGCCGCCGTGGAGATGACGGGCGGCTCGCCAAGGCCGATGACGCCACGGTCCGGCTGATCGACGAGTGTGATGTCGATCACCGGGATGTCAGAGATCCCCGGCACCAGGTACCACTCCATGTTCGGGTTCACCATCTTCGCGGTGTTGCGATCGAGGATGCGGTTCTCGAACAGCGCGAAGCCGAGCCCCATGATGATGCCGCCGTACATCTGGCTCTCGGCGGTCAGCTTGTCGACGATCATCCCGCAGTCCTGGACCGACACTATTTTCTTCACGCGCGTCACGCCGGTCTCGATATCCACTTCGACGTCCGCAAATTGCACGCCGCTGGTTCCCACGCTCGAGAGTCCCTGCGTCCATTCGCCATTCGCCTGGATCGGCGTCGTCCCCAGCAGCTTGCACGCATCCTTCCAGGCCATCCCCTTTGCGGGCGTGCCCTTCACCTGGATGCGTCCTCCCTTGGCTTCCAGCGCGTCGGCCGTCACGCCAAGCTGCGGCGCCACGCGCGTGAACAGTTCCTTCAGCGCATTCTCCGCGGACACGCGCACGGTTGGGGAGACCGATCCAACGGTGATGCTGCCGCCGCTGCCTGGAGCGAAGGGATAGTTCGTGTCGCCAATCGCCGCGGTGACGGCGTTCAGCGGCAGTCCCATCGTTTCCGCCGCGATCATCGCGATAACCGTACGGGTGCCGGTGCCGATGTCCTGCGTCGAGATTTTGGTCGTGACGCTGCCATCAGGCTGGATTTCGCACATCGCGCGCGTGGAGCGATTGCCGCCGCCGGCCCACCGGTTCGCCGCGCAGCCGAGGCCGCGCTTGATCGGTCCCGCAGTGGCGTCGCCTGTGGGGTGCCGGCGGTTCCAGCCGATCTTCTCGGCACCGATGGGGAAATATTTCTTCCACTGGTAGTTTGGCGCCTCCGGCTGCACGTTGCGCATGCGCAGCTCGAGGGGATCCATGCGGAGCCGATCCGCGAGCTCGTCGATCACCGTTTCAGTAATGAAGCACGCCTGCGGATGGCCCGGTGCGCGGAACGCGCGCTGAGGACCGGCGTTCGTATAGACGTCGCGGTGCGACTGCCGGCGCGCGGGGAAGACGTAGACGTTGTACGGCACGGTGAAGCCGGCGCCCTGCCCCGCGCCACCGGTGCCCCAGGTTTCCGAATCCCATGCCAGGAACTTGCCTTGCGCGTCCACGCCGGCCTTCACCTTCGCGAATGCAGACGGCCGGTTCCCGGTGATCAGGTGCTCGTGCTTGCGATCGAGCATGATCTTCACCGGCGCGCCCGCCGCTTTTGCCAGCTTCGCGGCGATCACGAGCTGCACGTCCGCACCGAGCTTGCTGCCGAATCCTCCGCCCATGTACTCGGTGATCACGCGCGCGTTCGGCTTCGGGATGCCGAGCGCGTCCGCGATGCCGTCACGCGACGCGTTCACGCCCTGCGTCGACACGTACATCGTGAGCTTGTCGCCTTCCCACTCGGCGATCCCGCCATGCGTTTCCAGCGACGTGTGGGTCTGCACTTGCGTTGCGTACACGCCTTCGACGATGTGGGCCGCTGTCTTCAGCGCAGCCTCTACGTCCCCTTCGGCGGACGTATTGACTTTCGAAACATTCCCTGACGAGAACGCCTGCGGCGCGTTCGGACTCATCGCCTGCTCGACCGTCGCGAGCGGCTGGAGCACTTCGTACTCCACTTTGATCAGACGCATCGCGTCGCGCGCGGCCTCTTCCGTGATCGCGGCGACTGCGGCAACTTCCTCACCCTGGTAGTTGATAGTCGCCTTCGCGGGGTCCGCCGGATCCTTGATGACGATCGCCGCCTTCACTCCAGGGACGGCTTTCGCGGCGGCGAGATCGATGGCCTTCACGCGCGCGCGCGGATGCGGCGATCCGAGGATCTCGCCGTAGAGCATGCCGGGCCGGATGATGTCGTAGCTGTACTTCGCCCGTCCGGCGGCCTTGTCCGGACCGTCGAGACGTTTGATCGACTTGCCGAGGAGCACGCGATCCGCGACGGGCGGCCAGCTGCGCGGCGGACCGGCGGGGGGCTGCTGCACTTGCTGCTGCGGCTGTCCTCCGCCTGCTGGCGGCGGCGCGGGCGGCTGCTGCTGCTTAGCCACGCTTCACCCCCGAATTCAACGCGGCTTCGAGCACGCGGACGTAGGTGCCGCAGCGGCAGATGTTGCCGTCGAGCGCGCGTTTCGCCTGCTCGGCGGTCGGGTTCGGCGTCTTCTCGAGAAGCGCGACCGTCGCGGTGACGAAGCCCGGCGTGCAGAAGCCGCACATCAGGCCGTCCTTCTCGCAGAACGCCTGCTGCACGGGATGCAGCACGGTGCCCTGCGTGAAACTCTCCACGGTCCGAATCTTCTTGCCCTGCGCTTCGATTGCGAGCGTCGAGCAGGCGTAGATCGTCTTGCCGTCGACGATCATCGTGCACGCGCCGCACGCGCCGCGATCGCAGACGCGCTTCACACCGGTCATCGGTGGATTGAACCGCGTCCGCAACGCGTCGAGCAGCGTCACGCGAGGCTCGATCTCGAGCCGGTGCACCTGGCCGTTGACGTTCAGCGTCACCGGCACGGGGCCGGGACCGAGAACGTTGACGCCCTGCGCGTCCACCGCGGGAGCTTTGGCGAGCACGCCCGCCGCGACGCCACCGGCGCCCACGGTTTTCAGAAAGCTACGCCGGCTGAAGCCCGGCTCGTCTTTACGTCTGGGCATTGGAAAAACCTTTCGACATCGCGCGATTCTACTGCAGCTAGACCTTCCTCATTCGCGCGCGGCCGCGCGCTCTCGCTTCCTGGGTCTGGCTGCGCCACTCGTCCACTGATAGGCCGCCGGAGCCACTCAGCATGAGGCACAGGAGACCTCCGAACAGGACGAGCGCGTACTCGATGCCGTGACCGCGTCCGCCGGTGCCGCTCCAGTTCATGAAAAAGCCGTTCGCGTAGTGGACTTTCCAGATCGCGACACCCATGTCGATCGCCAGCGCCAGCGATACCCATGGCGTTAACCAGCCCAGCATCAAGAGGATGCCGCCGCCGAGCTCAGTAACTGTCAAAAGAATGGCCAGCGGGTACGCAAAGGGCAGTCCGAGGCTGGTCAGCAGCCGGGCAGTGCCGTTCAGGCCTGGCCCGCCCCACAGTCCGAGCAGCTTCTGCAAGCCGTGGGCAATGAATACCGCCGCTGTACACAAGCGGAGCGCGGTCAGCCCGTACGGTCGCATTCCCGCGTATTTTGCACCAGGAATGGTGCTTTTGGCTTTCCCACCTTCGCACGCGCGTGAAATACTGCGCGTGCTGCGGTGGGCTGTTCAGATTCTGGAGGCCGGATGATCACCAGACGCAATTTCCTCAGGGCCGGGACGACGAGCGCCGTGGCGCTTACCGCGTTCACGAACGAGAGTCTCGCGCGCGTTGCCGCGGCCACCGCGCGCGCGGCGGAAATCGCGCCGACGGATCTCGCCGGCGACGAAACGTACTGGCGCGAGATCCAGCAGGCGTTCACGCTCGATCGCACGCTCATCAACTTGAACAACGGCGGCTGCTGCCCGAGTCCGCGCGTCGTCCACGAAGCCTTCAAGCGATACCTCGACATCTCGAACCAGTCGCCCGTGTACCACATGTGGCAGATTCTGGAACCGAACATCGAGACGGTGCGGCGCCGGCTCGCGGCGGAGTTCGGCTGCAGCACCGAGGAGATGGCGATCACGCGCAACGCCAGCGAAGCGCTGCAGATCGCGCAGCTGGGAATTGATTTGAAGGCGGGCGACGAGATCGTGACGACGAATCAGGATTACGGGCGCATGCTCGACACGTGGGACCAGCGCGTCCGACGCGAAGGCATCACCATGAAGAAGATTTCCTTCCCGGTGCCGCCGCCGTCAATGGACGATCTCGCCGATCGGCTCGTCTCGGCGATCGGTCCGAGGACGAAGGTCCTGCACTTCTGCCACATCACGAACCTCACCGGGCAGATCTTCCCCGTAAAGAAGATCTGCGACGCCGCGCGCGCGAAAGGCGTGAAGACAATCGTCGATGGCGCGCATGCGTTCGCGCACTTTCCCTACAAGGCGTCGGACCTCGGGTGTGACTACTACGGCACGAGCCTTCACAAGTGGCTCCTCGCGCCAATCGGAACCGGGTTCCTGTACGTGCGGCGCGAGAACATCGAGGGACTGTGGGGGCTCACGCCGACAAGTGCGGGGCGCGCAAAAGACATCCGCAAGTTCGAAGAGATCGGCACGCATCCCGCCGCGAATCACAACGCGATTGCGGAGGCGCTGAGCTTTCACGACGGGATGGGCATCGAGCGAAAGTCCGCGCGGCTGCGCTACCTGCGCAACCGCTGGGCGGATCGGCTCAAGGCGACGGGACGCGTCAAGATCCACACGAGCATGGATCCCGCGCAGTCCTGCGCGATCGGAACGGTGCAGATCCTTGGCGTGCCGACCGGCAAGGCCGTCCAGCAGCTCTGGGAGAAATGGCGCATCATCGCGACGCCGATCGTCCACGCGGAATACGAAGGCATCCGCGTCACGCCGAACGTCTACACGACGCTCGAGGAAATCGACACGTTCGGGGATGCGATGGAGAGGATTAGTACGGGAAGCTAACGCTTGTCGGGCAGGGGTCTGGCGCTGTCGGGCAGGGGCAGGAACTCTGCCCATGCCCTCTGTCCGACAGGTGCTTATTTCATCAATTTGCCGTCCGCGTCGAACATCTGCACGGTGCCGAGCTTCTTCAGCGCGGGTTCTACCTTCGCCTGGTCTCCCACCGCGACGATCTGCAGTCGGTCCGGCGCGAAGTACTTCTGCGCGACGCGCTGGATGTCGGCCGCGGTCACCGCCTCGATGCGTGACGCGTACGTGTCCCAGTAGTCCGCCGGCAGCTTATAGATGTAGCGATCGATGTAGTTGTTGAGGATCGCGCCCGGACTCTCCAGCAGGAGCGCGAAGCTGCCGACGATCGCTTTCTTCGCGTCGGCGAGCTCCTTCTCCGTGACCGGCGTCTCGCGCATCTGCTTGATGTCCGCGATCAGATCCGTCAGCGCGGCGTCCGTCACTTCCGACCGCACGTCTGTTGCCGCCGTCCACGGTCCGCGGACGCGGCTCGACGTGAAGAAGCTGTTCGCGCCGTAGGTGTATCCCTTCTGCTCGCGGAGATGCTCGAACAGCCGTCCGGTGGCGCCACCCAGGATCCGGTTCCCAACGGTAAGCGCCTCGTAATCCGGATTCGTACGCTCAATCGCCTGCGTGCCGATGCGCAGGCTCGTCTGGACTGAGTTCGGACGCGACACCATCGAGACGCTCGGTCCACTCACTGGAGGGGGATCGGTCTGGGCCGCGATCGCCAAACCCGACTTCTTCCACGCGCCGAAAGCTGTTTCCGCCTTTTGCCTGACCTGATCGGCAGTGATGTCGCCGCTCACCGCGAGCACCGCGCGATCCGGAACGTAATGCGCCTTGTGGAACTCGACCAACGCATCGCGCGTGAGCGCGTCGAGCGCAGCAGCCGTCGGCGCCACGCGCGCGAGCGGATGATCGCCGAACACCGCCTTGTTCAAACGTTCCGAGGCGAGAAAGGACGGCTGCGTCCGATTCTGCATCAGGCCGGCGCGCGTGCGCGTCTTGTAGCGATCGATCTCGACCTGCGGAAACGACGGGTTCATCAGCACGTCCGCCATGAGGGCGAGCACGGTATCGAGGTTGTTCGTCAGGCCGCTGCCCGTCACGTTCGCAAACGGCGACGAGATCCCCGCACCAACACCGACCGAGGCCGCCAGACGATCGAGCTGCTCGGAAATCTGCTCGGACGTCTTCGTCGTCGTGCCCTCACGCATGAGCGACGCCGTGAACCCGGCGAGGCCTGGCATCGACTCCGGATCGTAGTAACCGCCCGCGCCGTCGATGATCATCTGGAAAGTGACCTGCGGCGTGCGGTGATCTTCGAGGACGATCAGGTGGACGCCGTTCGAGAGATCCATCTCCGTCGGCTTTGGCAGCTTGACGCGCAGCACTTCCTTGTTGACGGGCGCCTTGTTCTTCAGCACCGTCCCTTCGGACTTCGTGCTCGGCGGCGGAATCCCGGCGGGCGGCTGCTGAGCGGCGAGCCCCGCCGTGAATGCGAGAGCGACGATCATGACACTGGCGTGGCGCTTCATTACTGGACCCCTTTCGCCGCCGCCGCCTTCGGCATCGTGACGATCACGGAGCGGTTCTCTTTTGTGAGGTACTTCTTCGCGACGCGCTGCACGTCCCCCGCCGTCACCTTCAGGATCTGATCGGTCCGCGTGTTGATCAAGTTCGGGTTGTTGAAGAACATCGCGTACTCGCCGAGCTGAATCGCACGGCTGAGCGTGCTCGTGACCTGCGCGGCCTGCGAGCGGCGCGCGCCGTTGTGCGCCTTTTCGATTTCCCAGTCCGCGATCGGTCCGTTCTTTATTTTCTCGATTTCTTCGTAGATCGCGGCTTCCACGTCGGCCGGGTTCTTGCCGGGCGCGACGGTCGCGAACGCGGTGAAGAGTCCTGGGCCACGCCTGTCAGCCGAGAAGATCGCGGCGCTGGTCGCGAGCTGCTTCTCGCGCACGACGACCTGGTTGATGCGCGAGCTGCGCCCCGTCGACAACACGCTCGACAACACGTCGAGCGCGGCGCTGTCGGGACTCTGCTCGGGAGGCGCGATCCAGACGATGTCCAGGCGCGGCAGCCGCGCCAGGGGATCCTCGATCGTGCTGCGACGTTCGGCGCTGTGCGGCTTCTCCGTCAGGTCGGGACGGTTCGGGTCGGGCTGGCGAACGATCGTTCCAAAGTACTTCTCGACCAGCGCCATCGTCTTTTTCGTGTCCACGTCTCCGACGATCGAGAGCACGGCATTGTTCGGCGCGTAATACGTCTTGAAGAACGTCGCCACGTCGTCCACCGACGCCGCGTTCAGATCTTCCATGGAGCCGATGACCGAGTGGTGGTAAGCGGGATTGTCGTACGCCTGCTCGCCGGTCTTCTCGAACGTCTGTCCGTATGGCTGGTTGTCGACGCGCAGCCGGCGCTCTTCCTGCACGGCGCCGCGCTGGTTGTCGAGATTCGCCTTGTTGATATCGAGCGACCGCATGCGATCCGCCTCGAGGAACAGCGACAGCTCCAGCTGGTTCGATGGAAGGGTCTCGAAATACAGCGTGCGATCCTGGTTGGTCGTGCCGTTCATCGTGCCGCCGTTCGCGAACACGAGCGCAGGATGCTCGCCCGCCCCGACGTTCTCGGATCCCTTGAACATCATGTGTTCGAACAGGTGCGCAAACCCGGTGCGGCGCGCCTTCTCGTCGGCGGATCCAACGAAGTAGTTCACCGCGACGGAAACGGTCGGGGCCGTGTGATCCTCGGACACGATCACCCGGAGCCCGTTTTTCAGTTTGACGTCGCTGAACTTGATGACGGGGGTGTCCGCCGCGTTCACCGACACGACGGCCAGCAGCGCAGCAGCGAGCGCTACGCGGAATGCGCGAAGCATGGTCCCTCCTCTAAAGGGGTTCAGAAATACAACGTGAACCCGGCGGTCCACATCGAGCCATCGTAGGAGGGAGCGAACCGGCTGGCAAGTCCACTCGTCCCGGCGCCGGACCCCGTGGCGGCCACAGCGGAGGTCAGCGCCGTCGCGCCGGTACCGTTCCCAAAGTGCACCATCGTATAGCGATAGTCAGCGTGCACCCCGGCGTGACGCCCCACCTTCATCTCCGCTCCGAGTCTGGCGTGGTAGCCCATTTTTTGCGTCGACACCGATTCGATGGCTTTCCGCCGGCCATTGTGTCCACAACGCGCGTGTACCAGCCGACGCCGCCGAGCACGAATGGCGAAAAGGTGGAGTGGATCGGGAACAGGAGGATGGGGGCTCTGGAGGGGATAGTCGCGGACCCGCTGCGAGAGGTCGACGCTCGTCTCGGTGCGCAGGTCCAGCGCGATCTCGACGCTCGTCTTCGGCGAGAGCCGCGCGCGGATCTGGCCGCCGGTGAATCGCTGCGCGGTTGCCGCCGGATCCGCCTGGATGTCGCCGCGGACCATGTTCAACCGCGCGCCGAGCCCGAACGTCCCCTGCGCCGCGCACGGCGCCGCCGTGGCGAGAGCGATCGGCGCGGACACAATCAGGTTCTGGAGCTGCATGTCGGAGCTGTCGACTTGCAGCCGTTAGTCGTTAGCTCCCGAACCGTTTGCCGTTTACCGTCTACGACAAGACGCAGAGAGGGCCGGAACGGGGACGGAACGCAAAGCACCCTGCGAAAGTGCTGACGTTTATATCGATGGATCGACCCCGGAGGATTCCGGCGCCGTCTCCTGCGATCCGTCCCCGATCCGGCCCTCTCTGCCCTGGGCCGTGAGCCTGAGTCTTAGGCCAGTACCTTGATGACGACGCGGCGGTTCTGCGCGCGGCCCGCCTTCGTCTTGTTCGGCGCGATCGGCTTCTCTTCGCCGTAGCTGATCACGTTGATCTTGTGCAGCGGGATCTGCTGGTTCTCATACAGGTACCGCTTCACCGCCTCGGCGCGGTCGAGACCGATCTTGTAATTGGTGTCCTTCGGCCCGACGTTGTCCGTGTGCCCTTCGATCTCGATGAAGCCGCCGTTCGGGTTCGCCTTCAGCTGCGCCACGAGCTCGTCGATCTGCGACTGCATGTCGGCCGGGATCTTCGCCTGACCGAACTTGAAGCCGCCCTTGTCCTCGCTCATCACGACTTCGTAGACGAGACGCTTCGAGGCCTTCTCGATCGCGTCCGCACGAGTGTTCACTTTGTCTGCGGCGGTGTAGGCCTCGTCAGCGCGCGAGCCGGCTTTCTCCGCGCGCGCATTCGCCGCCTGCGCCTTCTGATCGACCTCGCCGATGCGCCCTTCGTTCGTGCGCGTCCGCTCCTGGGTCTCTTCCACGGATTTCGAAAGCGTGTCCACCTTGTCATTCACTTCGCCGACACGCTGCTTGACCATCTTCTTGGTCGCGCACGCGGTCGAGCCGCCGATAGCCAACGCCGAAATCGCCAACGCCGTTACGAACCTTCTCATCGCAGTCTGCTCCTTTGGCAATTAAGAACCCCCTCGTGCGCCCGCGGTGTATCCGCTTCGGGCGCGCACGCTGAGGTCCCGGTCTCTCGTCTTGACACGTAGAGGGCGCCACCCGGGATTGGGGGACGTCGCAAAAGCCATCACGTACTGGTGCCGCAACTCGTCGATGATCTGCCGCGCCGCCACGCTCTCGTGTGCGGGCGCGCTCGTCACGAACAACCCGCCGCCCGTCCAGCGGGCGAGCGAATGCAACGGTCTGTCTTCGTCTTCCTTCTCCCGATCCCGATCGAGCTCCGACACCACGGTCACCACGTAGACGGGCACGTCGATCGCGCTGGCGATCGCCGAGACCTGCTCGGGCTTCATCAGGCTGCTGGTGTCCAGACCGTCCGTAAAGACCACGACCGCGCGGCGATGCTGATCCCCCTTGCGCGTGTCGGCCACGCGGCGCGACGTCTGCGCAATGGCGTCGTAGAGCGACGTCTGCCCGTACGGTGTCACGCGCGAGAGCGCGTGCTCGATTGCACCGGCGTCTACGGTGAACGGCTGCAGCGACTGCAGATTCATGTCGAAGCTGAACACCGCCGCTTCGTCGCCGGCGGCGCCGAGCCGCAGCGCACTGAGCATGTGGCGCGCCGCCTGCCGCGCTTCCTCCAGCCGCGACGAAAGCCGCATGCTGCCGCTCACGTCGAACAGCAACGCGACGCGCACCGGCGCGTTATCGTCCGAGCGAAAGTCCACGATCTCGCGGCGCGCGCCCCCCTCCTCGACGACGAAGTCGTCCTTCTTCAGATTCCGCGCGAAGCGTCCGTGCTTGTCGCGAACCACCGCTGCGATCGACACCAGATCGACCGCCGAGCGGAAGGTCGGCTTCGCCGCTTGCGAGGAGGATTCCTGGGGCGCGGCTATGGACGGTGCGCACACGAGGAGCAGCGTGAAGGCCGAGGTCACTGCTGCGCACGTCGTCACGGGACGTCTCCTTCCAAAGGCGTTGCCATACAGGTAAGTCGCTTCGTATCAGTAATTTGTGTGGAATGGGAGGAAGCGGAGCTGCTCGAAAGGGACCAAATTCGCGTAAGACTTACACGCTTCTGCGGTTCCCCTCCTGCAGGATTTACACCTGCGGCACTCTGGTAACATTTCGCCCATGCGCACGACCGCCGCGATCCCCGTCGCGCGCCGCGTCAGCGGCTTCGTCTACGCCATCCGCAACATCGTCGCGGAGGCACGCAAGGTGGAAGCGGCCGGCCGCAAGGTCAGGTACCTGAACATCGGCGATCCGAACATCTTCGGATTCACGACGCCGCCGCACATGATCGAGGCGGTGGAGCGGGCGATGCGCGATGGCCACAATGGCTATGCCCCATCGGTGGGCATCCTTCCCGCCCGCGAAGCTGTCGCCGGGGAACTGTCGCGGCGTGGGATGCCGGTCACCGCCGATCGCGTCGTGATCACCTCTGGAACATCCGAGGGGATCGAGCTGACGCTCACGGCACTGGCCGAGGCAGGGGACGAAGTCCTGATCCCCTCGCCGACCTATCCTCTATATACGGCGGTGCTTGCGAAGATCGGGGCGCGGCCCGTCTTCTACAGGAAGGACCCGTCCAATGGCTGGCTGCCGGACGTCAACGACGTCGAACGGCTGATCACGCCGGCGACGCGCGCCCTCGTGGTCATCGATCCGAATAACCCGACGGGAGCTCGCTATCCGGACGCCGTGCGGCGCGGCCTCATTGAAATCGCGGACAAGCACAACATCCCGCTGCTCGCCGACGAGGTCTATGGAGATCTCGCATACGACGGACCCGTACCGCCAATGGCGAGTCTCTACGCTGACGCGCCGATCATCTCGTTCTCATCGCTCTCAAAAGCGTATCTGGCGCCAGGCTGGCGCGCGGGATGGATGGCGGTCGGACGTACCGATCGGCTTGATGACGTTCTGGCGGGCGTGAAGAAGCTGGCGGATGGACGGCTCTGCTCCACCGGACCGATGGAGTTCGCGATTCCCGCCGCGCTCAACGGCGATCGCTCGCACGAAGCGAGCTTCCGGGCCGCGCTTCGCGAACGCGCAGAACTGACAGTGTCGCGCCTCAACGCAATCGACGGCATGCACACTGTCGCACCTACGGCTGCGTTCTACGCGATGCCGCAGGTCACGCTCCCGGCGGGCACGACCGACGAGGACTACGTGCTCGGGCTGTTGCGCGCGACCGGCGTGCTCTGCGTATACGGCTCCGGCTTCGGCACGAAACCCGAAGAGGGTTTCTTCCGCGTCGTCTTTCTTGCGGCTCCGGCGGAACTCACCACCATCTACGACCTGGTCGCGGACTTCACGCAGGACTTTCTGGCCCGGTGACCACTCGTTCGGCGCCGGAACCTCGCCACAATCCCTACGCACTGATCCGGTATGCCATCGTGATGACGGCGCTCGCCGTCATCGTCGTCTGGTGCGGGTTCATCGTGCGCGACGCACTGCTGATCGTGTACGTGAGCATCGTCCTGGCCATCGGTTTCAGTCCGATCGTTCGCATGATCGAGCGACAGAAAGTTCTCCCGATCGCGAAACGCCTGCCGCGCTGGCTGGCGATCCTCATCCTGTACGTTGCGATTGTCGGATCGCTGGCCCTGGTGATCGTGCTCGTCTTTCCGCAGCTCGTGCGTCAGGCGTCCGCGCTGTGGGCCAAGCTGCCCGACATGTTCGACCGGGTGCAGGAGTTCCTGATCAGCAAAGGCTGGTTGAAAGAGCACCTGACGATGCGCGAAGCGGTCGAGCGCGCGCCCGGTGGCGGTGGTGACGCGGTCGGCCGCGTGGCCGGTGCAGTCGCGAACGTCGCCGGCGGATTGTTCGGCGTCGTCACCACCCTGATCCTGACCTTCTACATGCTGGTGGATTCGTGGGCGCTGCGCACGTCGTGGCTGCGGCTGTTCCCGAAGCATCAGCGCGCCCGCGTCGATGCCGCAAGCCGCGAAGTGATGGTGAAGGTCAGTGCGTGGCTCGGTGGGCAACTGTTGCTCGCCGGCGCAATCGGCTCGACGTCGGCTGTCGGCCTGTGGGCGCTCGGCATTCCGTTCTTTTACGTGCTCGCCTTGTTGTCCGCGGTCGGCGAGATGATTCCTATCATTGGACCGATCCTGTCCGCGATCCCCGCCATTGCCGTGGCCTCGACCGTCGGCTTCAAGAAGGTCCTGGCAGTGATTGTGTTCTTCGTGCTGCAGCAGCAGCTCGAGAATCACATCCTCGTGCCGAAGATCATGTCGCGCCAGGTGGGCGTGAGTCCGGTGACGGTGATCGTGTCGTTACTGATCGGCGGCTCGCTGCTGGGGATCGTCGGTGCAATCTTAGCCGTGCCGACGGCCGCAATTCTCCAGGTCATTGCGACCGAAATGATGGGCGACGAAGACGCGATTTCAGAGGAATAGGATTCCGATCCAGGGGACGACCGCGACAGCGATGTAGAAGGCGGCAAGTGCAGCAACGACATGGTGGACGGATCCAAGATGGAGCGCGATCCCGAAGCCGCCCGCAATCCCCTTGGCCGCCGCGAGCGCGATTCCCTGCCCCATCGTGGCCATCATCCACGCGAGGACGGGGTTGGCCTCCATGTGGACACCGTAGACGGTCACTCCCACGTACGTAAGCACGCCGTCACACGCCTGCGCGAGTAGGAAGGCGACGACCACAAGATTGCCAAACCAGGCGGTTCGGACCCGCATGGAAACTGCGATTTCAACCGGAGTGCCAGTTATACTCGGCTGCTATGCGCACTGACCCGCTGGCGTACCTTGGAAAAGAGCTCGACTCACTCAAAGAGCAGAAGCTCTTCCGTCAGCTTCGCATCCTGGACGACGAGCAGAAGGCGCATACGACCGTGGACCACAAGTCCGTGGTCAACCTGTCCTCGAACAACTACCTCGGCCTGACGACGCACCCGAAGCTCCGCCAGGCGGCGCTCAAGGCGATCGAGCAGTACGGCGTGGGAACTGGCTCCGTGCGGACCATCGCGGGAACGATGGAGATCCACATGGAGCTGGAGCGCCGACTCGCGGATTTCAAGAAAGTAGAGAAGGTCGTCGTTTTCCAGAGCGGCTTCACGGCAAACGCGGGAACCGTTTCCGCGATCCTGACGAAAGAAGATGTGGTCATCTCGGACGAGTTGAACCACGCAAGCATCATCGACGGCTGCCGTCTCAGCCGCGCAACCATCAAGGTGTTCCCGCACAAAGATGTCGACGCGGCGCGTAAGGTCATCAAGGAGCTGCCCGTATCGCAGCGCAAGCTGCTCATCACCGACGGCGTATTCAGCATGGACGGCGATCTAGGGCCGCTGCCGGGTCTGTGCGAACTCGCGGAAGAAACCGGCTGCATCATGATGGTGGACGACGCGCATGCGAGCGGCGTGTTCGGAAAGAACGGGCGTGGCACTGTCGATCACTTCGGCATGCACGGCCGCCTGGACATCCAGGTGGGAACGCTGTCGAAGGCGGTCGGCGCGCTCGGCGGATACGTCGCCGGGAACGCGAACCTGATCGATTTTCTTTATCATCGGGCGCGTCCGTTCCTGTTCTCCACGTCGCATCCGCCGGCCGTCGTCCTGGCGTGCATGGCCGCGCTGGATGTCCTGATGGAGGAGCCGGAAATCATCGAACGTCTCTGGGACAACACTCGTTTCTTCAAAGAGGGACTGCAGCGCCTCGGATTCAACACCGGCCTGAGCGAGAGTCCGATCACGCCCGTCATTACCGGCGAGGGAGCGAAGGCGATGCTGTTGTCCGACAAGCTGTTCGCGCGAGGGGTGTTTGCGCAAGGCATCGCGTTTCCGACCGTGGCGCGCGACAAGGCGCGCGTCCGGACGATCGTCACCGCGACGCATACACGCGAGGACCTGCAGTACGCGCTCGACGCATTCGCGGCGGTGGGCCGGGAGATCGGCCTGATTTGAAATTGATCTGAATTGGCCAAAACGCACACTGCGGGGCCGTCCAGGCCGCACTGGTTCGACGCGTGGACGCGCGACATCGCGCGGGACGTGACGGCAGACGATCTGGAGCGGCTGTTCACGCACGACACGCGCGACGCGTACCGGTTCTTCACGCGCGGGCTCGACGAGGACAGGCTCGCGCGCAAACCATGGTGGCGCCGTCAGATCGTTCGCATCCGCCAGGTCTTCGTTGCGTTCACACTGAAGCTGTCACCGGCGCGGCGTTCTCTTTATTTGATCTCGCTCGTGGTCGCGCTGATCGGCGTGCTGAAGCTCTACCGCGGCTGGTCGACGATCTCCGTCCCGTTCGGCACGCCGTTCTTCAGAGTCGCGATCTTCGCGCCACAGTGGGCGGATGGCACCATCGCGCTACTCGTCAGCATCATCCTGTTCAACCTGCTCGTGCTGCTTGAAGTGGCCGATCGCCTCTCGTTGAAAGGGGAACTCGAAGTCGCGCGCGAGATCCAGCTGGCGATGCTGCCGACCGGCACGTACGAAGCGGGAGACGCGGAAATCTGCGGCGTGACGCGGCCGGCCAACACGGTCGGCGGCGATTTCTACGACGTCCTGCCGCTCACGGAGGATCCGGAAGGGCGCGTTATCGTGACGATCGGGGATGTGGCGGGGAAGGGAAGCCCCGCTGCGCTCCTGATGGCATTGCTGCTCGCGGTACTGCGGACGCTGGTCGACGAGAGACTCGAGGCGCGTGCGCTCGTCGCGCGGCTCAACACGCAGATCTGCCGTCACAGTCCCGGATCGCGGTTCATCACGCTCTTTTACGGCGTCTACACGCCGTCAACCGGCGCGCTGACCTACGTCAATGCGGGTCAAAACCCGCCGCTGCTCCGTCGCGCGGACGGCACGATCGAGCGGCTCGGTGGAACAGGCATTGCGCTCGGCATGTTCGAGTTGTCCACGTATGACGCGGTGAGCACGTCGGTCCAACATGGTGATCTGCTCGTCCTCTACAGCGACGGCATTACCGAGGCAGAGAATCCAGGGGGACAGCCGTTCGAAGAAAGCGGGCTCGAGCGGTTTCTCGCGGCGCGCGGATCGCAATCACCAGCCGTCCTCGCGCCGGCGATCCTGCAGGCGGTCGAGGCACACGCGCGCGACTCGCGTTTCACGGATGATTTGACGGTCCTCATCCTTAAGAGGACGTAGTTCGTCCCAGCACCGGCGCGCCGCGTTCCGGTGTCTAATAATTGCACTCTCATGACGATCCGCCGCGTCCTCGCGTGCGCGTCGCTCGCAATGTGGCCGGCCCTGGCTGCGGCGCAGTCGCCTGCTCCGCAGGGAACGGCGGCGCAGGTGGACGGCGTCACCCGGCTCGTCGACACGATTGAGAAACTGACTGCGGCGGGAGACAGCAACGCGCTTCGCGCCCTGGCGACCTCCGAGGTGCCGCCGGCACAGCTATCCGATTTCGTACTCAGCATGACGTTCCCACGCGCGACGCGCTCCGCGGTCAAGGAGCGCGATCGCACCGCAACGGCAGACGGCAAGATCCGGCTGCTGCTCGAGACGTTCACCGAGCGCGACGGAGAAGGCCGCGTGGCGTCGTGGCGCATGGACGTTGTCCCGGAGGGTGCCAGCAATGGGCCGTGGCGGATTGCCGCCGTCGATCGGCTCAGCGTCGTCAACGGCCTGTTCCACCTCGCGCTCGACACGACTACGGAGTACGACGTGCACAACCTCGTCGTCGCAGCGCCCGACCTGACGCTGTCGATTCCCGTGGGATCGGCTTTCATGTCGAAAACGCCCGATGGTCCGACGGCGATGGTCGTCCTCGGACGCGGGCGCGCGGCGTTCTCTCCCAAGCCGGAAGCGGAACGCGGCCAGGTCCGCATCTTTTCAGGCGCTGAGGCACTGAAAGCGGATTTTGATGCGGTCTTCATCCGCATGAACCCGGGCGCCTTCGATCGCACGGTCGCCGCGGGTGCGCTGAAGCCTCGCTCCACGGATCCCGCTCGCGCGCGGCGCGCGGCGCAAGTCTTCGAGACGTACTTGCCCAAGAGCTTCCAGATCGATCTGAGCGACCTGAGCACTTCCACATGGTCGCTGGTCCCTTCGCAGGCGGACTTCGTCGCGGAGATCGTGACGAGCCGTTACGGTCCGCTCACCTACGCGCGTGCGAGCTCGGAACCCGAGGACATTTCGTTCTTCGATCGCCGGCGTCACCGCAACATCGCTGTGTATCCATCGGACGAGCACGTCGCGGAGGGCAACCGGTTTTTCAGCGAGGACGATCGCCGGGAGTACGACGTGACGCGCTACGAGCTCGAGACGTCGTTCGCTCCCGATCGAAGCTGGGTCGACGGAACGGCGAAGCTCTCGGTTCGGGCGCTGTCCCCGTACTTTTCCACGCTGACCTTGCGGCTTGCCGAGCCGCTCGTCGTACGCAGTGTGACGTCGCCGCAGTTCGGCCGCCTGCTGCACTTGCGCGTCGTCGGCCAGAACAACGTGCTCATTGGGTTCCCGGCAACGATGGTCGGCGACGCGGAGTTCGATCTCGTCATCACCTACGGCGGCCGGCTGCCGCCGCAGGGCATTGATCGGGAAGCCGTCGCGATCCAGCAGGAGCGCGGCACGGAAGACACGATCGTCATTCCGTCGGAGCCGCAGTACACCTATAGCAATCGCAGTTACTGGTATCCACAGTCCACGGTCAGTGATTACGCAACTGCGAGGCTGACGCTCACCGTGCCGGCGGATCTCGATGTCGTCGCCAGCGGCGCGCGACAGGGTCCGCCAACGGTGCTGGAGGCCGCTCCGGGGCAGCGTTCCCGGAAGCGCGTCGTGTTCGAAGCGCGTCAACCAACGCGCTATCTCGCGGTTCTCATCAGCCGTTTCCAGACCGGTCCGGTGACGCAGCTCAAGCTGCGCGATGACGACGAACCGGTTGCGCTGACCGTCGCGGCGAATCCGAGACAGATGTCGAAGGCGCGCGGGCTGACGGAGAAGACAGCAGAAATCCTGAAGTTCTACACGTCGCTGCTCGCTGACGCTCCCTACGACGCGTTCACGCTCGCCGTGACCGAAAGTGACGTGCCTGGCGGCCACAGTCCCGCGTATTTCGCCATGCTCAACCAGCCGATGCCGACGTCGCCGTTCGTGTGGAACAACGATCCCGTCTCGTTCCAGAACTATCCGTCGTTTTTCATCGCGCACGAGATCGCACACCAGTGGTGGGGACAGGCGGTCGGGTGGAAAAATTACCACGAGCAGTGGCTCAGCGAAGGATTCGCGCAGTACTTCGCCGCGCTGTATGCCGAACGCGAGCGTGGTCCCGACCAGTTCACGTCCGTCCTTCGCCAGATGCGCAAATGGGCGATCGCGCTCTCCCCGCAGGGGCCCGTCTATCTCGGGTACCGCCTCGGCCACATCCGCGGCGAGGGACGCACGTTCCGCGCGCTCGTCTACAACAAGGGGGCGATGGTCCTGCACATGCTCCGCCGCCTTCTCGGTGACGAGGCGTTCTTTGCGGGCCTGAGAGATTTCTACGCGACGTGGCGCTACAACAAGGCGGGCACCGACGACTTCCGCCAGGCGATGGAGAAAGCAGGCGGCGGCCGTCCACTCTCGCGGTTCTTCGATAGGTGGATTTATGGCAGCGGCATTCCGACGGTGCGCTTCACGTCGACGGTTGTTGGCAACGAGTTGAAGGTGCGGTTCGAACAAAGAGGCGACGTGTTCGATTTTCCTATTACGGTGACTGTGACCTACACGGACGGCACATCTCAGGACGTCGTGGTTGCGGTAACGGACAGAGCCGTCGAACGGATGATCCCATTGAAGGGCTCTGTGCGGGCGATTGAAGTCAACAAGGATGCGGGCGCCCTGGCTGACATAGAGAAGTAGATATAATCGATAAGTTATGGAGACCGTAACCCTTACGATCGATGGCCGGAAGCTCACGGTGGAGAAGGGCAAGACCGTGCTGCAGGCTGCGATCGAGCACGGCATCAAGGTTCCCTACTACTGCTATCACCCCGGACTCGGCATCGATGGGTCCTGCCGCGTCTGCCTGGTGAAGATCGAAAAGATGCCGAAGCTGCAGACGTCGTGCTCGACGCCTGTGGCGGAGGGGATGGTGGTCATGACCGGGACGCCCGACGTCGTCGAGGCGCGTGCGAGCGTGTTCGAGTTCCTCCTGATCAATCACCCGCTCGACTGCCCCGTGTGCGACAAGGGGGGCGAGTGTCCGCTGCAGGATTTCTCGTATTCGTTCGGGCCCAACGAGAGCCGCATGGAGTTCCCGCGCCGCGTCTTCGACGGCGAAGGTGTGAAGGCGGACGTCGACTTCGGGCCGACGTTGATGCTGAACCGCAACCGCTGCATCCTGTGTACGCGGTGCGTCCGCTTCATGAAAGAAATCGACGGGGACGCGCAGATCAACATTACCGATCGCGGCTACGGCAGCGAGATCGCGACGTTCCAGGAAGAGGGAGTGCATTCGCTGCTCTCCGGAAACCTCATGGACGTCTGCCCGGTTGGCGCGATCACCACGCGCGATTACCGGTTCAAGTCGCGTCCATGGGACAACCCCGAGGCGGTGGATTCGATTTGCACGTTCTGCGAGAAGGGTTGCAACACGACGGCGTGGCTCAAGGCCAAACCGGAATGGGCGAAGGGGGCGCGGCTCGCGCGGATTACGCCGCGCTACAACCCCGAGGTGAACGATTATTGGATGTGCGATATCGGCCGCTTCGACTATCACTGGATCGAAGGAGACGACCGCCTCGGACGCGCGCTGGTGCGTGATGCGAGCGGCGAGCAGAAGCCGGTGGACATGCGCGAGGCGCTCGCGAAGATCGCCGACCTGGTGGCGGCGAACGGCGGGACGCCGGCGCTGCGGTTTCTTATTTCCGCCCACGCCTCGATCGAGGAACTGTTCCTGATCGGGCGTCTGGGTGGCGCGTTTGGATTGCCCGAAGACGGCGTCGCGATCAGCTGGCGGACACGCGAAAAGCCGCAGCCGCCGAATACGAAGTTCAAAATTCCGCCAATCGATGCGCCGAACGTAAAGGGGGCGCAGGACCTCGGATTTCCGGCGCGCGCAGCCGCGAACGGCGAGGCCGATCTTTCAGCGTTCCGCCGCCGCGTCGAAGCGGGCGAGGTCAGGGCATTGTTCGTGTTCGATCCAGGTCCGGCCGGATCGATCGGCGATCTGGCGTGGCTGATCGACGCGCGCAAGTCCGGCAACCTTCCACTGCTCATCGTGCAGGGCGTGCTTCTGACCGATCTCGCGCGCGCAGCAGACGTAGTGCTGCCCGGCGTCTCGTCTTACGAAAAGGACGCGGCGTACGTGAACCAGCAGGGACGCCTGCAGGCGGCGGCGCGCGCGCTGCCGCCGCCAGGCGATGCGCAGGAAGACTGGCAGATCTTCGTGAACCTCGCGATGGTCCTGGGCCAGACGCTCAATTACACGAGCAGCGCGCACGTTCGCGGCGACGTCGCGCGCGCGATGAGCGGCAACGAAACCTACGCGGCGCTGACGGACCTCGCGTTTGTACACCCCCTCACGGCGAAGCACTGGCTGGATGCGTCGAATCCGTCGGAACGTTGGAAGTGGGACGTCATGTTCCAGGACCTGCCGCCGGTGAAGTTCGAAGGACGGCCGGATCCGACGTCGATCCCGGCGAACGCGATCCGCCTGCAGAAAGTCGATTGACGTTCGCATGAACCAGAACGTCTCGCTCCTCGCGGCGTTTGCTGCCGGCTTTCTCTCGTTCGTCTCTCCGTGCGTCCTGCCGCTGATCCCCGGCTACATCTCATTCGTATCGGGTGTCTCGGTCGAGGAGATGCGCGCCGACGCCGCTCCAACGACGTCCCGGCTGCAGGTCTTTCTTACATCGCTTGCCTTCGTGATTGGGTTTTCGATCGTGTTCGTGGCGCTCGGCGCATCTGCCACCGCCATCGGGAAGTTCATGTTCGCGAAGCTGCCGCTGCTGAGCAAGATCGCAGGGGGCATCCTCATCGTCTTCGGCCTGCACACGATGGGGGTGTTCAGGCTGGCGTTCCTCGAAACCGAGAAGCGCGTGCACTCACAGCGGAAGCCGGCCGGTCCGCTCGGCGCGATGCTCGTCGGCGTCGCGTTCGCATTCGGATGGACGCCGTGCATCGGTCCGATCCTCGGGGGTATTCTCGCGATCGCCGGATCCAGGAACACCGTCAGCGAAGGGATCACGCTGCTGGCGGTGTACTCGCTCGGTCTCGGTATCCCGTTCCTGCTGACGTCGCTGGCGATCAACCAGTTCTTCGGCGCGGCAAAACGAATCCGGAAGTACTACCATACGATCGAGCTCGTGTCGGGAGCGCTGCTCATCGCGATCGGCGTATTGATCGTGACGGGACAGCTCACGATCATCACGCGCTTCCTGCAGCCGTACCTGCCGACGTTCTGATTTTTCTACCGGGCCTTGCGCGCGATCGCTTCGACTACAGCGGTCAGCTGATTCTCGGCCGCGATTCGCCGCGCGGTAAACCCGCCGCCATCGATCGCCTCCGGATCGGCGCCACGTTCCAGCAGCAACAGCGCAATAGCTGCATGCTTCCCTGCACTCGCGGCATGCAAGGGCGTGTTCTGGAGACTGTTACGCGACACGGCGTGCACGTCGGCGCCGGCATTCAACAGCTGGCGGGCCGCCTCCAGCTGGCCGAAGAACGCGGCAAGGTGCAACGGCGTCCAGCCGTCGTACGCGTAAGCGTTGACGGCGCCAGGATGCGCGAGGGCGCGAGACAGTTCGGGCAATCTGCCGGTTGCCGCAGCCACGAACAGGTCCACATCGGCGCCGAGCTCGATGAGCGCGTCGACGACGGCGTGGTGCCCGCGATAGAGGGCGGCCATCAATGGAGACTCCCCGGATGGAAGTCGCTGCAATGTGACACCCGGCGAAGCCTCTACGATCTCGCGAACGCGATTGGTGTCGCCGGCCTTTGCGGCTTCGACGAGCGCCTCGATCATGCGGGAACCCGTACGGTCAAGAGCTTCGGACGAATGCGGACCGAAATGGATCCGCCCGCGCGGCCGATTTCTCCATCGAGGTGATAGAGCATCTCGCCATCCGTCTCCACGACCGCGGATGCAATGGACCGCTTGACGACGCGCGGAGCCTTGTCCGCCGTCCCCAGCGCCAGGTAGCGCCCGCACCACAGCCGGGCGAGAGGGGTCCGGTCCTCCACGACCATCGCTTCCAGCTTTCCGTCATCCAGCTGCGCGTGAGGGGCCAGCCGGATTTTGTTGCCGTACTCGCGGCCATTCGCGAAGGCGATGAGGAGCGCCGTCGTGTTGAGCTCTTCGTCATCGAGCCGAATGCGGTACCGGGCTGCGCGATACCGGAACATCTCGCGCACGCCAATCTGGATGTAGGGTCCCATGCCCCGGCGCCCCAGCGATCGCAGGTTGAACTGCTCCGCGATCAGCGCATCGAACCCGATGCCCGCGATATTGAAGAAGAGGCGCCCTGCCATCTCCCCGGCGTCGACGGGGCGATCGCGGCCGCGGAGGATGATATCGATGGCCGCGTTGGGGTCTGCCGGGATGCCGAGCTCCGATGCGAACCCGTTACCCGAGCCTGCCGGAATGATCCCGAGGACGGCGCCGCTGCCGGCAAGCGAGGTACCGACTTCATTAATCGTACCGTCGCCGCCCCATGCGATCACCATGCGGGCCCCTGACGCGACCGCCGCGCGGGCCATCTCGCCGGCATGATACGGGCGTTCGGTGAGGTAAACCGTACTGCTGACGCCGGCGGCACCGAAGCGAGCGGTCAGCAGCGCGACTCGCGCTTCGGCGACGCCTGGCGTTGCGCCCGCGCCCGAGAACGGGTTGACGATCGCGACGATTTCTCCGGAAGCCACGCGCGTTCCGCGATGTTATAGTAATCGCGCCGCATGCGCCTGACCAGACTGCCGGTGCGCCTCTCGCTGCTGTTCCTCTGCCTCGCAGCAATCGCCGGCACAACCTTTCTCCTCTGGTCATCAACGCGCGACGCCGATCGCGATCGCGCGGCAATGCGTACCTTCGAGATCAACGCGCGCAGCGCAGCCGTGTCGATCGCCGATCTGCGGGCCGCGCAACAATCGTACGTCGCCGTAGGCCAGGGAGAGGATTTCTGGTTCGCGCGCGTGGCGTCGATTGAAAAAGAGATCGAGGAAAGAATCTCAACGCTTCGCGACGCCGTGACCGCACCTCAAGCGGCCGCAGAGCTCGAAGCGGCCGCGACTGCGCTTCAGGAATTCATGCAGATGGATCTGCGGGCGCGCGACTTTACGCGCGGCCGTCAGCTGACGCTCGCATCCGACATGATCTTCGCGGACGGATTCGAGCTGACGAAGAAGGCGGGGGACGCGGTTGACCGCGCGCTGACGGCGGAGCAAGTCGGGCACGATTCTGCAGCGGCCGCCGTCAAGCGGCAGCAGGTCATCGCACTCGCCGGCGCGGGCGCAACGGCGCTGCTCGGCCTCCTGCTGTTACTACCAGCCGGTCGCAGGCCCGATTCCGACCCCCTCGCCACTTCGGCTGCCCTGCCACTGCCGATCGTGTCCGATGAGACACTCGCCGATCTGCGTGATTTCGGTCTCGTGGCCGCGCCGGTTGTGCCCGCTGCGCGACAGGTGAGCCTCGATCGCGTGGCGTCACTCTGCGGCGAGCTCGCGCGCATCCCCGACACACGGACGCTGCCGTCGCTGCTCGAGCGCGCAGCCGGCGTGCTCGACGCCAGCGGCATCGTCCTCTGGATCGCCGATCCCGACGGACGCGAGCTCTCGCCGATCCTCGTGCATGGTTATTCGCCGCAGCTCGCGACGCGTCTCGGCACCATCAAGCGCGACGCCGAAAACGTGACCGCCTCCGCATATCGCACGTCCCTGCTGCAGACAGTGAAGGGGGACACGATCTCGAGCGGCGCTATCGCCGTGCCGCTGGTGGGATCGTCCGGGTGCGTGGGGGTGATCGCCGCGGAAATAAAAAATGGCGGCGAGCAGCAGGAATCCCTGCTGGCCGCCGCCACGATCATCGCCGCGCAGCTCGCGACACTCGTCGGGCCGCCGTCTGCACGCGTCAAAGCCGGAGCCGCAGGCTAGAGAACCGTCCGCGTCCGCGCGCGTGGACGCGTGTCGGCCGCTTCCAGTTTCCCTTTCAACGACATCGTCTTCTTGTCCCTGACGACATCGATCGTGAACGCGCCATCGGTTTCGAGCCGGTTGATTGCGCGATTCACGTCCGACGTGTCATAGACCTTCGATCCGTTGATGCTGGTGATCACATCGCCTGCTTTCAGCCCGGCTTTCTGCGCCGCCGAATCATCGAGCACGGACTTGATGAGGACGCCTTCTTTCACGCCAAAGTATTCGGCGAGCTGATCGTCAATCGACTCGATCGTTATCCCGAGACGCCGTCCGTTCCCATAGCGCATGACGCCGGGAAAGTCGAAACGGAAGTCCGGATCGACCAGTGCCGGTGGAAGAGGTGCGCGGGGCGCTGCCGGAGGGGATGGCGGAGTTGGAATGCGCGCCCCGCGCGGAAGATCGAGAAGCCGCAGGTTGAAGTCATCCGACCAGGTGCGCCGCTCGGGGGTCACGTTCAGATTGACGCGCTGCCCCCCGCGCGAGAGCGTCACCGCGACGCTGTGCCCTGGCGACGTTTCCTGCACGAGGCGCGAGAACTGCCGCACGCTGCGCACGCGCTCGCCATCGAATTCGGTGATGGTGTCCGCAGCCTGGATGCCCGCCTTGTCCCCCGGACCTCCGGGCGAGACTGTCTCGACCACCACGCCTGACTTCGGCTGTTTGGCGTCCTCCCCCTCGATATCCGTGACGGTCACGCCGATGTGCGCGGACCGGGCCAACTCAAAAGCGCGGGCGATGGGCTCCCTGTCTTGTGCGACAACACGCGCAGGCGCCGCTTCGGGGGCGGCGAGCAGCAGGGCACCCGCGAGCGTTACCCAATTCGATACGATCATTGAAAGACCTCCGGTTGAATACTGAAAGTGAGACGGACCTCTTCCTGGAAAGGTTGTTCGGAGCGTCCTTCGGTCAGGTCAGCGCGTCCACTGCAACGGACGCACGGACGCGAGAATCATTCGGAAATCGGCCGGAATCGCGCGGCACAGCCTTTGATGTAGAGGTCGACAGCCGCGCGGAGTCAACGGGATGCGTTAACTCAGGCAGGCGCTGGCATCGCCGTATCCCGTCGTAGTTCAGGCGATTTCGCGCGGTCCT
>DASPXV010000140.1:0-11805 GCA_035637115.1 Vicinamibacterales bacterium
GAGCGGCAGGTCCTCCTGGGCGGAGGCGGCGGCGAACGCGATCGCCGCTCGACTATCCTCTTCACACAGCGTCGGAAAATCAGCGAGAGTTTCAGCGGTCGTCGCCCCTTCCGCCTGCGTTCGTCGGTCGCGCAGCATAGCCCCAAGCCGGTCTGCCGAAAAAGGTCCGAATGGCCAAGCGTTCCTGCGGCGTTTATCGCGGGGAACATCATGCCGCTCAGCCGCGACCGTTGGCGACTGGGGACTCGAATCGGATTCGAAGATCGTGGCGACCGGCGGACTCCTCTTTCACTACAATCCGCCATATGGCGACATTTACATGGAAGTGGCTGAGCCTTTTCGGCGCAGGGGTTGTGGAAGTTATCTGGTTCAGGAGTTGAAGCGGATCTGCCGCGAAGGCGGTCACATCCCGGCTGCCAGATGCGGCAAAGACAACGAAGCGTCTCGACAGACCCTTCAGCGCGCGGGTATGGTTCCGTGCGGCACGATCGTTACGGGCCGGCTGGCGATCTAAGACGCGTTTTGCAGCCGACGGCGCTCGGCGCGATGATGAAGCGCCGCGGCTGAATGAAGCGCGCGACATCAGACAGATGAAAGCGGCATGACGTTAGGTGTACACGAGGAATCAGAGGTGACGATTCGGGACATCGTCCAGAGCGACCGAGAGGATTGGGTGCGTCTGCGTGAAGCACTCTGGCCGGGTTCGCTTTCGGATCACGAGACCGAGACACGAAAGTACTTTGAGGACCGACTTGACGCTCCAATCGTCCTTGTAGCCGAGACTGAAGGGCGGATCGTCGGATTCGTCGAATTGGACTTCAGGAAGTACGCACCTGGCTGTAGATCGTCGCCCGTGGCATTTATCGAGGGATGGCATGTCGACATAGCTTTTCGTCGGAGAGGTATCGGGCGGGCGCTTATCGAGGCCGCTGAGGCCCGCGCGCGGGCCATGGGACATGATGAAATTGCCAGCGACGCGGAGCTCGAGAACGCCGATGGCATCGCCGCTCTTCGCGCGCTCGAGTACGAAGAGGTCGAACGCGTGGTGTGCTTCCGCCGATCATTGCATGACGCTTAACACCCGCTGCAGGCTACGCCGTGCATTTTGCAGCCGATCGTAGACGTTAGCCTGAGCAACAAGATGGGCGTGACGGACTGCCCAACAATGAGATGCAGCTCACAAGTGCGGGGAGTCATGCATCCGGACCAAAGGAGCTGCACGATGCAGCGCGCGTCAGGAGGATCGCGGCCAACGGAAAGACCGGCATCATCGCGACTGTTCGTCGGCACGAGGCTGTCAAGGATCCGTTCTGACTCACTCCGGAGTTGTCCCAGTTGGCTCGCGAATGGGCGACCACGGTTTAAGGAATGTGACTATCACGATCGCCGAACGCGTTGTGGGGTGCCTCGAAGGCGTCGCAACGGGCGACGCCGTCGGTAAGCAAACTGAGATGCTGTCACGCGACGACGTGCAGCGTTGGTATCCGAGCGGCATTCGAGGCTTCGAAGGAACGCCAGGCGCCATCATTCCTCGATACGTCGGCAATTCCAGACGTGAGTGGCGCATTGGTGAGACAACTGACGATACGGAGCGGACTCTCGCGGTCGCACGAGCGATCATCGCCGAGCGCAACATATCCCACGTGAGCATCGGTCGTGAAATGCTCGGATGCGTCAAGAGTGTTCATCCCGGTGTCCGGTCACTGTGGGAGTTCCACCAAGCCGCCAATCCGGCGCGAATTGCCGTGAGGCATGACGGCTGTGGGGCCGCGATTCGCGTCGCCCCGGTCGGCGTCCTCTATACGTCGGACTCGCTGGACGGACTGGTGAATGGCGCGCGCGAAGCTTCGATCTCGACGCACGGGGGAGCGCTGGCGATTGCCGCGGCGGCTGCAACGGCCGCAGCCGTGTCGGCCGCGATTGACGCCGCCTCCGCCGAACAGGTACTGACGCTCGCCGAGCGAGCCGCAATGCAGGCCGAGAGCCGGTGGCCCAGCGCGTCGTCGCCGACGTTCGCGGCCACTGTCCGCGCCGTCCATGACGATCTTGCGTCCTTAGCTGTCCTCCGAGCGCCAGATGTGGCCACGCGCTGTTTTCCGAATGGGCCGCTGACGATCGTGCCGTTGGCGTTGGCACTGGCTACGCTCATGCAGTCGGCGGAAGACGCCATCCTCCTGGCGGCGAATGTTGGCGGCGACAGTGACTCCGTGGCCTCGATTGCGGCTGGAATCCTCGGTGCCATGTATCCGGCGACGGTGAATCAGCAATGGTGCGAGGTTGTGGAGAGCGTGAACCGCCACAATGTAGCGGGAGTTGCCCGTGAACTCACTGCGCTCCGACACTCGTGTCCCACTCCGAACCATGCCGCCTAACCACCAGATTCAGGCAGCGACGAGAGCGTGGCTTGACGTTCGGGACACAAAATGTCATTTGCTCGCTGTGTCAAATGGAATGATGAATGAGGGGCTTCCGCTAACTCTTGGAAGAGTTCCGCGATCGCGCCGGGAGAGATTCGCGCGTGGAGGCGAAGCCGCCCAAAGCAATCGATCGTGTCAAAGCTCGTTCGCGACTGGTATCACCTCGAAATCGCATCGCGAGATCGGCGCGACACGCTCGTCGCTGCGGGATTCGCAAACGCCGATTGGCCCGACGTGCTGAAGCGCGAAGGATTTCCGGATCTTGACGAATGATGCTTCTGCGGGTCGGTGGCGCCGGCCGCGCTGCCGAAAAAACTGTTCTACTGGGCGCGCTGCGGTTGTGGAAACGTGCGCTGGCGCTGCGTTCTTGGCTGGCAGCGCGGCGACGTGCGCGACTTCGACGCGCTCGTCCCGGTCAAGCTCATTGGACGCGGTTGACGTCCGCGCGCATAATCACCGCACGCAGGAGGGCGCTATGCGACGTCTGTTCCTTTCATCGATGCTTCTGCCGCTCGTTCTGTTCGCGACTGTGCTAGCCGCGGCCGCGCAATCGGGCACCGGACGTATCTCCGGACTGGTCAAGGACGCAAGCGGCGCGGTTGTGCCCGGCGTCTCCATCGTCGCCACGCACGAGGCGACCGGCGTGCGACAGGAAACCGTCACCAACGAGTCGGGCCTGTTTCTGTTCCCAAGCGTGCCCGTAGGGTCTTACACCGTCCACGCGGAGCTGCCCGGTTTCAAGGCGTTCACCAACCGGCAGAACGTCCTCACCGTCGGCGCCGATCTGAACCTCACGATCGTCCTTCAGACGGGTGACGTGCGCGAAGCTGTCGTCGTCACCGGCGAATCACCAATCGTCCAGACGACGGAGTCGTCGGTGAGCACGCTGGTGACGCGCGACACCATCGTCACGCTGCCGCTGAACGGCCGCAATCCGCTGCACCTGATCGGCCTGGTCCCGGGAGTCGCCGGGCATAGTGCGGAAGCGACGTCCTCCGGCGGCACCGCGACCCATTACATCAACGGCGATCGCGGGCGCGGCATTACGACGACGCAGGACGGCATCGACATTTCCGATCCGGTAATTCCGCGTGGCGAGCTGACGAACTCGCCCGTCAATCCCGAGGCGCTGCAGGAATTCCGCGTCATCACGAGCAATGCAAAAGCCGAATACGGCCGATCGGCCGGCGGCCAGGTGGAGCTCGTCACCCGCAGCGGAAGCAACACGCTGAACGGCACGCTCTACGAGTTCCTGCGGGACACGAAGCTCGACTCGAATTCGTACTTCAACAAGGTGAGCGGCCTCCCGAAAGAGCAGCTGCGCCGCAACCAGTTCGGCGGAGCCATTGGCGGGCCGCTGCGGCGAGACCGCGCGTTCTTCTTCGCCAACTACGACGGCATGCGCCGGACGCAGGAAACCAGCCAGCTCGTGACGGTTCCGACAGCGTCGATGCGCAACGGCGTCTTCCGGTTCGTGACGCAGAACTGTCCCGGGGAAACGACCGCGCGGAATCGGCCGACGTGCGTGGATGCGACGGGCAATGCGCTCGTCCCGGTCTCCTCCTACAACGTCGCCGCCAACGATCCGCGGGCGCTGGGACTCGATCCCGTGATGCAGAACGAGATCCTGAAGTTCCTGCCGCTGCCAAACGACTTCACGACCGGAGACGGTCTCAATACCGCGGGCTATCGCTGGAACTCGCCGTCGAAATCGCCGGTCGATTCGCTGACGACGAGGTTCGACGTCACCCTTAATCAGCGGCAGTCGATATTCGTGCGCTACAGCGACGCATTCCGCAACGATCTGATCAACGACATCATCAACACGACGCCGCGGCCTTTGAGCTGGCCCGCTCGCGTCCGGCTGTCGGATCAGCAGGGGGGCTCGTTCGGTCACAAGTGGACGCTCGGCAAGCGCCTCGTGAACGAGGTGACCGGCGGCTTCACGCGGAATGTCCTCGAGTTCGCGGACCCCCAACACCCCAAGACGTATGAGATCTGCCGCAGCGGATGCGTCTTCACGAGCCCCTTCGTCTACTGGCCGGGCACGTCGCGCAAGCCGGCGGAAGTGCAATTCCTCGACAACCTGACGTGGATGCGCGGCACGCACGCGTTCAAGGGGGGCATCAACGTGCGCAAGTACTACATCGCGCAGACGCGCGGCGCGGGCAATCCGTTTGGCATCTATCCAAGCATCACGTTCAACCGCCTGGATGCTCCGTTTACGGGAATCAACAGCCAGGGCGTCGTGCGCACCGACGGCAGCCGCGTCGATCTGACGGCGTCCGGCATCAACTCGAACGATCGCAACAATCTGAACACGCTCTACAACGTGCTGCTCGGCCGCATCGGCCGGATCGATCAGGTCTTCTACAGCAACGGCCAGAAGTTCGTCGCGCTCCAGCCGCTGACGCTCGATCAGCGGATGGGCGAATACAACTTCTACGTGCAGGACGACTGGCGGCTGCGTCCGAACCTGACGCTGAATCTCGGGCTCCGCTACGAGCTGAACTCGGTGCCGTACGACGCCTCCGGCGCGCAGGTGGCGCCCGACAAGCCGCTCGATGGCAGCCAGGGGCCGGTCAGCTTCGTACCGGCGGGCCCCGGCACCGACCGGCAGTGGTTCGCGCGCGACAACAACAACTTCGCTCCATCGATCGGCATCGCCTGGGATCCGACCGGCCACGGCCGCACGTCGGTGCGCGCGAGTTATCGGATGGCCTACCAGCGCCTGATCACCTGGGCGCTCAACGTCGTCGAACAACGACAGCCGGCGACCTCGCTGAACCAGTTCGTCGTCGCCCCGCGCGACATCGCCATCGCGGGATCCGACCAGGTCCTGCGGCTGAACGAGTTTCTGAAGAGCGGACACCTGCCGAATCCGCAAACGAGCACGACGGTCTCGATCACCGACGGCGTGCCGGCGCTGCTGACGCCCCCCGCGATCCTGCGAACGCCGCCGAACAATCGGAACGAGCAGCCGCTGTTCTTCGATCCGAACATCCGCACGCCGTACGTGCAGCAGTATGTAGTCGGCATTCAGCGCGAGATGTGGCACGGCACGCTGGTCGAAGCGACATACGTCGGTTCGCGCGGAAGCAAGCTGTTCCGCATGATGAACGTCAACACGATGGACCTGCTGCGCAACGGCTTCATCAAGGACTTCCAAGCCGCCAGGCAAAATCTCCTCGCGGGCGGCAACCCGAACGTCGGCGAGTCGACCGGCAATCTCGGACGGCTCTTCGGCGGCACGATTCCCTCGAGCAGCTACGCCGATATTCAGAACAACAACGTCGGCGTGATCGCCGACGCACTCGATCGCGGAACGATCGGCATCGGGCTGGGCGCCGCCGGACTGCCGGACAATTTCTTCCGGCCGAATCCGCAGTTCAGCCTGGCGGGTCTCGGTTGCTCGTGCTCGAGCTCCGAGTACAACGGCCTGCAGCTGCAGTTGCAGAAGCGGCTGTCGCATGGCCTCGCGTTCGGCGCGAACTACACGCTGTCGAAGTCGACCGATGACGTGTCGAATGACACGCGCGGAGCCGGTACGGAACTGGTCGTGCCCTCGGATCCGAATCACCTCTCCCTCGACCAGGGACGATCGGACTTCGACGTACGGCACGTCGTACGCGGACATGCGATCTGGGACCTTCCGTTCGGCAAGGGCCGCCGCTTTTTCTCCGGCGCATCCGGACTCGTGAACGGGCTGGTCGGCGGATGGCAGATCAACGGCATTCTCGACGTGTCGAGCGGGTTCCCGTTCACGGTGTTCTCCGGCTTCGACACGTTGACGTTCTATGACAGCGGCACGCGCGTGGCAACGGCCAGCGGCAGCGGCACGTCGAATCGTGCGACGTATTCCGGAAACGGACCGATCGGCGGGGTCCGCCGCACCGACCGCGGCGTCGAGTACTTCAACACCGCGGAGCGCGCGCTCTTCGGGACGCCAGAGGCAGGCCAGACCGGGTCGGAACGGAATCTGTTCACCGGTCCGGGCTATTTCCAGGTCGATTTCGGCGTATTCAAGAACGTGAGCGTTGCGCGGCGCCGCCTGGAGCTGAGGGTGGAGATCTTCAACCTGTTCGACACGGTGAATTTCAGCGACCCGAATATCCTGGCGACGTCAGGAAGCTTCGGGCTGATTACGGACACACGGGTGCCGCCCCGAATCATTCAGCTCGGGATGAAGTTCTACTTCTGACATGAAACCGACCATGATCCGTCTACACGTCCTGGCCATCGCCACCATCTGTGTCACCCTCGCAGCATGCGCGCGTGAACAGGCGCCAACCTACGATCTGGTCGTCGCGAACGGACGCGTCATGGATCCCGAGTCGGGGCTCGACGCCGTGCGCCACGTCGGGATCAACGGCGGGAAGATCGAGGCCGTATCTGAGACGCCGCTTAGGGGCGTCCGTGTGATCGATGCGTCTCGCCACGTCGTGTCGCCGGGTTTCATCGACCTTCACGAGCATGGCCAGCAGGAGGAGTCGTATCGCATGATGGTGCGCGACGGCGTGACATCGGCGTTCGAACTTGAGGTGGGCACCGCCGACGTGGCGGCCTGGTATGCCGCACGCGCCGCCGGCCAGATCGTGAACTACGGCGTCTCGGTGGGACACATCCCGGCGCGGATGAAGGTGCTCGGAGATCCCGGCAAGGGGCTGCTGCCGGCCGGGATCGGTGGCACCGGGACGGCGACGGACGCACAGATGGCGGCGATGGAGGCGATTCTGCGCGAGGGGCTGGCACAGGGGGCGGTCGCCGTGGGATTCGGCAGTGCTTACACCCCCGGCGCGCCCATGTCGGAGATCGAACGCATGTTCCGCGTCGCCGCCAAGGGGGGCGCGTCGGCCCACATCCACATGCGCGGCGGATTCAAGGGACTGCAGGAAACCATTGCGGCGGCCGCCGCCGCGCACGCCCCTCTTCACATCGTCCACGTCAACTCGTCCGCCGATAACGAGCTCGAGGCGTTTCTCACGGCGATCAGAGCCGCGCGTGATGCCGGGCAGGATGTGACGACCGAAGCGTATCCTTACGGCGCGGGCATGACGGAGATCCAGTCGGCGCTGTTCGACGATTGGCAGACCTGGCCGGATGCCCGATTCGGATTGCACCAACTCGTGTCGACCGGCGAGCGCCTCACGCGCGCCACATTCGGCAAGGCGCGCGCGGCCGGCGGGACGGTGATCATCCACGGGCGTCCCGAAGAACAGACGCGTGCGGCCATCGCGAGCCCGCTCGCCATGATCGCCAGCGACGGATTCATCCAGAACGGCCGCGGGCACCCGCGCACCTCCGGCACGTTTGCGAAGGTGTTGGGTAAATATGTCCGCGACGAGAAGGTTGTGCCGCTGATGGAGGCGCTGCGCCGGATGACGCTCGAGCCGGCCCGTCGCCTCGAGCGGCGAACGCCGGCGATGGCAAGCAAGGGCCGCCTCAAAGTGGGTGCTGACGCCGACCTCACGATTTTCGATCCGGCAACCGTGATCGATCGCTCGACGTACGAAGACGCCACCATCCCATCTGCGGGCATCCCGTACGTGATCGTAGGTGGCCAGATGGTGGTCGATGGCGGCAACGTGACCGAAGCCCGGCCCGGCCGCGCGATTCGTGCGTCGGTCGCCGCAGCGCGGCGCTAGCTACGCTCGAACGCTCTAACATGCGCTGCACCCGACGGCTGGCGTATCGTGAGCGGCCGGCGATGGCTGGTGCGATCATGAGCCAACACGGTGAGTTTCAGCAACCCGAACATCCTGCGACGTCAGGAAGCTTCGGGCTGATTACGAAGACACAGGTGCCGTCACGAATCATTCAGCTCGGGATGAAGTTCTACTTCTGATATGAAAACGACCGCATGGCTGTTCGTCCTCGCCGCCGCGATCGGCGCAGCGAACGGCACGGCCCAGCGTGGCGCCGTGCCGGGCAGGATCGAGAGCGTTGCTATCGATGGCGATGACATCGGCGGCATCGTCATGAGCCGCAACGGGCCGGAAGCAGGTGTCTGGGTGATCGCCGAGACGGCGGATCTGCCGACGCGATTCGTTCGGATTGTCGCGACCGATGATCGCGGCCGCTACCTGATTCCCGATCTGCCGAAAGCGAACTACGACGTCTGGGTCCGCGGCTACGGCCTGGTCGATTCGACGCACGTGAAAAGCGCGCCCGGCGCACACCTGGACCTCACCGCGGTGCCGGCCCCCGATCAACACGCCGCCGCGCAGTACTATCCGGCCGGCTACTGGTTCTCGCTGATCCAGGTGCCGTCGAAGAGCGACTTCCCGGGCACCGGTACGAACGGCATCGCGCCCGGTATGAAGACGCAGGCCGACTGGCTGCGGACGCTGAAGTCCGGGACGTGCTGGGCGTGTCACGCGCTCGGCACGAAGGCGACCCGCGAGATGCCCGCCGCGTTTCACGGAATGTCGTCGATGGATGCCTGGCAGCGGCGCATTCTCTCGGGCCAGGCGGGCGCCAACATGATGCAGGGGATGTCGGCGCTCGGCATGGCGGCGGCGCTGAAGATGTTCGCCGACTGGTCCGATCGGATCGCGAAAGGGGCGATCCCTCCGGCGCCGCCGCGCCCACAGGGGATCGAGCGCTCGATCGTAATTACGGAATGGGACTGGGCGGATCCGAAAGCGTATCTGCACGACGAGGTCTCGACCGATCGCCGCAACCCGCGGCTGAATTCAAATGGCCTGATTTACGGCGCGCTGGAGCTCAGCGCCGATTATCTGCCGGTGCTCGATCCTGTGCAGAACACCGTGGCACGCGTGCCGTTGACCGTGCGCGATACCGCCACGGCGCCGACGTCGGCGGAGATGGGTGCGCCGTCACTGAACTGGGGCACCGAGCCGATCTGGACGAGCCGCAACAACGTCCACAATCCGATGTTCGATGCGAACAGCCGCGTGTGGATCACGTCAGCCGTGAGGCCGGCGTCGAATCCCGCTTTCTGCAGGGCCGGCTCGGATCATCCGTCGGCAAAGCTCTTTCCGCTCAACAATGCCTCGCGCCATCTCGCGGTCTTCGATCCGAAGACGAAACAACTGACGCACGTCAGCACCTGCTTCAGCACGCATCATCTGATGTTCGCGGAGGACGCGAACAACACGCTGTGGACGAGCGGCGGCGGGCCGGTCGTCGGCTGGCTGAACACGCGGATGTTCGATCAGACGCACGATGAAGCGAAGTCTCAGGGATGGACCGCGTTGATCCTGGACACGAACGGCAATGGCCGCCGCGACGCCTACGTGGAACCGAATCAGCCGCTCGATCCCGCGAAAGACAAACGCTACGGCGGCGGTCTCTACGCAATCGCACCGGCGCCCGACGGGTCGATCTGGGGAACGGCGCTCGGGATGCCTGGCGCGGTCGTGCGCCTCGTCCCTGGAGCAAATCCACCCGAGACCGCGCTGGCTGAAGTCTACGAGCCGCCGTTCAACGATCCGCTCAAGCCGGGCTTTTCACCTCGCGGCGGCGACGTGGATCGCAACGGTGTCTACTGGACCGCGCTCGCGAGCGGCCACCTCGCGAGCTTCGATCGCCGGAAGTGCAAGGGACCGCTGAACGGACCCCGCGCGACGGGGCAGCACTGTCCCGAGGGCTGGACGCTGTATCCGGAGCCGCTGCCGCAGCTCAAAGGCGTGTCCGACGGCGGCAGCGCCGGCGCGAGCTACTACACCTGGGTCGATCAATTCGATGTGCTCGGCCTCGGCGCGAACACGCCGATCAACACCGGCAACGCTGCCGAGGGACTGCTCGCGCTCAAGGACGGCAAGTGGGTCGTGCTTCGCGTGCCGTACCCGCTCGGCTATTACACGAAGTGGATGGACGGGCGGATCGACGATCCTGCCGCTGGGTGGAAGGGACGCGGTCTCTGGTCCACCGTGGGCACGCGCGCGCCGTTTCACATGGAGACGGGCAAAGGGACGACGAGCAAAGTGGTCAAGTTCCAGCTGCGTCCGGATCCGCTGGCGAAATAGTCTGAATGTACTGTCCCTCATGTGGTGAGAAGTTCGGCCGGACCGTGATCGAATGTCCTGACTGCGGTATTGACCTGGTCGAGACTCGCCCGGGTCCAGCCGGAGATCCGACGATCCCGCTGACAACAGTCCTTTGCACTGGTGATCCGGCCTTGATCGCGGGTTACAACATCATCACGGGCCCAGCCGAGGTTCGTGGTCAGAGATGATGACGCGGAAAGAGCACGCGAACTCCTTCACGATCTGATGACTTCCGACTCACACCGACGCCACGCGAGAATCAGAGGACGCCTGATATGCGGCTGCCCGGAACGAGTTGCTGAATCGGAGCACGCATGAACGCTGCCGGGTTGCTTCTCAAATGGATTCCCCGATTCATCCTGCTGTATGTCGTATTCATTGTGTGCTTCGTGATTGGCTCTATGCCTGTTGCAGGCGTGATGCCTGACTCGGCAAAATCGGAGCCGGGGCTGGTGTCAGCAACAAGCGGCCTGCTGATCATTGCGCTCGCCAATCTGTTCGTCGTCGCTGCCCTGATCCTGACCTCGCGGTGGGGCGGCTGGAAACTGGCCGTCAGCCTGGCGCTGGCCTACTATGGCGCAGTCACGTTTCTGCCGCAGATTGAGACGTGGTACTTCCTTTCGTCCATCACGGTCGGTCCACAGCTGCTTCCGCGTCTGTTCGTGATGGGCATTCCGACAGCGTTTCTATTCATTCCACTGGCTGTATGGGTTCTGGGTAAACGGCGCGCGAGGGCAGACGCGTCGCCCAATCCAGCATTGGTGATGCCCATCCAAGAGTGGATTTGGAAACTCGCCACAGTTGCCGTTGCGTATCTCGTCCTGTATTGGGGAGCAGGCTATTTCATCGCCTGGCAGAACCCTGAGTTGCGCGCCTTCTACGGCCAGCCAGGTGAAGCGTTACCGTTCTTCACGCAGACAGCCAATACTCTGCGCCATGACCCTATGCTGTTCCCTCTGCAAATCCTGCGCGGCCTGCTGTGGGTACTGTGCGCGCTGCCAGTCATACGTGGTTCACGAGTGAACCCCTGGTGGACGGCACTGCTGGTTGGATTGCTATTCAGTGCGCCACAGAACCTGGGACAGATCCTCGCCAATCCATTGATGCCCGTCGCCAGCGTACGCTTGAGCCATATGATCGAGACGGCCTCCTCCACGTTTCTCTTCGGTACGCTCGTGGTTTGGCTCTTACATCGGGAGCATCATTCCATCGGCGATCTGATTGGAATCCACACGGACCACAAGAGGTAGTTGGAAAGTCTCCAGAAGCAACTCGGATTGAGCACGAACGAACTCCGGCGTCGATCCGCGGGCATTGCGCCGTACCTCAGATGAGACATAAGGCGTCAGGCAGGACGGGACCAGCGGCACGGATGT
>DASPXV010000141.1:0-20019 GCA_035637115.1 Vicinamibacterales bacterium
TGGCCGCGTATTCTGACATAGATGAGTTAACGAGTCTGGATGAAGTAATCTTTCGTCGTGCAAATCGACCTCCGGGTGGCCGGACGGCTGGCAATCGTCGCGTGGCTGACGGCGTTCGGCGCGACGGCGCGCGCGCAGGAGCTGAACGATGGCGAGGTTCTCGTGCGCGTCGAAACGGCGCTCGGGAACATCGACATCGCCGTTGACACGAAGCATGCGCCGATCACCTCGGCGAATTTCCTGAAATACGTGGAAGGCAAGTTCTACGACGGCGGACGCTTCCATCGCGCCACGCGGCCGGATAACTATACGCCCGCGCTCCCCGATAAGCCCGCCATGCAGATCATCCAGGGCGGCATCGATCCCGCGCGGCGGACGGAGGGCTTTCCGGCAATCCCGCTGGAGCGTACCAGCGTGTCGGGCCTGAAGCATGTCGTCGGAACGGTGTCGATGGCGCGCGCGGCGCAGGCCGACACTGCTCGAGCCGACTTCTTCATCTGTCTCGACGATCAGCCGTCGCTCGACTTTGGCGGCAAGCGGTTCGACGACGGACAGGGAGGCGGCGCGTTCGGGCGTGTCGTCAAGGGTATGGACGTCGTCCGGAAAATCCAGCAACAACCCACGAACGACAAGGGGGGCACGGCTATGCAGAAGCAGTCGCTGTTGCCGCCGATCACCATCACGCGCATGTCCAGGATTCAGTAGGAGCACGCTTCAATGAAGTCACTGCCGCGTACTGCGATCGTTCTCTTCGCCGTCATCGCTCTATCCAGCGTGCACCCACGCGCCGACATGGCGCCGCCGGCGAAGGCTGCGCACGTGCCGACGATGGCGCAGTTCATGAGCGCCGCGTTCCCGATGGGGCTGGTCGCCGCGAGAAAGATCGACCGCATCGCATGGATCTCGAACGACAAGGGGCTGCGAAACGTGTATACGGCGGCCGCGCCGGACTTCCGGCCGGTGCGCGTTACCTCGTTCATGAAAGACGATGGCGTCGATACCACGCAGTTGTCGATCTCGGACGATGGGTCGATCGTCTCGTTCACGAGGGGGCATGACAGGAACCGCCTCGACTGGGTCGCGAGCCCCGAGGCCGATCCGAAGGGTGTCGAGCGGGCGCTCTGGGCTGCGAGGACCGCGGCGCCGGGCATCGCATGGCGACTCGCCGAAGGAAGTAGTGGCGTTCTTTCACCGGACGGCCGCTACGTCGCGTACGCGCAGAACGGGCAGATCTTCCGCGTGCCGACCGTGCAGGGGGCGCGCGCGAATGATGTCGACAAGGGACTGAAGCCGTTCATCAAGATCTGGGGTACCAACAGCAACCCGATGTGGTCCCCCGACGGCAGGAAGATCGCGTTCATCAGCCGCCGGACCGATCACAGTTTCATCGCCATCTACGACCTTGCGAGCCGCAAGGTGAGTTACCTCTCGCCGAGCGTGGATTTCGACTCGAGTCCGACATGGTCGCCGGACAGCAAACGTGTCGCGTTCATCCGGCGTCCCGGTACTCCATTCGCGCTGCAGTCACAGGAGGGTGTCGGCGGGCTCGGCAATCCACCGGGGCCGGCGTTCAGCGCCGCGGCCGCGGCTCGTGGCGGCGGTGCGGGACGGGGCGGTGGTGGTGGTGGTGGCGGACAGGGGCGTGGCGGACGCGGCGGCGAACAGACGCCGCCAAGCAGTCCAACGCCCGCTCCTCGCCCGGGACTGACGA
Source organism: Vicinamibacterales bacterium (assembly GCA_035637115.1). GTDB lineage: Bacteria > Acidobacteriota > Vicinamibacteria > Vicinamibacterales > 2-12-FULL-66-21 > JAICSD01. The sequence goes on from DASPXV010000141.1 coordinate 1,712, forward strand.
CCGCCACGTTCGGCGGCGGCTACACCTTGTCCTTCTGGGTCGCGGATGTGGCGACCGGCGACGCGCAGGAGTTCTGGCACAACGCAAAGGACGAAAAGGTCTTCAACGCCATCAACTCGATCGCGTGGGAAGGCGATCACGTCGTATTCCAGCTCGAGCCCGAAGAGTGGACGCGCTTTTATGCCGTGCCCGTACGCGCCACCGGTCCCGTGCACAACACCGGCCCGAATGCGCGCACCGACATCTTCGGTCCCATGACAACGCCGTCGCCCGTCCCCGAACCAATCAGCCTGACGCCGCAGGAAGGACAGATCGAATCCGCCAGCTTCTCGAGCGACGGCAAGTATCTGTACTACGGCACGAACGCGACCGACATCGAACGGCGCCACATCTGGCGCGTTCCAACCGCGGGGGGAACACCGCAACAGATCACAAACGGCGAGGGCATCGAACACGATCCGGCCGTGCTGCCCTCCGGCAGAATCGCCGTCCTCAGCGCCGACTACCGGCGGCCGCAATCAGTCGCCGTGTTCCCTGCCGCGATGGCGGCAACGATGGATGCCTCGGCGCAGAAAGTGCTCTATCCGGTCCTGACGAAAGAGTTTCCAACCGACGCGCACGTGAAGCCGGAAATCGTCATCACCAAAGCGCCCGACGGGATGGAGATTCACAACCAGTTGTTCCTCCCGAAGGATCTTCGTTCCGGTGAAAAGCGTCCGGCGATCATCTTTGTGCACGGCGGGCCGGTTCGGCAGATGCTGCCCGGCTACCACTACATGGAGGTCTACCATCTTTTTTATGGTGTCAACCAGTGGCTCGCGAGCCAGGGTTACATCGTGATGTCGGTGAATTATCGCGGTGGCATCGGTTACGGCAAATCGTTCCGCACGGCGCCCAACACGAACTCCCGTGGCAACGCCGAGTATCAGGACGTCCTGGCGGGCGGCAGATACCTGCAGTCGCGGCCTGACGTCGATCCGAAGCGCGTGGGAATCTGGGGCTTGTCATATGGCGGCCTGTTGACCGCGCAGGCGCTCGCGCGCAACTCGGACGTCTTCATCGCGGGTGTCGATCTCGCCGGCGTCCACCTGTATGGCAACAACCTCGATCCGGAGAACCTCGCCTACAAGTCGTCAGCGATCTCGGCGATCGACCAGTGGAAATCCCCCGTGCTCCTGATCCACGGCGACGACGACCGCAACGTCAACTTCGCGCAGACCGTCGGCCTGGTGCAGCTCCTTCGGGCTCACGACGTGCCGTACGAGCTGTACGTGATGCCGGACGACACGCACGAGACGCTCCTCTACAAGCGCTGGCTGCCAATGTGGGAGCGGATGGAAACGTTCCTGAATAAGTACCTGAAGAAAGAGGACGCGACGTCCACATCGCAGCAGAAGTAAATTGCGTCGACGCCTGTTCGCCGCGTCAGCGGCGTTTGCCGGTCTGACCGCCTGTTCCTGGTTCGGCGGCCAGACATTCACTATCGCGCCAAAGGCGGATCGAAACATCCTCCTCGTCACGATCGACACGCTGCGCGCCGATGTACTCGGCGCGTACGGCGGACGCGCGGTCACGCCAAACCTCGATGCGCTAGCTGCCCACGGCGCGCGATTCGAGTTCGCGCACGCCCACGCCGTCGTCACGCTGGTCTCGCACGCGAGCATCCTGACCGGCACCTATCCCTACGAGCACGGCATTCGCGACAACACCGGTTACCGTCTCGACGCGCGGCGGCCGACCGCCGCGACGCTGCTCAAGCCAGGCGGCTTCTCCACTGCCGCTTTCGTCGGTGGATTTCCGCTCGACCGGCGCTTCGGCCTCACTGGCGGGTTCGACGTCTACGACGATCGGATGACAAAGGCCGGGGTTACCGGCGACATCGCGGAGCGCGAGCGGCCGGCCGACGTTGTGGTGAAATCGGCCCTCGACTGGATCAACGCCCAGCCTGGCAAATGGTTCGCGTGGGTGCACGTCTACGATCCCCACGAACCGTACGAACCGCCTGGCGAGTTTGCATCCAGGTTTGCGTCGGAGCCATACGTCGGCGAAGTGTCCTGGACCGACGCGGCGCTGGGCCCGTTGTTCGATCGATTGCGCGCACTCTCCCGCCCTACGCTCGTCCTGGTCACCGGCGATCACGGCGAGAGCCTCGGCGAGCACGGCGAGCGGACGCACAGCCTCTTCGCTTACGAGCCAACGCTTCGAGTTCCGCTCATCGTCAGCGAGATTGATCCATCCTCACGTGGCGCAAAGATCAAAGGGCGCATCATCACGACGCCGGTGCGGCACGTCGATCTCCTGCCGACGCTGCTCGCATCTGCGGGGATTGCGGCACCCCGCTTTCCCGGGTCATCGCTGCTCGATGCGATCGCCGCCGGCCGCGGCCCTGAGCGTCCGTCCTACTTCGAAGCAATGAGCGCCGCGGTCACGCGCGGGTGGGCGCCGCTGCGCGGCGTGCTCGTCGGACGCGAGAAATACATCGACCTCCCCATCGTCGAGCTGTACGACCTCGCGTCGGATCCGAAGGAAGCGTCGAACGTCGCGCAGGCACGATCCGATAGAACGCGCGTGATGGTCGAGACGCTCAAACAATTCAACGTCGCACCCCCGGCGCGCGCGCAGCAGGAGACGGCCGAGACCGTCGAGCGGCTGCGCTCGCTGGGTTACATCGGCGGCGGGTCTGCAACGGTCCACGAGAAGTACACCGACGCGGACGACCCGAAGCGGCTCGTCGAGATCGAACAGCTCCTGACAAAGGGGAATGATGCGTTCCGAGCGAACAGGATCGACGAGGCGATCGACACATATCGATCGATTATCGCGAAGCGGCCCGACACGGAGGATGCGTATCGCAAGCTCGCGCTCGCCTACTGGCGCACGAACCGGCAGCAGCTCGCGATCCAGACGCTCGAGAGCGCTCTTCGCAACGGCATCACGCAGAGCGAGGTCAGGATCAAGCTCGGTCAATATCTCGCGGAGGGGGGGCAACCTGCGAAAGCGATCGAACTGCTTAAAGACACGGCCGGAACCGATCCGGACGCACTGGTCGCGTTAGGCAACGCTTACACGATCGCCGGCCGCTTCGCGGATGCCGCAACGATCTTCCGGCGCCTGCTTGCCGCCGATCCGAATAACGCCGTCGCGCACCAGGATCTCGGGATCGCGCAACTGCAGTTGAAGGACTTGAGGAACGCCGAAGTATCGCTGCGCCGCGCCATCCAGCTCGACCCCGCTCTCGCCGGCGCTTATACCGCCCTCGGTGTTGTTCTCGCCAATACCGGACGTGTGCCGGAGGCCATCGAAACTTGGAAGCGTGCGGTCGCACTTGGCGATACGAACGCCGCCGATAATCTTCGCGCTGTCCGCTAGTGTCTCCTCCTGGCGCGCGGGATTGCCGAAGAGCAGTTCAACGCGCCCTCCGAGGTACTCGTTCGCACCGAGACATCGTCGTGCCGGTCGCCGGCAGGCGCGCGGAAAGCGCCAGGCGGCTCACGCAACGCAGCGGCTCGATCGATTCCATCGCCGGGGGTGCGAACGTCACGGTGAATGGACAGGGGGCGGCCGGCGTCGCGCCCGAAGGGGTGCCGCAGGTCCTTTCGGAAATCGTCGCGCCCACCGCAGGGCAGGTGCTCACGCTCGCTCCGGACGCGTCGGTCAGCCGCATATTCAAAGCGATGCTGGACGATTTTCGATCTACGTATGTGCTTCAGTACGTGCCACAGGGGGTCGATTCGCGCGGCTGGCATGAGGTGGAGGTCAACGTGAGAAAGCACGGCAAGTTCGACATCCGCGCGCGGAAGGGCTACCGGGGACGGGATACAATTCCCAGGGAGGAGAAACCTTGATGCGCCTGGTGACGCTCGCGCTCTGTGCTGTGTTGCTGCAGGCCCCGACGCCGGCGCAACCAACGTTCAAGTCCGCCACCGAACTCGTTGAAGTGGACGCCGTCGTCTTCGACAAGAGCGGCAACTTCGTTCCCGGCCTGAAGGCCGGCGACATCACGATCTACGAGAACGGCAAGCCGCAGAAGATCCAGCAGTTCTTCATGGTGACGCACGACCTCGGGCTTGCCGAGGGCTCCGTTGCCAGCGAGTATGCCGACAAGGCGGACTACGGCGCGCATCGAGTGTTCGTGATGCTCTTCGACGAGGGGCACCTCGCGAACGAGTCGCTGATGCGCGTGAAGTCGGGCTCAGAACAGTTCGTCCGCGAGATGTTCACAGCGGGGGACGCGGGGGGCGTCTTCCTGAATGGCGGCATGTACAAAGGGCGGCTGACGATCGACAAGGGTGAGCTCCTCTCGGGCATTCGCGCCGTGCAGCCGGCGTTCGAAAACCGCCAGGGCATCCTGGCTCCCTTCCGCGAATGGCCGCGCATCAACAGTGAAGTCGAAGCGTCGCGCATTGCCGACGGCGCGCGCGAGGTGACCGACGCGCTCGGTGTGAAGGCCTGTCAGGAAGATCCGCAGGCGTGCCAGAGCGAAGGAGGTCTCGGCAACGTCGAGAACCTGATCCAGCAGAAGGCGCGACTCTACGTGCGCCAGGCGCGGATGCTCACGTCCAGGACGATGCAGAGCCTGGAGACCGTTGCGAAAGGGCTGGCGAAGATTCCGGGACGCAAGACGGTCGTCCTGATGACCGAGGGGTTTTTCGTGGAGGATTCGCGCGGCGCCCTGCAGACGATCGCCGCGCAGGCGGCCCGCAGCGGAATCACCATCTATTCCATCGACGGCCGCGGATTGATCAACGGTCTCGGCAACAATCCTGACGTCACCCGGATGGAACGCGCGCGCACCACGAGCTTCGACACCGGCGACGATGGACCGAACATCCTTACGGAGGGCACCGGTGGCTTCATGGTGCGCAACATCGACGAGATCAAGCGCGGCTTCGGCCTCATCGTCCGCGACACCAGCACGTACTACGTGATTGGATACCAGCCCGAAAACGCCACGATGGATGGAAAGGTGCGGAAGATCGAGGTGAAAGCGAGCGTGCCGGGCGTCAAGGTGCGCGCACGAAAGAGCTACGCGGCGACGAAGCTTCCTCCCCAGGAGGCAATCTGGGGCTTCAGTCGCTAGCGGCCGATCTGCTGAAGCGCCTGCAATGCTTCAGGCCATCCGGGCCTGAGTTGCACTGCGCGCTGCAGGTAACGCTCGGCCACGCGCGGTGCGCCGGCATTGAGCGCCAGCACACCGACCTGGAAGCAACTCTCCGCGCTGTCGGTTTCAGCCGGATAGTACGTGCGTAGCAGCATGACCGCGCCGTCGCGGTCGCCGGATGCGAGCATTGCGCTGGCCAGCGCGTATCGCGCGCCGTCAATGGGTACGCCGGCTTCCACGGCGTGCCGCACGTATGCGATCCCCTCACCCGCACGCCCATTGCTGACGAGCGCCATCCCGAGGTTGAACTCCGTGACGGTGTCCGCCGGCCGGATCGCATGCGCGCGCTGGAGCTCGAGCACCGCGCCCCCGTAATCGCGCCGGTTCATCAATGCCTTCGAGAGCCGGAGACGTTCCTCGAAGCGGCCGTCGGGCAGATGGAAGTTCCACGCCGTGAGAATCGCCGCTGGAATGAGAGCGGCAATCGCGCGGCGCGGCTCGCCAGAGGATTGCAGCAAGCCTTCTATTGCTCCCCCTGAGGTGATGCAGAGCGGAACGAACAGCGGCAGCCGATAACGCTCGCCCACGAAGAAGATGGCGACGCTCACCGCGTAGAGCGGCACGAACGACGCCCAGACGACGAATGAACCCGAACCAGAACTCTTTGCACCCTTTGAACCCACCACCACTCCCGCGATACCGAGCGGCACCAGCAGCCAGGGACCCACAAAGAGCAGCCAGAGGATCGACCCCGTATCGTACGCGTAGTACGGATAGCTGAAATCGAGCCATTGGTGTCGCGCATTTAACACCAGCGCGAGCTTGCGCGCGAATAGCTTCAACGCGGCAGCTGGATGTTCGCGGATCCACGTCGTCGCCAGTCCCGCGAAGTACGCGGATGCCTGCGCGTCCGTGAGCGGGTGACCCACTGCCCTCTCCGCGACGCGTCTCGTGTCCTCGGCTTGTCCCGCGATGTTGGCGTGCACGCCTGGGACGGCGACGTACTGTCCCGTCGCGCCGGCGTGATTCCCGATGTAGAAGTTCAAGCCGCTCTGAGAAGACACGAGCGCGAGCTGCTTCGCGACGATCGCGTTGCGCACCACGACGGGACTCACGGCGAGAAGCATCCCCGCGATGAGCCACGCCGCGGTCCGCCATCGGCGGATGATGAGGAGCGATAGCGCCATTCCGCCCGCCGCGATGGCCACGTTCGGGCGGTTCAGCGTCTGAAGGCCAAAGAGAACACCTGCCCAGAAATCGGGGCGTGTCATAGCCTTCCACCTGGAGGTGGAAGTCGCACTGCCTAGGTCTGTGGCTTCCGCCTTTAGGCGGAAGGCTCGATCTAGCCGGAAGGCTCTCGCCAGACAAGCCAGGCCGGCGCTCGTCAGGAACACATCCAGCGACGACTGGAAGAGCACGATCTCGTAGAACGTGAATACTCCGGTAAGCGCCGCGAGCACCGCCGCAAACCATGCGGCGCGATCGCTGAACCAGGCACGCGCCGCGACGAAGATGCAGCCGACAGCCGCGGTGCCCAGCGCGATCTGGACGAGCCGGACGAACGTGAGGGAGTCCGAGATCGAGAGTGTCGCGGCGAGGAAATAGATGTAAAGCGGGGAAACGTAATACAACCCCGGACCGAGCAGCAGATCGCCGTCAATCACGCGCCGTGCGAGGCGGACATATTCGGCGGCATCGAGCGCGCCCTCCGGCTGCAGCAGCGGATGGTCCTGCAGCTGCGAGAGCACGATCAACTTGACGGCGAAGACGCCGCAAAGAAACGCGGGAAGGGTCCACCACGCGCGATTGGCGCCGCGCGCCGGCCCGTCTTTGCTCTGTCGCCGCCGGCCCATGTGAGGCAACCTTGTACAACAAAAACGGACCCGGGCCGAAGCCCGGGTCCGTTCTCCTGAAGCCTAAGCCCTAAAGCCTAGAACTGGAAGCTGCCGCCGAAGCGGAATACCCGCGGCGGCACGATCGACGCCGGCTGCGTGAACCCGACGAGGCTCTGGTTGTTGCTGACGTAGGACAGAATGGTGTTCTCGTTCAGCATGTTGAATCCATCCAGCATCAGCTTGACGCGCTGTTTCCCGCCTCGCAACCGGAAGACCTTCTGCACACCGAAGTCCAGCAGCCTGACCGACTCGAAGCGAACCGAGTCGTTCGGCGCCACCTGCAGTGTGTTGTACGTAATCGTCCCGGTGGTCCCACCGGGGACCGAGCCCGGTCCGTTGATCGACAGCGTGCGGGTCGAGCCCTGGTTGTAGTTGAAGTTCGCCGACACGCTGATGTCCCACAGCAGCGTGTAGCTGCCCTGCGCCTTGAACAGGTACTTCGGAATCGTGCTGACGCCCTGTGAGAACAGCAGCGAAGTCCCCACTCCAGAGATGCCTCCACTGGTGATCGTTGCGGTCGGGTTGACAAACGTCGCCGTCCCGTCGGGGAAGTAGTTCGGGTTCTCCTGGAGCGTCAGCGCCACAGCGGCCTGCCAGCGGTTGCTGAAGCGCTTGTTGGCGGTGAGGTCTACGCCCCTGTAAGTCTGGTAGTTCGGGTTCGTCACGGTGATATTGCCGAGACCAGAGGGACGCGAGCAGCCGTCGCAGACGTAGTAGTACTGCGCGCTGAGCCCGGTTACGGGATCGGTGTAGGTGGCAGGCAGATACAGCGCGCGCAGGGCGTTGTATCCGGCACCCGGCTGGTAGCCCACCGTATAGGTCGCCGTGCCGCGATCGTATCTGCGGTAGATGAAGTCCACGCCGACCGCGAGGTTCTGGATCAGCTCGTGCTGCATGCCGACGATCGCTTCACGCGTCCGTCCGATCTTGGCGCTCGGATCGACGATATTGCCGGCCGGCCGGAGGACGCCGTTGACGAAACGATCGCTGCTCACCGAGGGAGAGCCCGTCAGCTCCGCGATCTGGATCACGCCGTCACGGTTCGTGTCATTCCAGCATCCCGAGGAACTGGTGCTGCACGCACCGCTCGAGGAGTTCGGTCCCCAGCGAAGACGGGTCTGCGTGAACAGGCCGCCCAGAGCATCCGCCAGCGTGATCTTCGTGTTGTAGAAGTACGATCCGCTGGCGTGCACCTGTGTCTTGCCGTTGCCGAACAGGTCGTACGTGGCGGAGAGGCGCGGCGACCAGTTGCTGAACGACTGTATCTTCTTGCCGTTGAGCGAATCCGTCTGTGTGGCGCTTTCACACTGCGCCGGAAGGAGTGTCGGCAGCAGGATGTTTGCCGGAACGCAGCCGCCGAGATATTTGGACTGCTGCCAGTCGTAGCGCACGCCCCCGTTGAGACGCCAGCGGCCGCGGCTGTAGCTGTCCTGCAGGTAGCCGTTGTACGTCCACCAGTCGTTGTTCAGCAACTGGTCGCGGTAGATGTCGGCCTGATACGGCACGAGGCCGGTCGCCGAACCGACGGGAACATACGATCCGTCGCCGCAGTTCGCGCCGGCGTTGCCGACGCACTGCACGTAGGCGCGGGCGCCGCCGCTGTAGTGCGAGAACGTCTGGATCGGGTTGCGGCGCCAGCCGAGGCCGAATTTCAGCGAGTGGTCGCCGCCCAGCGTATGCGTCAGAAAGTACGTGCCATCCGACTTCGCTTCCCACGAATGCCGCACCGTCTGGTAAGTCGCCGTCCGCGAGCGGCTGTTCACCGAGGTTGTACGGTTGTTCAGCGCCTGGATGTTCCAGAGGCAGTTCGCGTCACGTCCGCCATAGAGCTGATCGGACCCGGTGTAGGCGCTCTGCGCGCACGCACCCTGCGGCGGCACGTCCTGATAGTCGAGGAAGAACCCGCCGTGCACGTAGGTGAACTGGTTGTTGAACACGAGCTTGTCGCTTGCGATCAACGTGTGCGTGATCGAGTGCGTGGGCAGCGGCAGGCGCCACGGCTTGTCGCTGGTCTGCTGCGTCGTCGCTTCCTTCAGCGTCGTCGCGCTCGCACCGCGCGCGTTGCGGTACTTGTTGTCGCTCTGGAACAGATATTGGAACTTGTTCGCGGAGTTCACCTGGTAGTTGATCTTCCACTGCAGGTCCTTGATGACCGTCTTGTCGTTGCTGAGGCACTTCTGGACCTCGTTCAGCCTGTCGTAGGTCACCAGAGAGCGCAGGGCGCTCGAGCCCGCGCGCTGCGCGGCGATCAGATCCTGGCAGAACTGGCCAGCACCGGCATCGAAGAAGTTCGTGACGCCCGTGTTGATGTCCTGCTTGTCGGCCGCGCCCCAGAACCACAGCTTGTTCTTGACGATTGGCCCGCCGACCTCCGCGGAGTAGACGCCGATCCGCTTGATCGGGTTACCCGAGAGGAAGCCGTTCGCGCCGGCATCGAAAAGCGCCTTCGTCACGTTCTGCCCCTGGGTGGTGTCGTTTTCGAACGTGCCGACCGCGGAGCCCTTGAACACGTTGCTGCCGCTCTTCGTGACCAGGTTGATCGACAGTCCCGAAGACTGCACGGTGACGTCGCCGCCGCCATTGGTGACCTGGATTTCAGAGAACGAGTCGAAGTTGAAGTACGAGGGGGACGAATTCGACGACAGGTCGGTAATCGACCCGCCTTCGAGGTTCCACTGCACGTTCGAACCGGTGCCGCGCGAGGCGAGGCTCACCTGCTGGCCCGACGCGGATCCGCCGACGTTCAGGCCGGCCTGGACGCCCGGCGTCATGTTGATGATCTGCCACGGGTCGCGTGCCGTCGGGATCTTCTCGAGGACTTCGGCATTGAAGACGGCGCCCGTCGTGGTCTTCTTCGTGTCGACGACCGGGCTCGCCGCGGAAATCGTGACCTCCTCAGTCATATTGCCGATTTCCATCTTCTGATCGACGCCGGCGTTGAAACCGGTGTTGATCACGACGTTCGGGCGCACCGCTTTCTTGAAGCTGGCGAGCTCGAACGTGACCGTAAACGTCCCGATCGGAACGCTCGGGAACTGGTACGTGCCGTTTTCGCTGGTCGTCGCGACCAGCGGCTGCTGGAGCGCGGGGCCAGTGACGGTGACAGTGACGCCCGGCAGGACGCCGCCGGACGAGTCCGTGACTTTTCCGAAGATCGATCCGATTGCCTGGGCGTGAGCGGGCAAGGCCCACGCCGCGAGGATGCCTGCAGTGAGCAGCATCGCTCGGAAGCCACGCATCATACTTCCTCCTCCTCCTAGACCCCGATGTACCCTGTGCGGAAACCGAACGAAGGGAAACCCGTAGAGCTATGTCCGGATTGGCGAATCCTAAACGGGATAGGGGCTCCCGTCAAAGGAAATTGTGCGACTGGGCGTATGAGCAGAACTGCTGGTAAGTATAAGAAAGAGCGGTCCGTTGCGCCCTGGTGCCTGTTCATCCTGCTGGCCGCGGCGTTCGTGCTCAAGCTGCTTGTTCTCGTGCAGTTGAAGGACCATCCGCTCACGCAGCCGGATGCGGGCCTGGACACGACGGCGTACGTCACGCTTGCGCGGCAAGTGATGGCCGGAGACATCGGACTCGGTCCCGGCCTTTACTACGTCTCGCCGCTCTACATCTATTTCCTCGCCGCGATTCTCGCCGCGTCAAACTCCTTTACCGTCGTGCGTCTCGTGCAGATCGCGCTCGGCACGGTGTCGGTCGGCTTCATTTTTCTGACGGCGCGCGCGTGGTACGGCGAGCGTGCCGCGTGGATCGCGGCGATCCTCGCGACGTGTACGGGACTGTTCACGTTCTACGAAGTCTTGATCCTGCAGTCGTCGATCGACGTGTTCCTCACGAGCGCCGGACTGGCGTGTCTCGCAAGAGCCTTCCGGCTAGATCGAGCCTTCCGCCTAAAGGCGGAAGCCACGGATCTGGGCAGTGCGACTTCCACCTTCAGGTGGAAGGCTCTTTCGACGCGCCCCGATCTCTGGGCAGGTGTTCTCTTTGGTCTTCAGACGTTGAACCGTCCGAATATGCTGATCGCCGTCGAAGGCGTCGCGATCGTCACGGCGATCGCCCTACGTCGCGCGAAACCCGCGGCATTGCTAATCGTGGGTCTGCTGCTCGCCATGGCGCCGGTCGCGATCCGTAACGTCATCGTCGCGCACGAGTGGTCCCTCGTGTCGTCGCACGGCGGCCTGAACTTCTACATCGGCAACAACGAGCGCGCGACGGGCTTCTACCAGGTCGTTCCCGGCGTCACGCCGGCGATCGTCGGGCAGGAGAAGGACACCCGGCGCATCGCGGAGCGCGCGCTGGGACGGCCGGTCAGCGACGCCGAGGTATCGGATTACTTCGTCAATCTGGCGCTCGGCTGGATGAAGACGCATCCGGCTGCCGCGCTGCGGCTGCTCGCCAAGAAGTTCGCGTTCGCTTTCCACGCGCAGCCGCTTCCGCTGCCGCACAGCTATCCCTTCTTTGCCTACGACGCGGGCACTGCGCTGCGGTTCTATGCGATCGGCCCCTGGCTGCTCGTGCCGCTCGGCCTCGCGGGCCTCGTACTCGGCGCGGATCGCGCGAGGATCCGTGAGTACATCGCGTGGGTGTCATTCGTCCCCGCGTATGCCGCGTCCGTCGCGCTGTTCTTCGTTGCGGAACGTTACCGGCTGCCGCTGCTGGTGCCGCTCACGGTCGGGGCGGGGGCAGCGCTAGATCTCGCGTGGCGCGCCGTCACCGCGAAACGCTGGCCCGCACTTGCGATGGCATGCGCGGCGGTCGCGCCGATCGCGCTTCTCGTCAACCATCACGTGGCGCTGGATGACGGCCGGTGGATCGAAGGGCTGCGTCTTGCCGAGCGACTGCTAATCGCCGAGCGTTATGACGAAGCGGACCGCTGGGCAAACTGGCTGGAAACGCACGGCGCTCCGCGCCCGGGCGCCGGCCAGTACGGCGTCGGCTCGCAACTTCTCGCGCTCGATCGGACCGACCGCGCGCTCCCCTACCTGCAGCGCGCGCACCTCGCGAATCCGTCTGACCCGCGTCACGACTACGCCTACGGCCAGGCGCTGCTCAAAAGCGGACGGCCGGCCGAGGCGTTACCGCATCTCCAGCATGGGTTCGAAGGAGGCGTCGAGATCCCTGCCGGCGGGTACGACTATGCACTCGCGCTGAAAGAGTCAGGCGATCTCGCCGGCGCCGCCGCTGCGGTGCGCCGAATACAGCCTGCCGACAACGCCGACCCCGAGGCATGGCTGCGGCTCGGGCGGCTTGCGATGGAAGCCAAAGCTCCCGACGTCGCCGAGCCGTTCTTCCGGCATGCCGCGGAAGTCTCGCCGGAACTCGCCGCCGCGCGGCAGCAGTACGGCCTGAATCAACTGGTGCTCCGCCGATACGACATCGCTGCGCGCGAGCTCGGTGAAGCGAGCCGCCTCGATCCGCGCGATGCCGACTCACTCTCCCGTCTGGCGTATTGCGAGCTGAAGCTTGGACGCGCGGCCGACGCCGACGCCCACGCGCGCGCCGCTCTCGCGATTGATCCGAACGATCCGCTTGCGCGCCAACTGGTCGCCGTCCGGTAGCGTTATACTCCCGGCCGGAGGCGTTCCCTATGGATTCCCGTTTTTGGGCCCTCGCGCCCGTGCTCCTCGTGCTCCTGCTGGCGCCTGCGCTTCGCGCGGTCCCGCAGAGTGGAGTCGACAAATCGTTGTTCGTCGCCGTTCTCGACGAGAACGGGCGTCCCGTGCGCGGCTTCACAGCTGACGACATCCTGATCAAGGAAGACGGCCAGGATCGCAGCATCGCGGCGGTGAAGATGGCGAGCCAGCCGATCTCGGTCGCAGTCCTGATCGACACGGCGCAGGGGAAGCGGGTCACGGATGCGTACGGCACGCCCGAGGAATACGTGCGGGACCTCCGCGTCGCCGTCAGCGCATTCGCCAAGCAGCTTCTCCTTCTGAGCCCGGACGCATCCGTGTCGCTCATGGAATTCGGCCAGGCAGCGATCACCATGGTCAAGTTCACGAGCGACCTCACCGAATTCGACAAAGGCATCAATCACATCGTCTCACGCCCTGGTGTCGGGTCCGTCCTCGGTGAGGCGCTCGAAGCAGCGAACAAGGATCTCGCGGCGCGTCCGAGTACGCGGCGCGCGATTGTTTCGCTCAACCTCGAGCCAAGCGACGAGCAGAGCTTCGACAACGCGAACGCGATCAAGGACTCGTTCCGGAAATCCGGCGCGCAGTTGTGGGCGGTCTCGGTGCAGCGTGGCGGTCTCAAGAACTCCAAGCGCGACGTCGTCCTCAATGACTTCGCGAAGCTCACCGGCGGCCAGCGCGACTTCGTGGTCGGGATCTCCGCCGTGCCCGACATCCTGAAGGCGTACGCGAATGCGCTTGCGATGCAGTACGAGGTCGTCTACAAGCGGCCGGAAAGCGCGAAGGTCGTGAAGGCGATCCAGGTCGGCACGCGGCCGGGTCTCAAGGTGCACGCCAGCGGCTTCGCGCCTCAATAGATCGCTTGTAGCGCCTGTCGAGCGGGCGCGTAGCCCGGATCGATCGACAACGCTGTCTCGAGGTGACGTCGGGCTTCCGCGACGTCACCTTTTTTTATGAGCAGCAGTGCGATATTCAGGTGTGCGGTCGGAAGCTGCGGTTTGAGCCGAAGCGCCTCGCGATACTCCGTCATCGCTTGTGCATCGTGCCCCTCCGTCGCGAGCGCACCGCCGAGACCGTTGTGCGCTTCGGCGAGATTCGGATCCAGTTTCAGCGCTTCGCGATATTGCGGTATCGCGTCAACGGCGCGGCCCGATCTCAAAAGCGCGCCGCCGAGCCCAACTCGAGGCTCCGTGTAATCGGGCTTCAGCGCAATCGCCTGCTGGTAGTGAGGGATCGCTTCGGCAGGCCGTCCCTCCGCGGCGAGGGCATTCGCGACGTTCGTTTGCGCTTCCGCGAATCCCGGATTCAGCTGGACGGCAGCGGCGAACTCGGTCAGTGCATTGGCAGTGCGTCCCTGGCGCGTCAGCACCATCCCGATGCTGTTGTGGATCACCGCCGCATAGGCGGGCGATCGTGGCGGCGTCAGCGCCAGCGCACGCTGGTAGCTCGCAATGGATGCGTCGAGTTGGCCGATCTCGCGCAACGCCTGCCCGAGGTTCTCGTGCGCGATGTAGCTCGTAGAGGTCACCCGTGTCGCGTGGGACCACAGCTCGATGCTGTTGGCCCAATGCGCGACCTGCGCGCGCGCTGCGAGGGCGCACACAAGAACAATCCCTATCCCTAGTGGCGCGAGCCGTGCCGGCGTGCCCCACGCCGCGATGATGAGAATCCCGACCATCGGTACGTACATGAATCGATCCGCCATCCCCTGCTCTCCTGCCTGCAGCAGGCCGATCACCGGTGCGATTGCAATGACGTACCAGAACCAGCCGACGAAGGCGTACGGATGCGCCTTCCTCACTCGGACCGCGACCACGGTCGCCGCAACCAGAAAGAGAGCGGCTGCCAGAACGCGAGCCGGCGAGAGATCGAACAGCGGATAGAACGCGGCAAGATGCGTGGGCCAGACGGTCTTCCACAAGTAGGCCACGTAAGCAATCGTCGCGTTTGCGACACGAACATCCCACGGCAGCGCTTCGAGCGCGGCCATCGCACCGACGCGATGCTGAATGACGACGGTGGCGATGCTCGTCGCCGCCGCCAGCGCCAGCAGCGGAATCTTTTCCAGCACCGCGGCACGGCCGAAGCGATTCAGCGGCCAGACGTCGAGCAACAGCAAAATGATCGGCAGTGTCACCACCATCGGCTTCGACATCAGCGCGAGCGCAAACAGCACCACGACGCCGATGTATCGACCGATGCGCGGCTGACGGACGTAGCCCGCATACGCCAGCGTGGTCAGCAGCAGAAAGAAGGTACTGAGAACGTCTTTCCGCTCGGCGATCCAGGCGACCGACTCAACGTGAAGTGGGTGCACCCCGAATACGCCAGCCACGAACGCGCTGCGCCGCGTGTCGTGCGTCAGGCGGCGAAACAGCTCGAACACGAGCAACGTGTTGACGACGTGGAGAACGAGGTTGGTGACGTGGTACGCACCGGCGTCTGTACCAAAGAGCGAGACGTCGAGCAGGTGCGACAGCCACGTCATCGGATGCCAGTACGGGGAGTGCCCGGTCGTCAGCGCCCACCACGCGGTCCTCCAATTCAGACCCTGCAACACCGTCGGGTTTTCCGTGATATAGGTCGGATCATCCCAATTGACGAGCTCGAAGTGGCGTACGGCTGAGTACACAAACACGTTCAGGATCGTCAGCGCCGTCCAGATGATGACGGGACGAGCGCGCGTCGGCGCGCGCGCGACCACTGGAGGCGGGCTCTTCCGCTTTCGCATCGCGCTCATTCTGTCTTTGTGGTCCCGCTTGCGGCAAGCGGTACGGCGCGTGCACCGCTGTGAACGGAGCCGAATGCGAAAAAACAGAGGAGGCATACAGATGGGCCCACTCAAGAGGATGGTGGCAGTCGCGTGCAGCGCGCTGCTGCTGACGTCCGCGGCGGCGACCGCGCAGACAACACCGCCGGACCGTAAGACACTCGTCACGTTCAGCGGTCCGGTGTCGATCCCCGGCACAACACTGCCAGCCGGCACCTACACATTCAAACTCGCTGACTCCCCGGCGAACCTGCACATCGTGCAGGTGTTCGATAAGGAGGAGTCCAAGGTGTTCGCGACGTTGCTCGCTGTTCCCGCCGAGCGCATGGAAGCCCACGGGGATCCCGTGATCACGTTCAAGGAGACGGCGGCCGATCGTCCGCCCGCGGTGCGCTACTGGTACTACGCCGGCGAGCGCGCGGGCAACGAGTTCGTCTATCCGAAGAGCCAGGCGATGATGATCGCGCGCGCGTCAGGGGAATCGGTGATGTCGGTCGACACCGAGTCGACGAGCATCGAAGACTGGAAGAAAGGCACGCCGACACGCGTGGCTGCCACCGCCGAGCCGCCGACCACGACGACGAGCCCGGAGACGACGATCGCGACGCAGCCCGCTCCCCAGCCGATGACGTCGACGAGTGCATCGCAGTCGACCGCGTCGACGACCGGCACGCAGCCGCCGACCACGACGTCCACGACGACCACCGGCACGCAGCCGCCGACCACGACGTCGACAACGACCACACAGCCAACGCCTCAGCCGACGCCGCAACCGGAGCCGCAGCCGACTCCGCAGCCTGCCGCTCCCACGATGACCCCGCCGCCGGTGACGACGACAGCGCCGACGACTGCACCGACGACTTCGCCGACGCCTGCTCCGACAGCGGTGCCGACGACCGCGCCGGAAGTGGAGCGTCCCGTTGGGACCTCGGGCCGGGCCGAAACGACCGAACTGCCGCGCACGGCCAGTGACATGCCCGCTGTCGGATTGATCGGACTGCTCGCGCTGGCCGGAGCGATCGCGCTTCGCGTTGCGCGCCGCGCCGCGTTGTAAGGCGGCACGGAGAGAATGAGCGCGCAGCAATGCGGGTCATTCCCCTCCTGTTGATCTCGTTGATCGGCCAGGCTCCCAGGAGCGCGACGACTTTCTCGTCGCGCTCCGACCTGGTCGTCCTTCACGTCAGCGTCGTCGATGCCCGCGCCGGATTCGTCGGTGGGCTGCCACGCGAGGCGTTCACCGTCCACGAGGACGGCCGTCCCCAGCCGATCGCGTTCTTCGAACACGAAGACACTCCCGTGAACGTCGGTCTCGTCATCGACAACAGCGGCAGCATGGGTCCGCGGCGCGACGCCGTTATCGCCGCCGGTATGGCGTTCGCCGAGTCGAGCCATCCCGCCGACGAAATGTTCACCGTCAATTTCAACGAACGCGTATGGCCGGGCCTTGCGGACGGTCGCGCCTTCACCAGCGATCACGACGAGCTGCGAGCGGCATTGTCGCGGACGGGCGCGCGCGGGAAAACGGCGCTGTTCGATGCCATCGACAGCGCCCTTCAACACCTCGCCGGTGGTCGCCAGCCGCGAAAAGTACTCATCGTGGTCAGCGATGGGGGGGATAACGCCAGTCGCGTCCGATTCGAGGACGTGCTGGACGGCGCGCTCCGCCGCGACGTTGTGATCTACGCGATCGGACTGGCGGATCGGGACGACAGCGACGCAAAGCCGGGACTGCTGCGCGAGCTCGCGCGCATAACCGGCGGCGAGGCCTTTTTCCCTCGCACCAACGAAGAGATCGCTCCGGCGCTCGAGCGCATCGCCCGCGACATCCGCAGCAGCTATACATTGGGGTTCGTTCCCGAAGCGGATCGTCGGGCCGGCGTTCGCAGAAAGCTGCGCGTGGATGTTCACGCCGCCGATCGGCACGGCTTAACAGTGCGCGCCCGATCGCTCTATGTGAACCCGGGAGCCGGTAAATGATTCGCGCGATCGAACGCCTGCTGTTCGTGCTGGGTTTCGCGGCGCTCGGGTGGTACGCCACCGCGCACATCGAGGCGGCGCGCGAGCAGGCCGCCCTGTCGCGTGAGCTCGAAGACGCGCAACGCAAGTTCGCCGCACAGACGACGGCCAACTCCACGATCGGCACGACGACGACCACGAGCGCGACTGCCAATGCGCCCGTCAAGGTGCCAACACGGGCGCTGATCGGACGGATCGAAGTCAAACGCTTGAAGTTGTCGGCGGTTGCACGCGAGGGCATCGACATGCGCACGCTGCGCGGAGCCGTGGGACACATTCCGGGCACGGCCTTGCCGGGACAGCAGGGCAACGCGGCGTTCGCCGGGCACCGCGATACGTTCTTCCGGCCGCTCAAGGACATCCGCGCCGGCGATGAAGTGCTCGTGACGACGGACACGGGTGTACATCGCTATTCGGTCGTCAGCACGCGCATCGTCGAACCGACAGATACCTGGGTGCTGCGGCCCGCGGAGGGCGGCGTGCTGACCCTGGTCACGTGCTATCCGTTCGATTACGTCGGCAACGCGCCCAAGCGGTTCATCGTCCAGGCCTCGTTGCTGCCTGCCTCCTAGTGTCCCGTCCCAGTGGTTCGCGACATAAGTCCCGGGCGGATCCCGCCTCGCGGCGTTGCTCCTCGCTCAGATACTCCCGGTATCCTCGCTCGTCGCGCCTTGCGATCCGGGCGCCGCGCCCGGGACTTATGCCACGATCCACTGGGACGGGACACTAGTGCTCGGTCTGTACATCCACATCCCGTTCTGTTCCGCGATCTGCAATTACTGCAACTTCAACCGCGGTCTCTTCGACGCGGATCTCAAGTCCCGCTACGTCGAGGCGTTGGTGGCCGAGATCGCAGCCCTAAAGGGCTGCGCCACTTTCGGCGGGACGTC
>DASPXV010000142.1:0-3165 GCA_035637115.1 Vicinamibacterales bacterium
TTATTAACGATTCCTCGCATATGTCGACTCTTTGCGAGAAGCGCCGCCAAACGTCGGTATCGAGCCGCGAGCTTGTGATTCGCCTCAGCCTCGTATTGCCTGGCGAGATCGCTGACGCGCTGAATCGCTTGTGATGCAAGAGTAACCAGTTCCCCATGGTGAGGGTCGAGGAGGTCTTCTACAGGCCAGAATGGATCCACAGCCGCTAGCAGCCCGTGGTGAAAGTGACTAAATGAGGATCGACACGATCGATCCTCCGTACTACACTCTGCGCATGGCCATGGGCAAACGCCGCCGCCGACCACGGCAGGGATCGATGTGGGTTGCCACGCAGGATCTGCCGCGGAGCGCCGCCCACCCGTTCTATGTGCAATTGAATCGTCTCCTGGACGCCGCCGACTTTGACCGCTATGTCGAAGGCCTGTGCCAGCGCTTCTACGCGGACACGATGGGCCGCCCCAGTCTGCCGCCCGGCCGGTACTTTCGGTTGCTGTTGATCGGCTACTTTGAAGGACTCGATGCCGAGCGCGCGATTGCGTGGCGCGCGGCCGACTCGTTGAGCGTGCGCAGCTTCTTGGGGCTGGAGCTGCACGAGGCCGCGCCGGATCATTCGACGATCTCGCGGACGCGGCGGCTGATCGATCTCGAAACCCATCACGCAGTGTTTACCTGGTTCTTGCAGCGTCTGGCCGACGCGGGGCTGGTCAAGGGCACCACGATCGGGATCGATGCGACGACGCTCGAAGCCAACGCAGCCCTGCGCAGTATCGTGCGCCGCGACACCGGGGAAACCTATCAGGACTTTCTCACGCGGCTGGCGCAGGCCTCGGGCATCGAGACCCCGACGCGGGAAGATCTCGCGCGGCTCGATCGCGAGCGCCCGAAGAAGGGGAGCAACGACGACTGGCAGCATCCGCACGACCCCGATGCGCGCATCACGAAGATGAAAGATGGGCGGACCCATCTCGCGCACAAAGCCGAACACGGCGTCGATCTCGAGACCGGTGCCATTGTGGCGGTGACGGTCCATGAGGCCACCGCTGGTGACACGGCGACGCTGCCGGACACCCTGACGACCGCCGCCGACAACGTCGAGACTGTGCAGCCGGATGGCGACGGTCCCCAGGAGGCGGTCGCGGACAAGGGCTATCACAGCAATCAGACGCTGGTAGATCTCGAAGCAGTGGGCATGCGTGCGTACATCTCCGAACCGAAACGCGGTCGTCGGACGTGGCGCGGGAACACTGACGCGCGCGACGCTGTCTATCGCAATCGTCGGCGGATCCGTGGCGCGCGCGGCCAGCGCTTGCTGCGTCAGCGTGGCGAGCGGCTCGAACGGCCGTTTGCCCATCTGTATCGAACCGGTCGGCTCCGGCGCACACATGTACGCGGCCACACGAACATCCGCAAGCGCGTGCTGCTTCATGCCGGCGGATTCAATCTCGCGCTGCTCATGCGTACGCTCATCGGCGTCGGGACGCCACGCGGCCTGCAGGGCCGTCTGGCGGCGCTGCTCACGACGATTTGGAGCCTCGCACATCGATTCTGGACGCCCGACAGTCACATGGACACCAATCAACGGTCGACCGACCCGAAGCGCGGATCGCTCCTCGGCTCAGACATGCCGCTACGTGGATTGCGCGAACTTACTTCTGCCACGGGCTGCTAGGCGGCGCGGCTGGTCTTCAGCGGCAGCTTCATCGGCCGCAGCTCTCGACGGAATGGATCGAGCACCAGGCCGAATCCTTCGAGCGTGGTCGCGCCAAGGAGCGGATCGTCGCCCGGCTCACCGACGATGACCATCGAATCGCCCCGAAGGCCGCCGTACTCGAATGTCGCCGTCGCGAGCCGCCGGCGGATAATCTGGCCGTCGGCGAGCACGAACTCACGCATCGAGTGCGGTTCGATGCCGAGGCGGCGCAGTACCGCCTCGGGAATCAACGAATACACGGCGCCGGAATCGACGAGGCACTGCACTTCCTCGACCCGGTTTTCGTTTCCCGGATTGCCGACCGTCACCCTCGCGAACGTGAGACCCATCTCTGGCGACGACGCTACCATCGTCGCAGTGCCAGTTCAAGACGACGACGGAAGCCGACGACGGAAGCCTCGGGTTGTACTAGTGGGTGGTGAACTGCTAATCGCGGGTGACGGGCAGTTAATCGGCCTGGCGCGCGGCCAATAGCTGTCGCAACCAGTGACCGGTGCCGCCCGCGCCCGCCGGGCGCGGACGGAACCGGGTTTTCCGATCAGAACAGGACTCGCACTCCCAACTGCGCCTGGCGCGGATAGCCGATGCCCGGAATGAACCCGGTCGGCTGGCGGAACGTCGCGCTGCGCGCGTTGCCGGTATAGCTCCCACCAAAGTTCACCGTGTTGAACAGATTGAAGAACTCGGCAAAGAGACCCACCCTGCGGTCAGTCGAGCCGAGCGACACGAACTTCGTCGCGCGCAGGTCGAAGACGTAGGTCGCGTCGCCGCGGCCGGCGTTGAGCGACACCTGCTGGCCGGTCGCCGGATCGATGTAGCGATCGTTGTTGTTGCCGTCGGCATTGAGGTCGCTGCCAGCCGTCAGGTTGAACGGACGGGCACTCGCCGTCTGGAAGACCGGTGAGAGCTGGATGCCGTAGGCGAGATCGAAGACGCCGGTCGCCACGAGGCGGTGGCGTTCGTCGTTGCCGGTCGGTCCCCACTCGCCGGGACCGAACGGCTGGTCGTAGATCATGGGCGCCCCTGCGCCGCCACGCGCGCCGGTCGAGCCGCCGTACGCCATGGCATGCGCGAACGTGTAGTGCGCCTGCAACGTCGCGCCCGGGAACCGGCGCTGGAGCATCACCGTCGTCGCGTCGTAGCGCGACTTGTTGATCGCCGAGAGGATGTTCACGTTCGAGAACTGGTTCGCCGGGTAGCCGTGCGCCAGGAGCGCCGGCACCAGCCGGCGTTGGCCGCTGAGGATCGGGTTGATGTTGAGATTGCGCAGGCCGTGGCGGCCGACCGAGTAGGTGAAGTCGGCCGTCACGACCGTGTTGGCCGCGAGTGTGTGCGCGTAGCCGACGTGCGCGACGTGTGAGTACGGATCGGCGTAGCGGTTGCCGTACCACTGCCCCGTCGAGTTCGGCCCCAGCCTGTTGCCTTCCGTCGGCTGCGGCGGCACCGGATCGATG
>DASPXV010000143.1:0-14452 GCA_035637115.1 Vicinamibacterales bacterium
TGCCGGCATGCCAGGACTGCAACAGCGGCCGCGGAAAGCAGAACCAGTTTCCGCTCGCGCCTGCGCACATGCCGACGCTCGTGGCCAGGCTCGACGCGGCCACGGCGGCCAAGCTCGCGGCGCGCGCGCGCGCGAGTGTCAAATGGAAGCAGCGCTACTACCTCGATCCGGACGCGCTCGACGAGATCGAAATCCCGCAGATTCTCAATCCGTACGTGGACGATCCACGCCGCCATCTCCGGTTCGGCGAAGGCGGCATCGTCGCCGCGATCGACAACAGCGAGCGCGGCAGGCAATCGATCCATGTGTACCAGCTGGACGACGACAAGCTGCGCGTGGATCGGCAGAAGCAGCAGGAAAAAGCGGTGCTCATTTACAAGACCAGGCTCGCGGGCCTGCTCCTGATGGGTTCGCCGGCGAATGCGTTCAGGGACGCCTATCAGGCGCTCTCGGGCTTTGAGAGCGGCGAAGAAGAGTACTCCGTCGCTGCGCTCGATTACGTGGCGATCGTGATCAAACAGATTCAGAGCGCCGCGGCGGGAGGGACACCATGAAACGTGGGACGTTTGATTTCGACGTGACGGCGTCGGGGGACCTGGAAGACAGCCCCGCGAATGCGGACACGCTGCGGAAGCTGTGGCTCGATCGATCCCTGATCGACGGCAACAATCTCGGTCCCGGCGATGAAGGGGATTTCGACAACGGCGCCTGGCACGTGGCGTGTCATCTGCTCGGCGCCGGCGGCGTGCGGCGCGCCGCGGATGGGCGACTGCTGTGGCTGGAGATCTCGCACGACCGCGGGACCGACACGTATTTCGCGAGCGTCACGCCCGCGACCGGCGCTGACGCGGGGATCGCGCAGCGTATCGACTCGCCGAAGGGACGCGCGCTGCTGAATGGATCGACGCTGCTTGGATTCGTCGAGGGGAATTCCGTCGGCCGCATCTCCGCACGCGGCGTGAGGGACGGCGCGAGGCGCTTCAATGGATGGAAGCGGCAGGACTTCAACCAGCCGGTCACGAGCACGAAGGACGGCGGCAAAGTGTGGGAGCACTGGTGCACCGTGCGCGACATCCGCGGAACGGATGCGCTCGCCGCGTCGGTGCTTCGCGCCTACGTGATGCTGGCGTCGGCGCTCGGCGATCGCTTCGTCTCTACGGTGTGCCGCGGCCGCCGGACCTACGGTCATCCGGCGCAGCTTTGCGCGATGGTGAAGGCGGGACTGACGAGCGAGGCGTCGGCGACGTGGGACGTCAAGCCGACGCGCATCCCGGCGGCAGCAGAGCCGCAGTTCCTCGAGGCCACGCCAGCCGACGCGGCGGCGGCGGCCGCAACACTCGTGTGGGACACGCAACCTCGCTACTACATGTTCCCGCGAAGAATCCGATCGTGGAGCGAGGCGGCCGAGGTCCAAACCGACCTTCGCAATTTCGGAGGAGTCTGAAGATGCGGAAATCGTCCAGGAATGGAGATCTGTCCGTCCGGGCCATCGTGGGCTCCTACGTCACCCTGCTCGGCGTCAACGTCCGCGAGGGGTCGCCGATGCTCGACGGCCTCCTCGGCTTCGCGCTGTGGCGGAAGGATCACACCGACAACAAGGAGGGCTGGCTGTCCGGCATCAAGCGGTTTGCGTCGGACAACGAGGATCCGCATCCGACGAAGCTCACGAGCACGCAGACGAATCCGCTTCAGGGGTTTCTGTGGGGGGACTACGCGGTCAAGGCCGGTCACCAGTACACCTATCGTGTAGTGCCGATGTACGGGGCGCCCGGCGCGCTGACCGAGGGCAACGGCGTCGAGGTGAAGTTCAAGACGGAGCCGGAGATTGGCGACGGCCATTCCGTGTACTTCAATCGCGGCGCAGCGGCGTCGCAGGCGTACGCGCGGAAATTCAAGAACGAGCCGCCCGATCGCGTGAAGAACCCCGACGCGTATCCGTGGCTGTCGCGCGGACTCGAAGAAGGCATGCAGCGCTTCATCAGACGCGCGAAGAAGGAAGGCCTGAAGATCCGCGCGGCGGTGTATGAGTTCTATTACGACCGGATGCTCGAGGAGCTCGCGAAGGCGGCGCGCGACGGCGTGGACGTGCAGATCGTCTACGACTGCAAGAAGGGAGAAGGCAAGCCGGGCGCCAGGAACACCGCGGCAATCAAGGCGGCGGGACTCGATGCGGTGGCCACGTGCAGCACGCGTTCCGAGAATCCGAGCTACATCGCGCACAACAAGTTCATCGTCCTCGTGAACGGCCAGAAACCGGTCGCGGTGTGGACCGGCTCGACGAACATCACGGAAGGGGGCATCTTCGGCCACTCCAATCT
Organism: Vicinamibacterales bacterium; assembly: GCA_035637115.1. Classification (GTDB taxonomy): domain Bacteria; phylum Acidobacteriota; class Vicinamibacteria; order Vicinamibacterales; family 2-12-FULL-66-21; genus JAICSD01. The sequence goes on from DASPXV010000143.1 coordinate 2,319, forward strand.
CGCGCACATCGTCGAAGACCCGAAGGTCGCGGGAAAATACCTGAAGTACTGGAAGCAGCTCGCGGAGGATCCCGCCGCGAGGGACCTGCGCGAATGGAATGACGAGAACACGCCGGTACCGGACAATCCGCCGCCGAAGGGGACATCGGTCGTCTTCAGTCCGCGCGGATCGATCGACGCGCTGCAGTATTACGCGGACCTGATGGATGGCGCGAGCTCCGGCGTGTTTTTCACGGCCGCCTTCGGCGTCAACGCGCGGCTGCGTCGCGTGCTCGCGACCGACAAGCCATACCTGCGTTATCTGCTGCTGGAGCGCGAGGATCGTGCGAACGACGACGACCCCGACATCGAGATGTACCGGCGCGATCGCGAGAACCTCGTCGCGGTGGGCAGCCACCTCGACGACAACGTGCTCGAACAATGGGTGCAGAAGAACTTCGGGCAGGAGGAGCTCACGGGCACGAACAAGCACGTGAAGTACATCCACACCAAGTACATGCTGATCGATCCGTTGAGCGACGATCCGATCGTCGTCACGGGGTCGGCGAACTTCAGCGACGCGTCCACGAAGAACAACGACGAGAACATGTTGATCATCCGCGGCGACACGCGCGTGGCGGACATCTACCTCGGCGAGTTCATGCGCCTTTACACGCACTATCGCTTCAGGGCCTTCGCGCAGGAAGCGGCGCGCGAAGGACGTCCGCCGAAGAAGCTGTATCTCACCGACGACGACAGCTGGATGCAGCCGTACTACAAGGCGGGCAGCGTCAAGGCGCAGGAGCGCCTGATGTTCGCGGGTCTGGCGTAAGGAGGAGTGCGCGTGAGGACAAAGCGAACACTCCTCGACGGCTCGCGCGTGTACCTGTCGGGGCCGATGGACTTCGTCGCTTCGAGGGCGGACGAGGCGAAGTACGGATGGCGCAATCGCGTCGGCGAATTTCTCGCCCGCATGGGCGTGACCGTCTTCGATCCGTGGAACAAGCCGCAGGTGCGGGGGCTACACGAATACGGCCGCGAAGGCGTGGACACGACGGACATCCGCAATAGCTGGACGTTCGCGCCCGGCGCGAACGGCGCGAAGGCGCGTTCGAAAGTCTCGGGACAATTCTGGGAAAGCCAGCACATCGACCTGCGGATGGTCGATACCTCCGACTTCGTGGTCGCGTACTGCCCGACGAACATCTACAGCGTGGGCACGCCGCACGAGATCGTCGTCGCGCGCGAGCAGCGGAAGCCGGTGCTCTTCGTGAGTCCGCCGGTTCGATTTCCCGCGCTGGAAAGCCTCCGCACGCATCTTGCCGGCGATCGGACGGCGACGGCCCTGCTCGAACAGCTCGCGGCGCAGGTCCCGATCAAGGACAATCCGGGCGGCGTGCCGAGCCTGTGGTACCTGCCGCTCGTGGGAGGTGAGAATTTCTTCGACGGGTTCGGCTTTGCCGCGTACCGCAAGAGATTCCGCTGGCCGCGCACCCCGCTCGACGATCACGAAAGCGCCGCGCCGCCCGCCAATCCGCTCCTGCCGTTCCTCGAGCGCATCAACTCGGGGCATCTGCCGCAGAAGTGGGACAACCGGACGAATCGATTCGTCAGAAACGACGACTGGCTGTTGTGGCAGCTTCCCGCCCGCTGACACCGAAGGAAGATCGCGCGCTGGCCAGGTCGTGTCTCGATACGCTGTCCGCGTATCGCGCTGCGGTCGCGAAGGGAAAGGTGTCGGCCGCGCTGAAGACGGACGCGCGCCGCGCGTTCATCCACCTCGGCGGGGATCCGGCACGCCCGACGTATTCGCTCAAGGATTACGACCATCATCGGTACGGCCCGTTTCTCGGCGTCAGCGATGAAGGGAGCGCCGCCGGCGCGATACGCGAGGCCGGCATGGAGTCCCCGAAGGCGCGCGCTCTGCCGCGCGGCGCGCTGAAGACACCACTCGCGATCGGTCTCGCGCTCGACGCGGAACGGCTCGGCGGGGTAGGCGAAGTCGCGGTCGGGCAGGAGGAATACGCCAACATCTGGCTCGAATGTGCCGATCGCGTGCTGGTTACGACCAATGTCGGCACGCGCGTGAACGTCCGCGTTTACCGCCGCGAGCCGCGGGTGCTCCTGAAAAGCGGCGAGTCCGCACCAATAGAGGCCGCGAAGAACGAGATCGCGGCGGCGTTCAAACCGTTCGTGGAGACGCCAGACAAACAGCCGCGGCCGCTCACGGTGCTCGTGGACATTCCGCGCTACGTAGACATGGCGGTTGACGCGAAGCGCGCGGCGCTCGCGGAGCTGGGGCGATTCGTCTCGAGCGGCGCGGCGGCCGGGCTGCGCTGCGCACCTGCCGGGCAGGTGCTTGGACTCACGGCCTGGGTTCGCAGCGGACCGGCGGGACAGCAGGAGGCGAGCGACGCGATCGATCTCGCGTCGAGCGCAGGGCTCCAGCTCCTCGTCCTCGACGGCGTGAAACGGAAAGACGCGGACGCCGCCATCTCGCTCGCCGGTCTTCTCGACTACTTCGCACCAGGTCTCGTCGGACCGCTGCTGCGTGAAGCGAAAGAGAAGGGAGTCGTGATTCGCGCGGCGAACCTGCCCGACACCGACACGATCGCGCGCAGCATCTGGGTCGGCCTGACCACCGCGCGCAATATGGGCGCGAATCTCGGCAAGTATGGCTGCTTCCCGCTGACACTCGCCGAAATCGATCACGTCGTCGAGCAGGTGCAGTCCTGGCTTCCGGAATGGTCGGCGGCTCCGGTGTTCTTCGTCGACCAGGGACTGATGCGCGCCGGGTTCGTGGACGTCGAACACGACCTTCCGCGCGGCATCAAAGTCTGGCTCGACACGGTCGCCTCCCACGGCGTGCGCGTCGTCCTCATCGATACGGTCGACAAGGCCACGGGCCGGCGGCTTCTCAAGAAGGATGCGTCCGACAAGGGCGGTTACCTCACGGCGGGTCAGATCGAAGGGATCGAGCAGCACGCAAGAAAGGTCGGCATCAAGGCGTTGTGGGCGGGCGGGTTCCACCTGCGTGATGCCTACGCACTGGGCAGGCTCGGCGTGTTCGGCATTTACGTGACCAGCGCCGCGGCAACGACGATTCCCGTCGCGGGCAGTTACGTGCGCGACCCGGCGCTCGCCGGCGTGAAGGAACCCTCGAAAGAAGCGGTCCTGCGGACCAAGATTCTGCTTGAGGCCGGCTTCCTTTCGTCGCATCTTAATGGCGACGTGAGCGAGGCACTCGACCGCGCGGCAGCCGCGCTGCTGACGGAACTCGACGCATCGAAGCCAAATCCAAAGGCGATTGGCGCCGCCAGCGCCGCCCTCGCGAGGCTCTGTGTCGACGGCTGGCGCCTGCACTGGAAACGATGAAGCATCTCGTCGTGCTCCTGGCGCGCGCTCCAGAGCCTGCCGCAACTGAAGCCGACGCCGGATGTGCGCTGATCGGCCCGTTTGATTCCGACGAAGGGCCGGTCGAGAACTATGCGTGCGGCGACAAGCTGTGCTCACGGCTACCGCGCACGGCAGAGCCTGTGCCTCTTCACCGGCAGGGGCCCTTCTTGTACGCGCTCGACCCCAACGTAGCTGTGCGCTTCCTCCCAAAACGCGGTCCATCCGAGTGGGCGTTCCTCTATTCGGCGGCTTATTGATGGATGCAAAGCGGCGCGTCGCGCCGCGCTGAGCCGCTCGGCATACGGCGTGCACTCTTCCTTTCAATAAAGGAGCGAACGATGCCGCATGAGATTGCCTGGAGCAATGACTTCGACACGGCACTGAGTTCAGCCGGGGACAAGCTCGTCCTCCTCGACTTCAACGCCGCTCCGATGTGAGCGGGCTGTGCTCGGCTGGATGCCGAGGTGTATACAGACCCGCGCGTCGTCGATTTCGTGACGCGCCACTTCGTTCCCGTTCGCGTGCACGTGAAGCACAATCGCGAGGCATTCTCGAAGCTCGGCGATCGGTTCGACGCCCACTGGACGCCCGCCATCCTCCTGATTGATTCCGGCGGCACCGAACGCCACCGCATCGAAGGCTTCCTGCCGGCGGATGATTTTCTGTCGCAGCTGTCGCTCGGCGTCGCGAAAGCGGCATTCGACCGCAAGGATTACGCGGCAGCGGAGCGGCTGTATCGCGAGGTCCTCGACCAGTACCCGAAGACGGATGCCGCGCCGGAGGCGCAGTATTGGACTGGTGTATCGCGGTATCGCGCCACGAACGACGCGGGTGCGCTGAAGGAAACGGCGAAGGCGTTCGACGACCGTTACGGGGAGTCGACCTGGGCGAAGAAGGCCTCAGTCTGGAAATGACCGCGCCGCCTCGTCCAGTGATACGCTCGCGCGCGTGAGCGACAGCCCCGGCGTCCACGTGCCGCCGCCGATCTTCTTCACGTCCGCCGTTGCGGCGGGCATGCTGCTCAGACGTTACGCGCCGCTTCCGATTGGCGGTGGCGCGGTGCGCGTGATCGGCGCCTGGGCCTGCTTCGCCGCGTTCGCCCTGCTCCTCGCATGGAGCTTCCTATCCTTCCTTGGAAAGCGGACGACCGCCATTCCGAACAGGTCGGCAACGGCGCTGGTGATCGACGGGCCCTACCGCATCACGCGCAATCCGATGTACGTGGCGATGACGTTTCTCAGCATCGGCGTAGGACTGTGGCGCAACACGTGGTGGATTCCGATTCTTCTCCTGCCGGTGCTGATCGTGATTGACCGGTTCGTCATCGCGCGCGAGGAGGCCTACCTGCGCCGCAGGTTTGGATCCGAGTACGTCGCCTTCACCGCGCGCGTGCGCCGCTGGATCTGACCGGCTGAAGCTGCCTGGATCAGTCCGCACCGCTGGTGACGCGAGACCGGCACGTCCGGCACTTCGCGGCCGCCGCGGGGCTCCCACTGCTGTAGCGGTTTAAACGGGACGCTTCGTCCCGACCAGGACGTCCCACCAGCCGAAATGCGCGGCGAGCAGATGATCGAGCTCCCGCGTCTCGTTCGACGAGTCCAGCTGGCCGCCGAGTGGGAGGCAGTACGCGGCGCGCGGCGACGCGTTCAGCATGTGCAGCACCCCTTCGGAGAACCCTTTTCCCGCATACGCGATGCAGCCTGCCATCGGCAGCGCGTCGAGGTCGTCGAGCGCGTACGGGATTTTCTCGTCGACGGTGCCGGGCGAGTCCTGGAACTTGCACTCGACGGCGAACGCGCGGCTGTCCTCCTCGCGCACGCAGAAGACGTCGATGCAGCGGTTCTTGCCGATGATTGATTTTCCGACGCGGATCTCGCGGTAGACCTTCAGCCCGCGAGGTCCAAAACGTTTCGACAGGTAGAGCGCGACGAGGTTGGCATAACCCGCACCGGTCACAGTGCGGAATCCGAGAATTCCAGCAGCCCGTTGGGCGCATCGGGCAGATTCTCCGGCGCGCGCCCTTCGCCGAACTGCGCGAGCCGATCGGCCGTGAGGCGCACGGCTTCGGCGTTCAGATCGGTGCCGGCAAATCGTCGTCCGGTGCGCAGCGCCGCCACGCCCACACTGCCGGACCCCATGAACGGATCTGCCACGAGGTCGCCGGCGGCGGTGCTCTGCTTGATCAGCACTTCGGATACCGCCGGTGGCTTCTCGGCGGGATAGCCGCGATGCACGCGCGGGACCGAGATGACGTCCGCGATGCCCAGGTTGTTCAGCCGCCGCTTCCCCTTCTCGAAGAACAGGATGAACTCGTACCGCGCGCGGTAGTGGTAGCCCATCCCGATCGTCTGCTTGTCCCACACGAGCGGCTTCCAGAAATGGAACCCCGCGCGCTCCGCCTCCGGTTTCGCGATGAACATCGTTTCGGCATCGCAGAATAGATAGAGGTGGGTGTTCCGCTTGAGCACGCGGAACGCTTCCGCGAACAGCTCGCCGAATCGCGCATTCGGAAAGACGGTGAACCAGTCATTGCTCGACGCCTTGCTGTGCTTGAGACGAGTCGTCGTGCCGACCGCGCGGTGTTTTTCGAGCGACTCGTAAGCAGGATCGGTGACGACGAGGTCAATCGACTCCGCCGGCTGCCGGCGAAGCCACTCGACGGCATCGAGCGCGGAGAGATCGAACAACTGCAATGGGGGAGTGCTCACGAAATCCTGTGCCATTTTACGTCAACCGGACTGTATGCCCCGGACGTGACAGGGGAGGTCACGCCGTCGGATCCGGGCTCGAATTTGCAACAATCACAAGTCGGAGACATTCACAAATGACCACAAAGACGAAGATGCCGACGCGCCAGCTCGGCAACGAAGAGCTTCGCGTTTCCGCCATCGGCCTCGGATGTATGGGCATGTCCGATTTTTACGGTGGCGCCGACGACGCGAGGTCGATTGCAACGATTCACCGCGCGATCGAGATAGGAGTCACGTTTCTCGATACCGCGGACATCTACGGGCCGTTCACGAACGAACGGTTGGTCGGACGCGCGATCCGCGATCGGCGTGACGACGTCGTACTCGCCACCAAGTTCGGCAACGTCCGCGGCGAGGATGGCGCATTTCTTGGCATCAACGGTCGCCCGGAATACGTCCGCCAGGCATGCGACGCCTCGCTTCAGCGGCTCGGCGTCGACGTCATCGATCTTTATTACCAGCATCGCGTCGATCCGAATACGCCGATCGAGGACACCATCGGAGCCATGGCGGAGCTCGTGCGAGCGGGAAAGGTGCGGTATCTCGGGCTCTCCGAGGCGGCGTCCGGCACGATCCGCCGCGCGCACAAGGTCCACCCGATTACGGCGCTGCAGACCGAGTACTCGCTGTGGACGCGCGATCCCGAAGCGGGAGTGCTCGACACGTGCCGCGAGCTCGGGATCGGGTTTGTGGCGTACAGCCCGCTCGGCCGCGGATTTCTGACCGGGCGCTTTCATTCCGCGAACGATCTGGCGCAGGACGACTGGCGGCGCAACAATCCGCGGTTCCAGGGAGAGAACTTCGATCGCAACCTCGCACTCGTGGAAGAAGTGAAAAGAATCGCTGCACAGAAAGACTGCACGCCGGCACAGCTCGCCCTCGCGTGGCTTCTCTCACGCGGGGAGGACATCGTTCCGATTCCCGGTTCGACGAAGGCGGAGCGCGTCGAGGAGAACGCGGCCGCCGCGATCATCGCGCTGTCGGCACAGGAGATCCAGCAACTTGACGGCGTCGTTCGCATGGTTGCGGGCGAGCGTTATCCCGAAGGCGGAATGCGCACGCTGAATCGCTGACCCGCTGTACAGCAGAGTTTTCCGCCGCTGGTTTCCGGCGCGGGAGTTGCACGATGTCGCTGCGAACATTGCAGGCCCGCCGCGATTCCAAGAGGAGACTTACCGATGCCTCAGACTGAAACTTTGCACGACGCATTTCTGGACGAACTCCGCGATGTCTATGACGCGGAGAAACAACTGATTCGAGCGCTGCCGAAACTGGCGAAGGCGGCGGACTCGGACGAGCTGCGCACCGCGTTCGAGACACACCTGCAGGAGACGCAGGGGCATGCCGAACGCCTCGAACAGGTGTTCTCGACCCTGGAAGAAAAGGCCCGCGGCAAGCACTGCGACGGGATCGCGGGCATCATCGAGGAAGGCAAGGCGATCATGCAGGAGGACTTCGAGGGGACCACGCTCGACGCCCGCCTGATTGCGGCCGCGCAGCGCGCGGAGCACTACGAGATGGCCGCCTACGGCACCCTTGTCGCCTGGGCGAAGGCGATGGGACACCAGAAGGCCGTCGGCCTGCTCGAAGAAATTCTGGAAGAGGAGAAGGCCACGGACGAGAAGCTCACGCAGATCGCCGAGAGCGGCATCAACCAGGACGCCGCCGGACAGGCGCACGGTGGTGCCGAAGAGGGCGTGGAAGAGGAAGAGCCGGTCCGCCAGCCGCGCGCTTCGTCGCCATCGCGCGGCTCATCGTCGCGCGCCTCTTCATCGTCGGGCGGGCGCAAGCGGAGCTCGTCCGGCTCCCGCAACGGCTCGTCGCGTAAACGCCGCTAGCCCCCACTACCCGACGCGCTGCGCCACGAAGATGACGTAGCCGTCGGGATCCTCGATCCCGAACTCCCGCATGCCGTAGAACTGTGTCTTGAGCGGCATGATCACGCGCGCCTTGGACTTCACCGAGTCGAACAACGCGTCGACGCCCGCTTCGGGTGTGTCCGCCTCGAGGATCATGTAAATCGTGTTGGTGCCCCCGATCGCACGCGCCGCGAGCTGCGGGTGCTCGTCTTTCAGCGAGCCTACGGTGTTCAGGAAAATGCTGACCGTATCGCGCTGCATCCAGGCAAAGAGGAACGGCGCCGCGTCGGGGACGCTTGCCGCCATCGAAAAGCCGAGCACGTCGCGGTAGAACGCGATGCTGCGGTCGATGTCGGACACGATCAGGTTCGGTGAGACGTCGGTGAACTTCATGGCATCGCCGACGGTAGCACAGCGCCTCCGTTGCCGGGAATCCGGCAGCGCAAGGCCGATCGCCTGATTTTGCGCCGATCTTTCCAGGGTGTGGTTCTTGCTCGACCGCGGGCAAGCCGCGCCATGGAGACCCCGTTCGACCGCCGAGACTTCCTGAAGACCGCGGGCGCCACGCTTGCGCTCCTTTTGAGCCGGCAGGGACTCGCATCGGCGCAGGCGCCGGCCGCGAATGCCGCCGCCGGACCCGCGGTGCGCTTCGGCGTCATAGGTCTCGGTGCGTGGGGACGCGAGATCGCCGACGCGCTCGGACGGACCGAATCGGCACAACTCACCGCGCTCTGTGACACCTACGAACCTTTCCTGAAACGCGCCGCGTCCGGTGCGCCGAAAGCGGAAGCCATCCAGGATTGGCGCCGCATCCTCGAGTCCGCGAACGTGGATGCCATCGTGATCGCGACGCCCACGGCGCTGCATCGCGAGATCGCTCTTGCGGCGCTGCAGGCACGCAAGCACGTCTACTGCGAGGCGCCGCTCGCCGCGACGACCGAAGATGCGCGTGCGATCGCCGCCGCAGCGAAGAATGCGAGCGGCATTGTTTTCCAGGGCGGGCTGCAAGGACGATCGAACCCGCTATATCGCCACGTGCTCCAGTTCGTGAAGAGCGGCGTCCTTGGCGACGTTGCGCTCGTCAACGCGCAATGGAGCAGGAAAGAAAGCTGGCGCCGCGCCGCGCCCACCGCGGATCGCGAGCGCGCGCTCAACTGGCGGCTGGAGAAGTCGTCACCCGGAGTGATGGGAGAGATCGGGATTCATCAGCTCGATCTCGTGTCGCAGTACCTCGGCGCCCGCCCAACGACGATCACCGGCAGTGGCGCGATCGCCGCGTGGCGCGACGGCCGCGAGACGCCCGACACAGCGTCGTGCCTGATCGAGTTGGGCAAAGTCCGCGCCGGGGTGCGCGTGACGCTCGCCAGCTCGTTCGGCGGGGCCTACACGATCTTCCAGGGCAGCAACAGCAGCCTCCTTCTCAAAGAAAGCCGCGGCTGGTTGATTAAGGAAGCGGACTCCGCGCTCCTGGGATGGGAAGTGTACGCGCGCAAGGAATCGGTCCACGACGAGACGGGCATCGCCATGGTGGCCGACGCGACGAAGCTGCTGCAGGCCGGCAAGGAACCGGGCAAGGACGCGCCGCTCGAACCTGAGAAGCCCGCACTCGTCGTCGCGCTCGAGTCGTTCATCAACAGCATTCACACCGGCGGGCCGCCATCGTGCGGCGCCGCTGATGCGTACGCCGCGACAGTCGCGGCGCTGAAGGCGAACGAGGCCGTCCTGGCCAACGCCCGCATCCCCGTATCGGCCGCAGATTACGCAATCACCTGAGGAGAAGGAACGATGGCTGAAGACAACAGCGTCTCGAGGCGGGATTTCATCAAGACCGCCACTGCGTCCGGCGTCGTCGCCGCAACCACGCTGATCGGAAGTGATCGCGCCGCCGCGGCAACGACGCGGACGAACGTGAAGCGGCGCATCATCGGCGCCGGCGATCGCGTGCGCGTCGGCCTCGTCGGCGTGAAGGGCATGGGCGGCGGTCACCTGCGCAACCTCGTGGGCCCGGAGATGCAGGAGGACAACGTCGAAGTCATTGCTGTGTGCGATCTATGGGAGACCGCCCGTCTCAAGGCACAGAAGACGGCGCAGCTCGGAGACGCAGGGGTCTACACCGATTACCGCCGGCTGCTCGACAACAACGACATCGACGCCGTCGTCGTCGCGACGCCCGATCACTGGCACGGCCGCATCGGATTCGAGACGCTGCTCGCGGGCAAGCATCTCTACATCGAGAAACCGATGACGCGGCGTCTCGACGAAGCGTTCAAGATCTTCGACGCGGCTAAGGAGAGTGGACTGCGGGTGCAGGTCGGCTCGCAGGGCTGCAGCGATACCAAGTACCTCCGCGCGCGCGAGCTCGTCAAGGCCGGCGCCGTCGGACCGCTGCTCTGGGCACAGGCCAGCTACTGCCGCAACAATCCCAATGGCGAGTGGAACTACAAGATCGAGCCGGAGCTGACGCCACAGACGATCGACTGGAAGACATGGCTCGGATCGGCGCCGAAGCGCGAGTTCAGCCCGGAACGGTTCTTCCGCTGGCGCAAGTACTGGGACTACGGCACAGGGATCATTGGCGATCTGTGGCCGCACCGGCTGCATCCGTTGATGCTCGCGATGAACCTGAACGAGTTCCCGAAATCCGTCAGCTGCGTCGGCTCCGACATGTGCCATGCGGACTCGAAGCCCGGTCCCGACGGCCAGCCGAATGGCGCGCCGCGCGACGTGCCCGACACGACGTTGATGATGGTCGAGTTCCCCTCCGGCATCAGCATCATCCTCGCAGGCTCAACCGTGAACGAGCGCGGACTCGAGGACGTGATCCGCGGGACGAAAGCGAACCTGACGATGGGCGGGAGCCGGCTGCAGGTGGTGCCGGAGCGTCCATTCGTCGACGAGATCGAAGGGCGCGACGAGACGCCGGTGGATGCCGGGGAGACGCACGTGAAGCACATGCGCAACTTCCTCAACAGTATCCGCGCGGACGTGCCGACGAACTGCAATGAAGATCTGGCGATCCGCGTCCAGACGATCGTGTCGATGGCAGAGGCGGCGTGCCGCCGCCAGAAGCAGGTCCGCTTCGACGAGCGCAAGCGGGAGATCGTCGCGTGAGCAGCGCGATCGCGCCCGACGCTACGACCGGCCCGTTCTGCCACGCCATCGAGGCGATGGGCACGCGGTTCGAGATCGTGCTTCCGGATGCGCGGCCTGACCACCGGTCGATCGCCGAAGAGGCGCTCGAGGAGATCGCGCGGCTCGACTCGCGTCTCAGCGCGTTCCAGCCGTCGAGCGACATCTCGTGGATCAACGTGCATGCGGGCCATCGGCGCGTCAAGGTGGAGCCCAAAGTGTTCGCGCTGCTTCAGCGATGCGTGCAGCTGTCCGAAGAGACCGACGGTGCGTTCGACATCACGATGGGGCCGCTGATGCGGGCGTGGCATTTCGTGGGAGATACAGGTGCGTTGCCATCTCCCGAAACGGTAGCCGGCGCGCGCACACGCGCCGGTTACCAGCATCTGGAGCTCGACGCGCGCACATCGACGGTGCGTTTCGCGCGGCCGGGCATGGGTCTCGACCTCGGAGCGGTCGGCAAGGGGTACGCGATAGACGAGGCGATCGCGATCCTGCGCGCGCACGGAGTCTCGCGCGCGTTACTGCACGGTGGCACGAGCAGCGTGCATGCGCTCGGCCGTCCCTTCGATGGCGATGCCTGGCGCATCGCGTGGAGTCCGCCGACGGGTGGGGCACGCATTCTCGAGATCCAGAACGGCGCGCTGTCGGTATCGGCCGTGCACGGCAAGGCGTTCTTTCACGAAGGCCGGCGCTATGGCCACGTCATCGATCCCGCCACCGGTTGCCCGACCGATGCCGCGACGTCGGCAGTCGTCACGGGACCACGATCGTTAGAGTGCGACGCGCTTTCGACGGCGCTGCTCGTCCACGGAGACGACTGGCTGCGCATCATGCGGGAGCGCTTTCCAGGTTACGACGGCGTCGTCGTCTAGCGGGCCTAGTGGCCTTCCTTCAATTGATCGATGTCGGCGAGCAGCCGATCGATGTCGAATGGCACCGTGCCGTTGTAAACGCCGCGGAGCCGGCCGGCGCCGTCCACCAGCAACACTTTTTCCGTGTGCAGCAGGCTGCCAGGTCC